>CAZOBL010000007.1:0-16736 GCA_964578185.1 uncultured Thermoplasmatales archaeon
AATCCTTATAATTGTGTTAAAAAACATGTTGATGGCTCGCGTGTTTTCTTTGAGTCTGAAGAGTTTGATATATCCCGTTTTAAAAATGTGTATTTGGTGGGTTTTGGTAAAGCTAGTGTTGGTATGGCTCAGGCTGTTTGTGATTCTTTGAGTGTTAAAGAAGGTGTTGTAGTTACAAATGAGTCTGATAATGTTGTTGAGGATGAACGTGTTTTGACTGTTGTTGGTGGTCATCCTATCCCTAATAGTGGTAGTGTTGAGGGTGCTGATAAGATTGTTGATTTAGTAGAAAAATGTGGTAGTGATGATCTTTTACTTGTTTTGATTTCTGGTGGTGGATCTGCTCTTTTAGCGCGTCCTCGTGTTAGTTTAGATGATTTAAAATGTGTTACTGATTTGCTTTTAAAGTCTGGTGCAAATATAAATGAGATTAATACTGTTCGTAAACATTTATCAAAAGTTAAAGGTGGTCAGCTTGCAGTAAAATGTAAGGGTGTCATGGTTTCGCTTATAATTTCGGATATTGTTGGTGATCCTCTGAGTTTTATTGCGTCAGGTCCTACGGTTGGTGATTCAACTAGTTTTTCTGATGCAAAAAATGTTTTAGAAAAATATGGTATTTGGGATGTGATACCAGATAGTGCACAGGATGTTATTAGAAAGGGTGTTGAGGGTATAATTGCTGATACCCCTGATGATAATAGTGATGTTTTCAAAGATGTTTATAATTTTATTGTTGCAAATAACAAAATTGCTTGTTTATCTGCCGAGGGGCGTGCTAAGGATCTGGGTTATGATACTTTGGTTCTTACGACTTCTTTGGAGGGTGAAGCTCGTGATATGGGTGTTTTTTTAGCAGGTAAAGCTATGGGTTTTAAAAGATGCGATGAAAAAGATAGGCGATGTTGTTTTATTTCTGGTGGTGAAACCACTGTGACTATACATGGTGAAGGTCGTGGTGGTAGAAATCAGGAGATGGTTTTAGGTGTTGTCGAAAAAATTGCTGGTAATAATTTGGTTTTTGCTTCTTTTGCTACTGATGGTGTTGATGGTATGAGTGATGCAGCTGGTGCTATAGCTGACTGGGATTCATTTGATAAAGCTACATCTATGGGTTTATATCCAGATGATTTTTTAAGGGATAATAATTCTTATGATTTTTTTAAGAAAACTGGTGATATATTTTTTACGGGTCCTACTGGTACGAATGTTATGGACATACAAATTGTGATAAGACATTAAATTATTTATTTTTTATATGATATAATAACTTTTATATACCAAAAGCCATATAAATATTTGATTTATTATAATTTGAAAACATATAAAAAAGTTTGTTGTTGAATAAAAATTTCAACACACTAATGTTGTTATAGTAATGGGGGCATAATAATTATGTTAAAAAACTTTGTAAAAAAAACAATAAGTCTAACTGTAGTATTACTGCTTGTTTTAAGTTTTAATTTTGTATCTACCTCTAACGCAGGTTCAGTTCAAAATAACACTGATGGTGTTTGGTATGATGATTTTTCTGATGATACCTCTATATCACAGGTTAAAGATTGTGAACTAGATGATGGTGTTTACAGATTAGAACAGGGTTCTGAAAAAATTGTATATGATATGGCTAAAACACCTGATAGTGTTTCTGGCTGGTATAAAGATTCAGCGTTTTATGCTAGAGAAGAAGGAGGTTTAATGGATCAGATCTCCCAATTTGTGCCGCCTAATCTTTCACCTGGTATGCCTTTTTCAGATTATGATGATGAGGATATTGAGTTAAGAGATGGTGAACGAGTAGTTACCGAGTCTTATGTTTTTCAGTATTTTGATTACACGTTTTATCCAACGCATCATTTCCAGTTTTCAATTGAGGAAGATATAGATAATGTTGAAAAAATAGAGTTTTCTTGGTGGTTTGGTAAATATGAAAACGATGCTAATCTTGAAGATTTGAAAATGTTTCTATGGAGTTATAACGAACTTTTACCTCATTGGCAGCTTGTTGATGAAACTGGTTATGATAGCTCAAATATTACCAATAGTGCTTCCCCGGATCTAAGTTTTTCTGATTTGGATAAAAATTTTGTTAGTGATGAAGGTATTGTTGATATTTTGATTGTTGGTTCACCTGATAAACATGGTACTAGTGGTAATGAGACTTTTAATGCTTTTATTTACAGTGATTATGTTAAGGCTGAAGTTGAGACTAAAGAGGGTTATTTACTTGATGGATATATAATATCAGATGAGATTAACGCAGGTTCTCTTGAGAGATGGGAGAGTGTAGTATGGGAGAGTTCACGTCCTGGTGGTCTGTCTTTTGTTGAGGTTTCTGTGTTGGATGAGGATGGAGATTTAATAAGTAATGATTATCAGTCTGTTAATTCACCTATGGATATCTCAGATTTGGATCCATCTCAATATGGCAAGATTAAGTTGAGAGCTTTTTTTAATACTTCTCAGTTTGATATTACTGCTAGTTTGTTTAGTTGGGGTGTAACTTGGCAGACTTCAGCTGATAGATACAGGGATTTATTTTCTTCTGATTTAAGAGTTGATAAAGTTGAGGGAGCAGAAAAAGTGGCTAACTCATTTTATGTTGATGAAAATTATGGTGATTGGAGTATTTTTGGTAAAAATCCTGATAACAGCCGGTATTATATTGGTGAGGGTTTAAAAGATAAACCTAGTGGTTATCAGTGGTATAGTCAAAAGGATTTAGTGGGTGGTGGTTTTAGAAGCCCAGTTATATCAAACAATAAGTTGTATATAGGTTCTGATAGTGGGCGTATATTTTGTTATGATATTACATATGATGATAAGAATAAAACTCAGTATCCAATTGATTATAGTTCCGCGAATTTTAGTGTAGATTCATCCTTGGCTGTCTCAGATGGAAAAGTTATATTGGGAACTAGTAGGCTTAGCAGTCCAAATAAGATTTATGCGTTAAATGCAGATGATTTATCAGAGGTTATTTGGGAGTATAGTGAGATTAGCTCTGGTTCGATTTGTTATTCTTCATCTCCTACTGTTGCAAATAATAAAGTATTTGTTACTTCTTGGAATGGTAACCTATGGGATATCCCAGTTGCATCGATGATGTATAAGCTGCTTGGTGGAAACAATAAGTTAGTTGCTTTGGATTTAAAATCTGGTGAACCAGTATGGGAATCTATAGATCTGCCAGCTGGAAGTTTCTCAACACCCGCGGTCGGTGATGGAATGGTTTTTGTTGGATGTGACAATATTTATGGTGATAATTTATTTGCATTCAATGAAGACACTGGAGAAGAAATTTGGAATACATCAGTTGGTACTATAGGTAAATCTAATCCCCTATATTCTGATGGTAAACTATTTATTGTCTGCAGAGACAGAAATATTTCTACTCTTGGAGATAGCAAAGTAATGGCACTAGATGCAGATACAGGTCAACTACTTTGGTCAAAAACTATATCTGGTAGTAGTCTAAGAGGTCTTTCTTTTGTTCGAAGCAATCAGCTTTATGAGCTTTTATTGAGTCTTTCACCTGTTAGCAGTCCGGCTTTGTATGAGAATAATTTATTAGTTGTGATGTCACCTGATGGAAATCTTTATGGTTTTAACACTGCAGATGGGTCTAGAAAATGGGTTTTTGATACTGAGTCTGGAGTACTTGAATCCGGGTTTACAGCATCACCGCTTATCGCAGGTAACAAAATATATATTGTTTCATTTTATGGAAATCTATATTCAATAAATGCAGGTACAGGTAAAAAAATATGGAATACCGAGTTAAAACAACCAGGTAAAATTTATCCTTCACCTGGGACATATGTAATCGGGAGTCCTGTCTTTGCTAACGGTATGCTTTTTATAAACAGCAATGAAAACTTTGAGACTAACACTGGTAGACTGTATTGTATGGGTAAGTATACTGAAAATAATGCAGGTTTAATATTATCAAAACCAATATATGTTCCATATGGAAATTGGTGGGATGTTTTCAGTGCTAATTTTGATAGTACATATAACAATACATTAAGCTTTAGTGTTTTTGACGAGGATTATAATCTAATAACTAATGGTTTGAATGGTAGTGACAATGATGTATCATCAATTATTACAAGTAATGTAATTCGTCTTGGTGCAGATTTGTTTATAGGCAATAGTTCTGAGACTTTGCCATATCTTAACAGTTGGACAATTAGTTGGAAAGATGAAAACACGTATCCTGTTATTTACAATGACAGTTTCAGCCCAATTATAAGTGGTTTTGTATCAGACCCGCGTTTTAGTGTTAAAGTAACAGATGAAGAATCAGGTATAGACAAAGAACGAGCAAAATACAAGATCAGATACAACACTCAAGCTGGTGGAAGTTATAGTTGGTCAGACTGGAAGACTTGCAGTTGTAGCGATCGGCAAGCAGATGATAACTATACAGTTACCGCAGATACCTCAAGTGATTTTGATTTAACAAATATTTACAAGATTAGTAAAATGTCATTTTACGTTGAGGATCTGGCAGGTCACAGTGTCAATGAAACAATTGAAGGTTTAAACATTAAATTTGATATCTCTAAGCCAAGCTCACAGATAGACAACATACAGGATTTAACTTCTACAAAATATTTCAATGATGTATTAACAGTTGAGGCAAGTGGAGAGGATGATAAAAGCAGTATTAAGAGCCTGACTCTTCAATATAAGTATTCAGATGATCAGCAAGATTGGGGTAATTGGTTTGATTATGACACTGCTAATTCAAATACAGTAACATGGTCCTATCAACCTATCAATGATGGATACTACAAACTTAGAACCATAGCTGAGGATGAAGCAGGTAACACTGAAAACACACAGAAACAGGGTACAGATACCATTGTTTATGATACTCAAGCACCTGAGTTAAACACCAATTTAAACGCTGGAGGTTACCAGATAGAAGAACTTGATAGTCTCTCAATAGTTTTCACAGATAACATCATGCTTAAAACACTCTCATATAGGTTAAACATTGAAACAAGCTGGGATACAATAGTAACCAACATTAACAGTGATACATACACACTTCAAGCTAGTTTCTGGGATGAACTTGATGTAGAAAACATAGATATAATATTTTTCAAAATAACAGATAAGGCAGGAAACGTATATATCACCGACTCAATGGAAAGCGTTAAAATACAACATGCTGAAGAAGAAATAATTAATCCTACACTTGATTTATCTGATTTTGAAGGACTTCAAACTGATAGTACATTTACAATTGGTGCCGATATACCAGATGATGTAGATGTTTTATCAGCAGGTCTTTATTTCCGTTATTCAACCGATAAAGACGACTGGAGTGAATGGCAACAATTTGATACAAATAAAACCATAGCACCATACGAATGGAAGTTTACATCACCTGAAGGTGACGGATATTACGAGTTTTACACAACCTTTATGGACAGTCAAGGAAACATACATACATCATCCAAAGAAATGGTAAAAGTGGGTGTATTTCCAGTGATACCAGTAGTGATACTAATAGTTTTAATTATTGCACTTGCAATAATTACAATATATCTATTAATTCGTATGAGAAAAAGCAAACTTGAAGTCTAAAAAAAAATTAGTTTGTTAAAACTGTGGTATAAACTCCTTTATACCAATTAATTATGTAATGAACTAATCTAAAATCTTTATCTTCATTGATAGGAGATATCAAAATTGCATAAGTATCAATTTTATATTTATTTGAAGTTGGAGAAATTGTAACATTTATTGTATCATTAGTATCAATTTTACTGTTGTTGTTTTTATCATTATAATGTATCATCCCATTTTGAGATGAAATATTGTCAAGAAAAGCCATTGAGTCTATTATTATATCATTATTAACCCTTAGAGCATTCGAAATTAAAGCTGATAGATATATCCATTCATTTTTGAAAAGCTCCGTTGAAGCATTTATGTTCTGATTGTAATTTTTATTGCCTGCATCTGTTGATTTCATGGTTATCAATTTAAGATTAAAGTCAGATAAATTAAGAGAATCATTTTTTGATTCTATTTCATATGTTGTTTTTCCATTTTCATCTATTGTTTTAAAATTTAACATAAATCCACAATGAGAATATTGAGATGAAAAAAGAGCTGCTTCTATAGATGAGGGCAGTAATAAGTATAAACCATAGATTTTTTCACCAGATAAAATTTTGATATCGTTGTACTCATATTCCTTAAAATGAATTGTAGACTGTATCTTATCACCTTTAGAATATGAGCCATTATCATTTATCATAATCGCAAAATTGTCAACACCTGTAAATATCGATGCTAAATTGCTTTGCCCATAACTAGAATTTATTATGATAGAATCTGTTATTTTACCTTCAAAATCTAATATGTCGCCGTCTTTATAATCACCATAAAACACATCTTCTGCAGATATAACATTTTTAGATCTTTTATCATTTGATTTTGTCAAATAAAATGCTATAACTAAAACAATTAATAAGAGAATTGATACAAAAATCTTCGTTTTATTATTCATATCATCCTCACAACCTATCTAAATTTTGTTTAAAATGTAAGAAAATATAAACTCTTCTATTTTTTTGAATTAATTTTTTTATATTCTTTTATAATTTTTTTACGAAGCTCTTCAATTCCCTCATTGTTTTTAGTTGAAACTTTATGGTTTTTATTTTTTGTTTTAAAAATATCTTTTTTGTTTTCAACTACAATAAAAATTGAATCAGAAAACATATCCTTCATATCATTGAAGAGATTTTTTTGATCCTCAATTTTAAACCCACATGTTTCAGATGGGTCAAAAATAAATATTATTATATCTGCCAGATGTCTTAACGCAAGAATTGCTTCATGTTCTATTTCATTTCGTTTCTCCATGGGTCTATCAAGTAGACCTGGTGTATCAATTATTTGAAAGGTGGTTTTTTGGTAGTGTTCTTCATGGGTTATATGTCCAACATGTAGTTCTTTTGTTGTAAAAGGATATTGTGCTATGTGCGGTTTAGCTTTTGACAAAGATGTGAGAAGAGATGATTTTCCAACGTTTGGATATCCTGCAATTACAACTGTAGGTATATCACGTATTCCCGGTATCTGCTTCATTATTTTTTGTGCTTCTGATAAAGTCTCTAGTTCTTTTTTTATTTGTTTTACAATACTTGAAATCCGACCGTATATCTCTTTTTGTTTTTGTTGTATAAATTCCAAGTTCCCAGATTTTCTAATATTTTTTATCTGAGAGGTATATATTTTTTGTATGGTTTTTCTAGCCCAGTCTACCCCTCCTAATGATTTTTTTAGTTTATCTGAGTTTATTTTCACGTTAATTATTTCTTGGTAAAATGTTGGTAGTTGATCAAGGGAAGGGAATTCTTTTACATATCTTTCTAGAGTAGCTGTGATAGTTTGTGTAAATGAATCAATTTTGGCGATAGTAGTTTTCTTTTTTTTATAAAATATTTCTCTATCATGTATTGCTACTTTTTGTGTTCTTTTAAATGCGATATCTAAAAGCTCTTGAGAGCTGTGTATGGTGGGTATTTTTTCAAACATTGCAATGTTGGATAAAACTATTCCTAGTTAAATCTTTTAGTTGTTTTTCTTGTTTTATTAGAAAAACTTTATGTGAAGAGACTTATTTATTATTCTTTGTTGATTTAATCATGGTCTCTGATGAAGGATATATTCTGTCTAACAAGTTTAGACGTGCTGTTTTTGATAGTTTAATCAGTGGTGAAAGCAGACCAGATAGAATTGCAAAAAAACATAGACTGATTAAACGGGTTGTTGAAAAAGTAATAGACGACTTTAAAGCAAATGATTTAATAAGAGAAGTTAATGGCAGGATTGAATTTACTGAAAAAGGAGAAAAAATAGCTACTGAGTTAAAAGACTAAATAAAAATGGGGGCGTGTTTAATAATTTTGAAACCTTATCTTTTGCAGACATTAAAGGAACTTGCGATGCTTGGAGGAGTTGAAAATAAAATTGAGATATCCTCTTTTGAGCTTGCAAAACAGTTAGATACAAGTCAGCAGACGGCTTCGCGTTATCTGGTGGAGCTTGATAAAAAAGCTTTAATTGACCGTGAGATGGGTATTAAAAAACAGATTATTAGTATTAATGATAAAGGAGTGGCTGTTTTAGAAAAAGAGTATTTGGATTATCAACGTGTTTTTGAGATATCCGATAAAATTTATTTTACAGGTGAGTTGGTTTCAGGTTTTGGGGAGGGGCGTTACTATACCTCTCAGAAAGGTTATATGCAGCAGTTTAAAGAAAAACTAGGTTTCAAACCATATCCTGGTACCTTTAATGTTGAAATTAAACAGGTTGAGAAAAACAAGCTTCGTATGCTTAAAAAACATGAGGGTATTCATATTAGTTCTTTTAAAAATGATAATCGTACTTTTGGTGATGTTGTATGTTATCATGCATCTGTAGATGGATTAAGGGGTGCGGTGGTTCTTCCTATCCGTAGTCATTATTCTAGTGTGGTTGAGATTATTTCTAAGTTTTTTCTTCGTGAAGAGTTGGATGTTGATGATGGAGATTGTGTTGAGATTGTTGTTGATTTAAAATAGTATATTTATTTTGTGATTTGTGGAGGAGTGTTGCTGGGTTATTATGAAAAATAAACTTGTTGCAGATATTTTTTATGAGATAGCGGATTTGTTGGATATTAAAGGTGAGATTTTTTTTAAAACTCGAGCGTATCGTATGGCCGCGCAGACTATTGAGGTGCTTGATGAGGATATTGAAAAAGTAGTAAAAGAGGATCGTGTTGAAGAAATTCCTGGTGTGGGTGGTGCTCTTGCTAAAAAGATTCGTGAGATTGTTGAAACTGGTGAGCTTAAGTATTTGGAGGATTTAAAAAAGGAGGTACCTGAGAGTCTTTTGGAGATGCTTGATATTCATTCTTTGGGACCTAAAAAGGTTTCTGCGATTTATAAGAATCTTGGTATTAAATCTATAGCAGAATTGGAAAAGGCTGCTCGCGAGGGTCGTTTGCGTGATTTAGAGGGTTTTGGCGAGATTACTGAGAAGCTTATTTTGCGTGGTATTAGTCTTAAACGTAAAACTCAAGGTCGTGTTTTGTTGAATCTTGCATATGAGGATGGTCTTTCTTATGTTGATTATATGAAGGGTTGTAAAGTTGTTAATCGGATTAGTCTGGCTGGTAGTCTTCGTCGTATGAAAGAAACCATTGGTGATGTAGATATATTGGTTTCATCTGATGAAGCTGATGAGGTTATGGATTTTTTTGTAGATTATGATGATGTTAAACGTGTTCTTTTGAAGGGTAGTACTAAGACTAGTGTGCTTTTGGAGGATAACTTGCAGGTTGATTTACGGGTTGTAGAAGACAAAAGTTTTGGTGCCGCGCTTCAGTATTTTACTGGTTCTAAAGAGCATAATGTTAAAATGCGTGGTATAGCAATAAAGAATGGTTTTAAGCTTAATGAGTATGGTTTGTTTAAAAAAGATAGCAAAGATTTTGTTGTTGGTGGAGAGGAAGAAGAGGTTTACAGCAAGCTTGGGCTTGATTATATTGCCCCGCAGCTTCGTGAGAATCGTGGGGAGATAGAGGCTGCTGATAAGGGTGAGTTACCCTCTCTTTTAGAGCTTGATGATATTAATGGTGATTTTCATGTTCATAGTGTTTACAGTGATGGTAAGAGTAGGATTTCTGAGATAGTACAGTATGCTAAAGGGCTTGGTTATAGTTTTGTAGGTATTTCTGATCATTCTGAGTCTTTGAAGGTTGCTGGTGGTCTTTCGGAAAGGGATGTAGATAAAAAACTTGAGGAGATTTCTCGTATTAACAAAAAAGAGGGGGATTTTCGTGTTTTTTGTGGTACTGAGTGTGATATTAAATCAGATGGTAGCTTGGATTATGCGGATAGTATTTTGAAAAAATTTGATTTTGTAGCTGCAGCAATTCATAGTAATTTTAAGATGAGTGAAAAACAAGCAACAGATCGTATTGTTAAAGCACTTGAGAATGAATATGTAAATTTTCTGGCTCATCCTACTTGTAGAATGATAGGTAGCAGAGAGGCGTTAAAACTTGATTTAGATAAAGTATTTAATGTTGCCTTAGAGCGTGATGTTTACATGGAGGTTAATAGTTTCCCGGATCGTCTTGATTTAAATGATTTAAATATACGTAAGGCACTGGATATGGGTGTTAAGCTGGTTGTTAATACTGATGCTCATACTGTGTCTAATATGGATTTTATGAAATATGGTGTATCTACTGCTCGTCGTGGATGGGCAGAAAAAAAAGATGTTTTAAACACTTTAAGTGTTTCAGATCTTTGTAAAAAGTTTAACATATAAAGAGTTGGAAGGTGTTAATGCTTTGACCAGTAAAAAACAGGCTAAAGAAAAGATTAAAGAGCTTCGTGAGAAGATAAACTATCATAACTACAAATATTATGTTGAAAATGATCCGGTTATATCTGATTATGAATATGATCAGCTTTTAAAGCAGCTTGAAAAGCTTGAGGAAGAGCATCCGGATTTAGTAACAGAGGATTCTCCTACTCAGCGTGTTGGTGGTGAGCCTTTAGATGAGTTTGATACTGTGGAGCATAAATCTCCTATGCTCAGTCTTGGTAATACCTATAATGAGCAGGAGTTGCGTGATTTTGATGAACGCGTGCATAAACATGTGCTTGATGTAAACTATGTAGTTGAACCTAAAATTGATGGTGCTGGTGTCGCACTTATTTATAAGGATGGTCGTTTTGTTCGTGGTGCTACTCGTGGTGATGGGTATCGGGGTGATGATATAACTCAGAATCTTCGTACTATTCGTAGTATACCTCTTCGTCTGCGTAATAAGGTTTTTTCAGATGTTGAAGTGCGCGGTGAGGTGTATATGTCTATATCTGGTTTTAAGAAATATAATAAAGAACAAGAGCATCGTGGTGAGACGGTTTTTGCTAATCCTCGTAATGCTGCTGCAGGCTCTCTGCGTCAGCTTGACCCAAGTGTTGTAGCCAGTCGGCCTCTTGATATTTTTGTGTATACTCTTTCTTTTTCGGATAGGGATTTTAAAACTCATAGTGAAGCCCTAGATGCATTGCGAAAGGCTGGTTTTCGTGTGAATCCATTAGTTGAAAGAGTTGAGGATATCGATGAGGCGATTAAGTATTGCCGTAGGCTTGAGGATATGCGTGATGAGTTGGATTATGAGATTGATGGTGCGGTGATAAAGGTGGATAGTATTGAGAGTCAGAAGACTCTCGGGTCTACAACAAAGAATCCTCGTTGGGCTATTTCTTATAAGTTTGCTGCAAAACAGTATACTACTGTTCTCAAAGATATTGATGTACAGGTGGGGCGTACTGGTACTCTTACACCGGTTGCAATTCTTAAGCCTGTTGATGTTGGAGGGGTGACTGTGTCTCGTGCTACTTTGCATAATTTTGATGAGCTTGAGCGTAAGGATATTCGTAAGGGCGATCATGTTTTGGTGGAGCGCTCTGGTGATGTTATTCCTCAGGTTGTAAAAAGTATTAAGGATAAACGGTCTGGTGATGAGACTAAAAAAGATATTCCAGGTAAGTGTCCTGTTTGTGGTACTGAAGTGGTTCGCCCTGAGGGTGAGGTTGCAATTCGTTGTCCTAATAAGATGTGTCCTGCACGTCTTAAATGGCGTGTGAAGTATTTTGCTTCTCGTGATGCTATGGATATTGATCATCTTGGTGGTCAAACTGTTGATAAACTTCTTGACGAGGGTTTGATTGAAAATATTGCGGATTTGTATTTTTTATCTGTTGATGATATTTTAAAACTTGAGGGTTTTAAAGAGAAATCTGCGCAGAATTTGATTGATTCTATTAAGAAAAGTAAAAATATGAGTCTTTCCCGTTTGATTTATGGTTTGGGGATTCGTCATGTTGGAAAATATGCTGCGCAGCTTCTTGCGGCTAATTATCCTAATATTGATAAGCTTGCTGAGGCCACACAGGAGGATCTTGAAGCTATTGATGGTTTGGGCGATAAAACCGCTGAGGCGGTTGCTAGTTTTTTTGCTACTCAGGAGAATCAGGAGCTTATCAATCGTCTTAAAGAGGCTGGTGTGAAAACCAAGGAGGAGCAAACTGAGGATAGTTCTCTTAAAGGCAAGCGTTTTGTGTTCACTGGTGGTCTTGATGGTTTGTCTCGACCTCAGGCATCTGATCTTGTGAAAGATAAGGGTGGTATTGTCGCATCATCTGTTGGTAAAAACACTGATTTTGTAGTGGTTGGTAAAAACCCTGGTAGTAAATATAAAAAGGCTAAAAAACTTGGGGTAAAAACTTTAAATGAAGAGGAATTAAAGGAGCTTGTAAAATAAGAGTTTTTTGGAGGAGTATGTTTTTTTATGGTTGAATGCAGAGTTGAGGAAAACAAAAAGCGTTGTAACTGTACGTATCCATGTGACAAGAAGGGTATGTGTTGTGAGTGTTTAAGTTATCATTGGGATATGGAGCAGCTACCAGCTTGTTTTTTCCCTGATGATGTTGAAAAAACGTATGATCGCAGTATTGAAAATTTTATTCGTGTGTATCAAGAACGTGGCCGTTGGTGGTAAAACCCTTTTTTTGTTTTTTATTTTACTTTCTGTATGATATACATTACATATTTTTATTTTTTTGTTAATATAATTACATAAGCTATTAATATTAGTTTTTTTTGATTATTACAAAAAATAAAATTCGGCTAAAATTGGGCATGTTTATTATTATTTAACTTTAATATAGAAAGTTATTTAAAAAAATGTACCATATAAAATTTGAAAAAATACAAAACACATGTTCCTTTGCCGCGGAGGAAAAGATAAATATGAATAAAAAAAGACTGTTAAAAGACAATAAAGCGCAAGTATTAGGCCTTCCGATGTATCTGATAATCATCATGATTGTTGCCGTTGCAGTTATAGCAGCTGTAATATTTATGATGCCGCAGGGTACACAACAGATGACTGCTCAGGTGACACAGAATGCATTAATAGCAGAAGACCCAGGGGCAGTTGGCGCAGGTGAATTTAATTTTACAGGAGATTTCCCTGTTGAAATTAAAGTAACTACAAATGATGAAGACGCCGATCCTGTAAATGGTGCAACTGTAACACTTAAAGGTGCAGGAATATATGCACAGGGTTCAACAAATGGTAACGGGATTTGTAGCTTTGCCGCCAATTATATTACACCAAAGCTTGATTCAAATATAAATGAGGATTACGTTACATTAACTGTTAGTGCCAGTGGCTATGAAACCTTAGAGATGACTAAGGCAATAACTGTTGTTCGAGATATCTAAAAACAAATTTTATTTTAATAATTTATAATCAGGAGATATTTCAAGGTTTATGTTAAACAATAAACAAAAAAAGACTGATAAAAACACAAAACAAGAGTTTAATGTTAACTTGCAGTCTATGAGAAGTTGGATTCGGAAAGTTGAACAATCAACAAATAGTGTCAGCAGCCGCTTGTCAGCTGTTGAAAAACGAATATCTAGCAATAAAGAACTTGTTGACAACCCAGTTTTTGGACGAGATGGTGTAGGTATCACTCAGATTCTAAAACAAACAAAAAATCAAGATAACGTTGATAGTTCAGGTTATATCCAAGCCGCCGGTAAACTTCTTGAAAGTAAAATAATGATGATTCAACAGGAGCTTAGCAGTCAACAACATGAAATAAATTCTGTGAAAGAAAAACTTGAAAGCATTGATGTTAGTCTTAAAAGTATTAAACAGGATTTTTTTAAATCGCAGGAAAACTCGCAAGGAGCAATCAGTCAGGTTTCAAATCGTGTTGAGCGTATTGAACGCCGTGAGCCTTTTATTTTACAGTTTTTAGGATTGGAAATACCTCTTGAGATTGCTGGTGTCATTGCAGGGTTGATTGCATTTGTTGCAGCGTTTTTTGTGGGTGTGGGCTTGAAAGATTTTTTGATATCGCCTGTGTTTTTAGTAGTTGTTGGTTTTGTGTTTATTGCTGCAGCTTTGTTTAAAACTTTGAAGTTTAATGATTTTTTTAAACGTAAAAAAAAGGATTTTGACACTGTTGAGCACAGTGTGGTTTATAATGAACAGTAAACCAATGTTTTTTAGACGAGGATTTATTGTAGATCAAAGAGCTGTTCTTGGTCTACCCATGCGCCTTACTGTTTCTCTTATTATTGGTGTGGTTGCACTTGTTGTAATTTTTGGTTTTGTATTTGGTGTATGTCTTTTTCCGCAGAAACTAGTTGTGGATGTTGAACCGGTGGTACATTTTGTTTCTGGTGGTAGTTGTGGTAATTTTTCTATTAATGTAACTGTTACTGATAGTAGTGGTAATCCTGTGAAAGATGCTTCTGTTATAATTAAGGGTCTTTCTGGTGCTGGTTCTAATTATACAGATAGCCAGGGTTTTGCTTCGGTAAACATTGAGGGTTGTCTTAAGCCGGGTCGCTCTGAGGGATATTTTGATGTCCGTGTTGATGCTAGTGGTTGTTTTGAGCGTTTTAGTCAGGTTGATATGATTAAGGTGGTTCGTAGTTGAATATTTTAAAAAATAGTTTGGCTGTTTTGGGTCTGCCGGTGTATCTTCTTGTTGTTATTTGTGTATCAGGTTTTATCATCTTGGGTTTTGCTTTGTCGATTAACAGTATGACTGAAGACTCTCAGGTGGATTTGGTTCGTTGTGAAATTGATAGTATAATTAGTGAAGCGGAAAACATGTATGAGTATGCTGATAGTGGTAGTCTTGTAACTGTTAAGGTTATTTTTCCTGATTCTTTGTCTTTTGTTGTTTTTGGTAGTATGGCTGTTGATGGTGTTAGCAGACCTAGTGATTATTCTTTGGATGAGAATTTGAGTAATAACTATTTTTTTGTTATGGATGATGGAACTATTAGAAGTTTTAGCTCAAGTGTTTGTTTTTGTGGTAAAAGCACTGATGATTTTGCTTTGTTTGGTGCTGGAAGTTACACGTTAAAGCTGGAGCTTGTAAAAGAGGATGGTATGTGTTTTGTTAAAGTTTATAGCTAATCAGGATGGTTTTATTGGTCTTACTCTCTCTCAGCTCGCGCTTCTTGTTGCTACTGGTATTTTGATTAGTTCTGTTGTGGGTTTTGTTTTTTTAAATGATTGGGGTCGTGAAGCTGAGCTTAAAAATATTTCCACGTCTTTTATGTCGATTGTGGAGGGTATGGATACTCGTTTTTTTGAAAATACTACAAGTTTTGTTTTCCCGGATGAAGATTTTGAGTATAGTGTATTTTTGTCTTCTGAGTATTTAACAGTTGAGTCTGATGGTTCTTGGAATTCGCGTTTAAGTTTAAAAACTCGTTTTCTTTCTAGTGTTTGGCCACGAGATGGTAGTGGTGGTTGGACGAGCGGTGAGGAGTTGCATGATTTTTTAAATCTTTGTGCATCATATGCTAGTAGTGGTAGGGAGGATGATCCGATTTCTAAGTCTTGTATTTCTGATACCAAAGATTATTTGAATGCTACTTTTGAGGATGATGAGAAAAAATATGCACTAAATTCAATGCGTCTGGATGTGTTTTATCCGGTTTATATTGAGAAAGTCTACATTTATTATGATAGTAGTGGTGATGGTGTTTGGAGTTCAGATGAGGACACCCGTGAGGGTTTTATTTTAGTGTATCAAAAATAATAATTTTTTTATTTCCTTTATATATGTTTACACGGTCGTGTAGGGAAAACCGTGTTTTTGTTACATGGCGATGAAGGGAAAACTGTTTTTTTGTTACATCGTCGTGAAGGGTATTTTTTATAAATTTATTTTTTTGTTATACTCCACTTTTTTCTAGTATTTATTAATTTATACATTTTGACGTTTTTCCACGACACATTTATATACTAAACGCGACAGAATATATCATGTCACGTTGTGACAATATTGGGTGGTGAGAAAAAATATGTTTATGATGATGATGTCGGCCGAATATATAATTGAAATGTCGGGCGCTCAGAGGCCCTCAACAGGGTTATAGTAATCCTCTCTATAAAAAACTAAAACTTCACTATATTAGATTATATAACAAGGATTTTTTTGAGCAATTCTTAAATATAATTATTATTTAATTATAAAGAACGAGATATATAGAATTTATTAATTTATTTATTTTTATAAGAAAGATATAAATATATTGTCGTAAATAATTTAGTTATAGGTAAGATGATCAAACTCAACAAAAATAGTTACATAAAATATATTCTTTTTAGCACATTATATTTTGCAGAAGGAATTGAATTTGCACTTATACTTGTAATATTACCTTTATATTTAATTGAGAGTAATATCTCAGTTGAACTTACGACATTAATTGTTGGTGTTGCAACAATCCCATGGATGGTCAAATTTATTTGGGGAGGAATTTCAGATTATTTTTTAAGATTAGGTAGAAAAAAATTTATATTATTTGGTGGTTTTCTAGCCTCTGGATGTTTTATAATACTAGGTTTAATTAATCCATTTTTTTCTTTATTGTCTCATATTGGAACCGCTTTTATTGATGTATCTGCTGATGCATGGGCACTTCAGTCAACCAAAGTAAATGAACGGGGGAAAATCAATGGATTTATGAACACAGGTTTATTAATAGGAATGTCAATTGGGACAATTTTTTTTGGTTTTATAGCTCAAAAACTAGGTTATAATTTTGTTTTTTTTGTTGCAGGATTGTTTATTTTTTTACTAACAATATTT
>CAZOBL010000007.1:16746-30877 GCA_964578185.1 uncultured Thermoplasmatales archaeon
AAAAAGGAAAAAAAAATAAATATCTTAACAAAAGAATTTAAGAAGAGTAATACTCAATTGGTTACAGCTTTCTCATTTATTTCATTAATCAGTAGCGGTCTGATTCTTTTTGCAGTTCCTATTTATTTGAAAACAGAATTAAATTTAGATATTGGAAAAATAAGCTTAATTCTTTCTGCATATCCAATTATGAGAATTTTAGGAAATATCTTTGGGGGCTTTTTAACTGATAAATTCGGTCGGAAAAATATATTATTTATTTTTATTGGTATAAGCATATTCTTTTCGTCTTCTTTGTTTCTTTGTAATGATTGGATATCGTTACTTATCATCTACAGTATAATAGGTTTTCTATATGGGGGTTATGACGTAGTTACTCTTGCTCTTTTTATGGATGTTACAAATCCAAAGATAGGTGCAACTCAATTTTCGATATTTACAAGCATCTCAAATACGGGTGAATTGGGGACTTCAACAATAAGCGGCTCTTTAATAAATATGATTGGATTCTCAGGCTTATTTTTGTTTTCTGGATGGTTTTTTGGACCTGTGTTACTAATATTGTATTTTATAAAAAGCAAGTAAAAAATATCAAAATTCTAGCTCAGGTAACCACCTAATTTTATGTACTTTTTCAGTAATAAAATACTTTTGTCGTTTTATTGCATTTGGAAACTTTAGATTAATATCTTCCATTATTTCTAGTAATTCATCAATATTTTTTACAAGTAATTCCGGTTCAATATCACTCCAACCTATTGCAACATTAAGAACTTCAAAATAGGGCTTTGTTTCTAGATATTTAATTATTGGCAATCTTTGTTTGTGATCTCTTAGAAAAATATCTATCTTAAAATTATGTAGACCAAATAAAGAATTGTTAATATCAACTCTAAAACCTTGTATAACATTCAATTTTTTTAGATTTTTAAGCCTATATTGAACAGTTTGAGAGGAACAATCTAGTTTTTCAGCAAGTTTAATTAAAGGGATTCGTGCATTGGTGGCCATTTCATTTAATAATTTATAGTCCACCTCATCGATTTTTACTGATTTACCGTCGCCCTTAGTATGATATAACATTCTTGTACTATTATCTTTTTTCTCGGACAATATATAGGATTTTTTATAATCATATGACTCAATGTAAATTGAAATGATATAACGAGAGAAATAATCTTCAAATTTATCAAGAGTTTTTTGCCAAAATCTATAAAATTCGTAGATATCATCTACCCATATTACAACATCAAAATCGATTTCAGCTCTCACGGACATTACTGCCCATACTTTTTTATAATTTACAAAATGTTGTACAATTTTTTCTCTAATGCCAGGATTTACATATTGGAAATTAATGTAAAGCCTAAAAACCATATACCCGAGGTTAAAAGTATTGATTGCAGTCCAAAAATGATTAATTATTCCTTCATCTTTCATTCTATTTATTCTGTATGCAACTACATCTCGTTTTAATCCAACTTTCTTTCCAATTTGAGTATTTGATCGTCTACAATTTAGATCCAATTCATAAAGAATTTTTCTATCTTTTTTATCAATTTTTACCATTTTGTATCAATTATTAATATTTGCTTGTATTTTATGATTTTGATATTTATTGATTATTATTAGTTAATTTTTTATGGCTTAATAAGATTTAGTTATTATGGGTTTGGGATGAATGAGCAAAAAAAATGATATTTTTTTAGTATCCATGCCTTTTGCGGGCACATCTATCCCTTCAATTCAACTTTCCGTTTTACATGGTTTCCTACGAGATAAAAATATTGGAGTTAAGACTAGGCATTTATTTTTAAAAGCAGCCGATATTTATGGATTGAAGTATTATAATCGCTTAATTACTAACCCAAACAATTCTTATGATGCTCAAATAGCTTTTTCAAGGTATATATTCCCAGGTAATTGGAAAATAAAAAAGAATAATATTAAATCTTATTTAGAAAATAAGAATAAAAAAAATGGGTTTGATTTCAGCTTTGATGAATATGTTGAAAAAACCGATGCCTTTTTTAAATGGGTTATAAAAAGTTTTGAATGGGAAAAATTTGATTATGTTGGTTTTAGCCTGAATTACGGTCAATTATTACCCTCTCTAGCTGTTGCAAAAAAAATTAAAAAAGAACATCCGGAAATAAAGATTGTCCTTGGAGGAAGTCGTTGTGCTGGAAGGTTAGGTGTTAATCTCTTAAAATGTTTTGATTTCGTTGATTATGTTATATCCGGTGATGGCGAAAAAACTCTTTATGAGTTAATACTTAATAGGAATCTTGAGCAAAACCCCGGGTTAATTTTTAGAATAAAACAAAGAGTATTCTGGAACAAAAATGATAATAATGTTGACTTAAACAATCTCCCCATACCCATCTTTGATTCGTTCTATAAAGAATTGAATAAGAGTAAGCTAAATGTCAAAAAATATTTTTTTCTTAATGGACGAATTCCTATTGAAATTTCACGTGGATGTTGGTGGAATCGGTGTACATTTTGTAATCTTAATCTTCAACATCAAAAATATCGTGAGAAAAATGTTAAAAAAATCATCGATGAGATTATTTTTTTATCTGATAGATATAAAATGATTAATTTTCAAATTATGGGCAATACATTACCAAAAAACAATTTTAAAAAATTAATAAAAGAAATTAAAAAATTAAATAAGGATTTTTGTTTTTTTGCGGAAGCTCGTGCTGGAAGATTAAAATTTGAAGATTATAAGTTACTCAAAGAAGCAGGTTTTAAAAATATACAAACAGGTATAGAAAGTTTTAGTTCTAATTATCTTAAAAAAATGAATAAAGGAACTCGAGTTATTGATAATATTGCTGCATTAAAATTCAGTAAGGAATTTAATTTAGATAACGGTTATAATCTTATAACTAATTTTCCAAATGAAGAGAAAAAGGACTTTATAGAAACGGAAAAAAATACAAAATTTATTAAAGGATTTATTGACCCGCCAAATCACAGCCCTCTAATCATTGGTTTTGGTAGTCCAATTTTTTGCCAAACTGAAAGGTTTAATATAAAAAATTTAGAGTTTATTAAGACAGATTCATTAATGTTCCCAAAAAAAATCTTGGAGAAAGGAATCTGTTTTTATTATAAATTTGAAAAAGAAAAAAACTTTGGTGAAAATAATGATTGGATATCTTATATTGGAAAATGGAGAGAAACAAGGAATAAATTTAAAAGAGAAGCAATTGAGAATAAAGGCGATATCAACGAACTAGTCTTTTTTATGAAGGATGGTAAAGATTTCTTAAAAATTTACGATAAAAGAGATGGAAAAAACGTTAAATTTTATATATTGGATAAAATTGAGAGGGGAATTCTCCTATCTTGTATTGATATAATATCCTTTGAAAAACTTAAAGATAAATTTTCAGATGTTGAGGATTACAAACTTGCAGCGATTTTACATACTTTCGAGAAGAATGGATTAGTGTTTCATGAAAATGGTTATTATTTTTGTTTACCTTTAACTTCTCAAAAAATAAAAAAATATCTTTTTGAAAATGAAATAGAAGAAGCTTATGAGTTGGATTGTTTGATTTGAAATAAAACATTTTTTTCCATTTTTCCTACAAAAGTATAATGATTTCTTTGTTTTTAGAATTTTGTAGGATTTTTTGGGTATGGGGCTTTATGTTACCTTTTTTTGTTTTTTAGTTTGAAGGGAAACGTAAGAAAATGAATGAAAAGAAGTTGGATGGATTTAAAAAAGAAAGATTTTTAGGGGGCATTTAAAGATATGTATTTTTTCTTAATCTCGTTTTTGGTTTTGGGGGCTGGTATTAAATATATTGATGCTGCTTATGATGAGAAAACATTTAGTAAAAAGCTTGCACTTGCTGCAGCTCCAATATTAGGGATTTTATGGGCTTATACTATGATTATTAATCCTGTTGCTGCAACTATTTTACTTGCTGTTGTTTTGGGTGTTGTTATTAAGGGTAAAATCGATAATTTGGCGCATCTTTCTGGTGTTCTTGTTATTGTACCTGTTATTTTTATTGCTGGTGTTGATTTGATGTGGCTTCCACTTGTATTTCTTGCTGCTGCTGCTTTGCTTGATGAGGTTGGTAATGATTTTATGGATGACAAAAAAGGTGTTTTGGATGAAAATAACAAGTTCGTACGTTTTGCTAACAGTTTTTTTGATCATCGTTGGATGATGAAGGTGGCAATACTTTCACTTGTGTTTGTTGGTTTGATTCCTGTTTATTTCTTCCTTGCGATGTTTTTGTTTGATTATGCTTATCTTACAGTTCGTAAGGTTAGTGATGTAAAACAGGGTAAATCTGATTTATGGATTCGTCTTAAAGCATTTGGTTTGAAAAAGAGGGTTACAGTGGATAATACTGTACAGTAAAAAAACAAGGGTAAATTGTCTTTTGAGTAAACAGAAAGGCGTATAAATTGTTCTGTAATAAGTCGATTTATAGATTTATCTTATTTTTTTATCTTGTGCATATTTATCTGCATAAGTAGGAGCAAACAAAGTATATATGCTCTTTGTGTCATCAAATAAAATAAAAAATAAAATATTTGGGTTTGGTAGGAGAGAATTTAAGGAAGGTAGAAGCTAGATTATGTATTTTTTTCTGTTATCCTACCCGTTACTTGGAGCGGGGTTGAAATATATTGATGATGCATTTGATGAAAAAATCTTTAGTAAAAAGTTTGCATTAGTTTTAGCTCCACTTCTAGGTGCATTATGGGTTTATACTATGGTTATGGATCAGTTTTCTGCAACTATTCTTCTGTCGATACTTCTAGGTGTAGCTCTTCGTGGGAAAATAGATAATCATGCTCATATTATTGGTACAGCTGTGATAATTGCGGTTATACCTCTGTCAGGTATTGATTTTATGTTGCTGCCACTTTTGTTTCTTACGGCAGCTGCTTTTCTGGATGAACTGGGAAATGATGTAGTAGATTATATTCCATCTGATAATCCAACGCTTCTTCGCAGAACAGTTGACTATATGTTTCATCAGAGATGGCTTACAAAAATAGGTATACTCTTTGTGGTTCTTCTTGGTTTGTTTCCAATGTATTTCTTTCTTGCAATACTACTTTTTGATATAGCATATTTCTCAGTGAGAATATATGGTAAAAAACAGAAGAAAACAGCAGTATGCGCATAATTTTTAAAAAATACTATAAATCTTTATTGTATTGTTATCTTTCAATATGGAAGTAGAATGTGATGTACTCGTAGTAGGAGCAGGACCCGCTGGTAGTAGTGCAGCAAGAGCTGCAGCGTTGAATGGTACAAAAACAATTTTTATTGATAAAAAAGAAGAGATAGGAACTCCTGTAAAATGTGCTGAGGGTATTGGTGAGTATCTTTTTCCTTATCTTCCATTTAAAATTCCTTCAGAACAGCTTATTTGGAAGATGGAGGGTATGTATTTTCAGACAGATGATATATCTGTTGAAAGAACTGGTGATCTTTACAAAAGTTATAGTGTAGAGCGGAAAAATTTTGATAAATGGGTATCAAAACTAGCTATTGAAAAAGGAGCAGAACTATATAAAAATACTAAATTAACAGCTTTAGAACTTGATGAGGAAAATAATGTTAAAAAAGCAGTTGTAAAAAAAAAGGATAAAACATTTGATATTAAACCCCAGATTGTGATTGCAGCAGATGGAAGTGAATCAACTGTTTTAAAACTTTTAGGTCTTTATAATCCAAAAGAAGGAGATCTAGCAGAAGTTTATTCATGGGAGATGAAAAATCTTGATTTATATAAACCAAAACTAGAACAAGTTTTCACAGGTGAATTCACACCAAGTGGTTACGCATATATTTTTCCAAAATCAAAAACAACTGCAAATATTGGTGTAGGAGGGATATTTCCTGAGAGAAAAATGGAGAAATATTTTGAAGAATTTTTAGAATTACCTCATGTGAAAAAACAAGTTAAAAATGCAGAGTATGTTGTTGAAAAATCAGGTAAAGCAGTCTGGAATGATTTAACTGATGAATGGATTTATGGCAATGTTTTGTTAACAGGTGATGTTGCTAATCAAAATTTCAAACCATTTATAGAAGGTATTTTACCTGCAATATCCTGTGGAGATATTGCCGGAAATCTATCATCTATGATTAACTCTACAAAAAATAATAATTATCATTTATACAGAAAGAGTATACAAGATTTATTTGAAAAAGATTTTAAATTTTCAAAAAAAATAGAAGATATAATCTGGAAGCTATCATCAAAAAAAAATTTTGAAATCAATTTTCAGTTTTTTGGAATTGCTGCAGGTTTATTTGCTTTGAGTGAATTTAAAAAAATTGAAAAAATGAATTGCAACCAATTAAAAACTCTTTTGGAGAATAAGATAAAAGATAAACCACATAGATGAAATTATACTTTTTCTCTTAAAATATCCCTCATCTTAAACCAACCCGATTCCCAATAAGAATATACTTTTTTAGCATCAACATGTCTTGTTGAAGCAATCGGCTTTGAACTAAAGCCGTGATAATATCTCAAATCATAATTTTCAATTTTAATCCCATAGTTCTTTGGATTATCCCCAACATAACTACCTTTCCAGGGATTAAATAAAAAGTATATTGGAGTTTCAACTAAATCCTTTTTTAATAAATTTATAGCTAAATTTTTTGTTTCTTTTAAACATTTCAAGTCATCATCTGGCAAGCCCACTACATATCCACCATCTATATGTATTCCTCGATTTTTTGCATTTAATAGTCCCTTTTTTAGGGTAGATAATATATAATTTTTGTTAGAACCATCTAACGAACTCTGACTTGCGGATTCTATACCAACAAAAGCGCCTCTACAACCACCTTCATACAAAGTTTTCAAAGTTTCTTTTGTGAGATCATTAACTGTTAACTGACAATCCCAAAGAATATCAATTTTTTCATTTTTAATAATTTCACAGATTTTTTTTAACCATTTCTTATTTACACCAAAATTAAGATCATGGATATGTGCAATGTTTGCACCTTTCTCTTCAATTAATTTTAGTTCTTTTACAATAGCTTGTGGCTGTCTTCCTCTCCATCTTCGCCTCCAAAACAAAGGAGAATTGCAAAATGAACAATTATTTGGGCATCCTCTACTAGCAAATACTAAATCTATACCCCCATTAATTTCATACATTTCTTTCAAGGGATAAATCTCTCGTGCAGGCATTAACAAATTATTAATATCCAAAAATCTTCTATCTTCTGTAATTTTACAGCTATTGTTTTTTCTATAGACTATCCCATCAATTTCTGTAATTTTATTTTTTTCTAAAAAATTTTTACATAAATCTAAGAAAGTTAATTCACCTTCACCCCTAACAACAATATCATAATTTAGGTCAAGTAAAAATTCTCTATAATAACCTGTAGCAGCAACACCACCAACAACAGATAAAATATTTGGATTATGATTTTTTATTATTTCGTTTATTTCTTTATATTGGTCTATAAAACATATCTCACCTGCTCTAACACCTATTATAGACGGATTTTCTGTTTTTATTCTATTTTCAAGGAATTCTAATGGATTATTTTCTTTTAAAGCCTCTAAGGTTAGATCAACAATAGAAACTGAAATATTTTCTTTAAGTAAATAAGAGGCCAATGACAAAACCTCGGATGGAGGCACAAATGCTCCAGCCGCCAAACCTACAATATCCCTCTTTTTTGAAAGTTCTAACAACAAAGGTTCAATCTCATCAAAAACAGGATGAATTTTAATATCTATTGCATTTGGGCAAACTATCAATACATCACTCATAATCCTTATCGAATTTGTACATTAATAGAATGCATTATTAAATTATCGAAAATAGTTAAAAGCAATTTAATTTGAGGTGGCTAAGTTAAATGTTAAATTCCCATATGTTAATCCCTCAGATGTATTCGATGATTCCCCAGCAGCATAAATAACAAGGTATGGGCTACTTTTAAAATATTTATCTAATTCTTCTTTTACTCTAAAAATTTCGTTACCTAATGCTTCAAGTCTTAAGGCACAAGATACCACAAGTCCAAAGTTTGGTTTCTTATTTTTTTGATTATTAATAGAGTTTTCAACTCCATTTAAGATTGTTTTTCCAGTAGCAGATGCCAATTGTAATTTTGAGCTTTCAGTCATATATGAAAAAAGTACTGATGAACCTAAAATAAGACCCAAAACCTCCTGTACTTCACGCCCTTCTTTATCAGTGAAACAAAAAGGATAATGCCAAGTTTTTCTGTACATTCTTTCATCAAGATAACCAATTGGCCAATCCATTACTTCCAGGAAACCTTGAAGAGCTGGCTTATTATTAATTTTTTTTATTATTCTACGATCTTTAGAAAATTTGGTAGCATCAAAAAAAATATCTGTTTTTTTAACTCCAGGATCACGGGTAACATCAATATTTTTATCCGTTTTTATGCCTAAAGCAACTATAGAGTTGCTTATAACCTTTTTATTATAAAACTGGAAATTACTTGATAGTTTATTATCATCCATAGAAGAGCCACCCAAGATTGGCTTAGAGCCAATTTCTTCAACAAACTCCCTAAGAATTTCGTCTTCTCTACCAGAACCTTTCTGCAAAACATATAATGAAAAACCATACAGCATTTCTGCTAATGTACTCATCGTTTTACCAAGTACTCTTTTCCTACCAGCACCAGGAACTTGTAAGATTAAACTCCCCGAAATTAAATCAAAAATAAAATCATTTTCAAAAACAGAATTTCTTAATTTTTTATTTATACCTTTGGCGCAATTCCTTGCAGCCCTTTTTGGGAATCTTTTAGAATTTTTTCCAATCCCAATTTCAACATCCATTCTTGGATAAGATACAGCTAATGCTGTTGCTCCTCTTGTATAACAGCCATCTGGGTTCATAAATCCTGCTACTGTTCCACCTATCAAGGGTGTATCTGGTGGTAGTACGTCCCATACTCCATCTAAGAATTCTTGAAAGCCACCATTTTTTTCATAATGTATTGTGGAAAACAGTAGAAAAAAATCTGGTGGACGTTTTAGTTTTCTAATTGTGTTTCTAGCTACTTCTCGACCGGCTTGTCGTGCATCCCATTTTCTTGTCATGCCTACTGCGGCATCAAAATCATCATCTTTCATATCTTTTTTTTTAAGCATCCCATCTAAACCAAATTTTTTCTTTTTATGCTACGGCTAAACGTTTTTTCTCCTGCTCAGTCATAATAGCCTGTATCTCACGACGTGAATTCTCCATTTCAACCTCCAGCAGACCCTTATTTGCAAGCGCAGGAATAATTGCCACAAGAGCACTATCTGTCTCATGAAACACATAAAAGAGTACTTCATAATCCTGCAGGCGAAACTCCATCTCTGAAAGGCCCGTCTGTGAATACTCACGGATTACATTAAACACATCATCCATAGCACGATGTATAATATCCCAAATACTGGTTACCTCAGATTTAAAACCATCAGTACCCGCCGAAGGCATAACACTAATCATATTCTGACGAGCAACCATACAAGCATAAATATCATCAAGACGCAAAAGATCATCTAAAACATCTGCAATTGGATCATCTTTCATCAAAACATCCTCCTAACATCAATAAAACTGGATCATAATATATTTCCAACTCATCCGGGTTATCCGGTTTATCTTTCATCCCAATCCCAACCTTTCCTTAAGTATTATAAAAGAATCATCTAGAAGCATAAAAACCTTTTCTAAAAGAAACAAAATCAATCAATAAGTTTCTTCTGCTGCTTACTCCATTTTTTATTAGGAGTTTTCTTTAACCATTCAACATACTGATCGATAAACTCAAGGCGCCTTTGAAAATTTTCTTTTTTCTGTTTTTCCAACTCTTTTAAATCAACATCTGGAAGCTTCATTTTATATACCTTCTAAATAGTTCATTTGTTTTAAGTTTTTGGTTAAACTTTTCTAATACTTTCATGTCTAAATTAGCCTCAAAAGACCTATAGAGAAATCTTGCATCTTCAATATCCTTCTCACTGCCAAGATAAAGTTTATATGGAATCTCAAGTTCTAGCGGTGAAATAAAGAGTTCATAATTATCAACTAATACTTCTTTCTTATTAGACAAAGTCCACTTATCAAGCTCAGACTTTGGAAATTTTAACTCAAAATTTGGTATAAATTCATCTTTTAATGAAAAACGGATGGGTATATTATCTGATAAGTAATTATAGTATGCGTTCTTAGCAGTTTTTGTATTAATGCAAACATATTTTTTATATGCTTCCTCCCAAAATTTCTTAAAATTATCGAAAGGTATGTTTCCAATGAACACATCAATATCCTCTGAACTACGATTTCTACCAAACAAAATTGCAACATAGCCGCTAATTATAACATAATTAAAATGTTTTTTTAGTAATCTAGTAAAGTTTATTACAAACTCATCTAGCTCAGATAATTCTTTATCTTTTAGTTCAATATAATCCTTATTATAACTAAATTCCATCAAAGAACCCATCATTAATATAAAATATCCATGTTTTAATATCTTCGCTTAATAGAAAATTAAAAATTAGACATATACTAAAAAAAAACTAGTGTTGAAAAACAATATGAAAAAAATTAATGAAGTTGTTGAAAAAATCAAAAAACTTGGAGGAGACAAAGTAAAATTCATAATACTATATGGTTCACAATCAACAAATAAACAAACACCTATGTCAGATATCGATATAGCAGTATATCATGATGCAACAAAGGAACAAAGATTTAAATTTAGAATGAAAATTTTAGGGAGAGTAAACGATAAATACGACATCCAAATATTTCAGGATCTACCACTTTATATAAGAAAAGATGTTATCAAAGGAGAGCTGTTATATTCATCTGATAAACAGTTTACTCATAATATCGCTAGAAAAACATACCAAGCTTTTGAAGATTTTAAAAAGCGTTACTATGATTACATAAAAAAGGATGTCATAAAATAAAAACATTAAAAAAAAGGTATGATAAACCATTTAGTTTATTATTTTTTATAAAAACTTAATTCCACCCTCAGTAATAGTTATATCTTGAGGTTTTAGAGTATGGCGTGTAGCACGCATTTTACGAATTGTAAGTTTTCGACGATCCATTGTGGTATCAAGATCCATCAAGATTATTCCATCTACCATAAACTCACTAATGCTATCACGACTAAGGCTACGTGAACCTTCTGGTACTTCACTGGTGAGCATCGCAGTACAGTTTTCACGGCTTAAAATACCAATTATACGGCGGATATGCATACGTAGAGCAGGTGTTGAATCAACATCAAACTTGGTAGTCTTAGCATCACCAGAGGTGGGTATTATCTCCTGATAATCACGACGCATCCAAACAGGCACCTCAGAGAGAGGTGTCAAAGAATCAAGTACCACACGTCTGAAATTACCATTTTTGATTTCTTTCTCCATTTCATCATGCACTGTACTTTTGTCTAAATCCAAATATTTAAACTTAAGAAGCCCACGAGAAACAGCATTATCAAAATTAAAACCTAACTCCTCAGACTGACGCACAATATGCTCAATGCGCTCATCTGATGATAAAAACAAACATTTCTCACCGTTGCGAATACCCTCAGCTATATAATGAAAACACATAATTGTTTTACCACTACCTGGTGTACCTGAAACCAATGTTATAGTCTCCTCAGGCAGGCCACCTGCCAGCAGCTCATCTAAACGACCCAAGCCCGTGGGTATACGACCACCTGTAGCAGCACCAGTAGTTGGTGTATTATCATCTTTATTGAAATTAAAAACCGGTTTTTCATTAAAACTATTCATATCCATTCCAAATCTACCCTCCTAAATAAAGAAAGCTTCCACAATCCTATATGACAAAATAATATTAATACTTAATATATCTTTCCAAATAAAAAAAAAATAGAATTATTATGATTAAAACCACAATAATAGACGGATACGTAGATGAACCTGCATGCCTAGGTGTACCACCCTACATAAGCCCCTACCCCAGATATATAGCAGGAGCAATATGGGACATAGACAAAAAAAACCAGATATTCTATTGTACCATTGATCAAATAAGAAGTCAAAAAAACATAATTGACACAATACAAAAATCAGATGTGATAATAGTAATTGCAGGTATGAGCGTACCCGGCCGATACCTGTCAGGACACCCTGCAAGCCCCAACGAAATCAAAAAAATCATAAAACAAATACCCAAACCAACATGGGTACTATGCGGACCTGCAGCAAAACACGGATTCGGTCTTCAAGGCGGACAAAAAACACAGGATATACACGAACAATTCCAACTAACATGCAAAGGCGACGATGAAATAGTTATAAAAAACCTTTATGAAAACAATCTAAAAACACAAAAAACAGACCCATATAAAAAAAGACAAACACCTGAGGATATCAAAAAAATAGCTGTAAAAGGCGCCGAGATAATAAAACAACACCCTTTCTACCCAGATTATTTGATAAGTGAAATAGAAACATACCGTGGATGCCCACGAGCAATAAACAAAGGATGCTCATTTTGCAGTGAACCACTCAAAGGACTACCACAATTCAGACAAATCAAAGACATAGTAAATGAAATTAAAACACTCAACCAAAAAGGAGAAAAACATATAAGACTTGGAAACCAACCCTGCATCTACTCCTATATGGCAAAAAACATAGGACGAGAAGAATTTCCAACACCCAACCCCCAAGCTTTAGAAAAACTACTAAACGCAATACGGCAAAACACCAAAAACATACAAACACTACATATAGACAATGCAAACCCAGGAGTAATCGCAAAACATCCAAAAGAAAGTGAAAAAATAACAAAAACAATAATAAAATATCATACACCTGGTGATGTGGCAGCATTCGGCGTGGAGAGCACAGACCCCGCTGTAATAAAACAAAACAACCTAAAAGGCACCTCTGAAGATATACTCAAAGCCATAAAAATCTTAAACAAACACGGAAAAAAACGTGGAAATAATGGCCTACCAGAATTACTACCCGGCCTAAACTTTGTATTCGGCCTACCCGCAGAAACACGTAAAACCTATCAATACAACCTAGAATTTTTACAAAAAATACTCAAACAAGGACTACTAATAAGACGAATAAACCTCAGACAAGTAATACCCATACCCAACACACAAATCGCAAACATTGGCACAAAAATAATACAAAAAAATAAAAAATACTTCAAAATATTCAAAAGACAAATCAAAGAACAAATAGAAAAACCACTCCTTAAAAAACTCCTACCCAAAAACACAACCCTAAAACAAGTCTACACAGAAAAACACCATGGAAAACTAACATTTGCACGACAAATAGGAACCTACCCAATACTAGTAGGCATACCCGGCAGACTACCCCTAAAACAATTCATAAACGTAAAAATAATAGACCACGGATACCGATCAGTAACAGCCCTACCATACCCCCTAAACATAAACCATGCACAAAAACAAACCCTACAAGCCATACCACAAATAGGACAGAGGAGAGCCAACAGAATACTATTAAACCGGCCCTTAAAAAACCAAAAACAACTAATACAAATACTAGATGACCAAAAGATTGCAAAAAAAATAACCCAATACATAAAATTCTAAAAAAAATGGATGTGTAAAACCATTATGTGTAACAAAAACTTAGATGAACTCCAAAAAGAAATAGGATACAAATTCAAAAACAAAAAACTACTACAAACCGCACTCACCCATAAAACATATGCATATGAAGCCAAAAAACCCCTAGAATACAACGAAAGACTAGAATTCCTAGGAGACAGCATACTAGGATTTATCGCAGCAGAACAACTACATGAAACCAACAGATACTTCAGCGAAGGAGAACTCACACGCAGACGCTCAATGATAGTAAACAACACATATCTATCTGAAATCGCAGAAAAACTAAACCTAGGAGAGTACCTAAAACTAGGAGTAGGAGAAACCAAACAAAACGGAGACAAAAACCCCAGCACACTCGCAAACACAATGGAAGCAATAATAGGCGCAATCTATCTAGATTCAAATATAGAAACTACAAAAGAGTTTATTCTAAAACATATTTTCCCAGAAACCATATAAAAAAAAATTATT
>CAZOBL010000008.1:0-29098 GCA_964578185.1 uncultured Thermoplasmatales archaeon
TATAAAAAAAGCTTTTTGTTTTATATTTATAATGAAAAGAATTATAAACATAGCGAGTTTTTCTTATCAATGTTTGATGCCGATAAATTAACTGATACTTAAGTACAGATTTAAAAAATTGTCACAAATATACAAAAATAATGGTCATAAAATTGACACATTGGCATGTGAGTATGACAAAAGATGAGAAAAAATAAAGTTGAAGAAAGAATTAAGAAATGTATTAAAATTTCAAAAAATAAACAAATATCTTTCTCTAAGCTTGACAAGTTAAAAATAGAGGGTATTTGTGATATTTACTACTAACAAAATATTATGTAAAAGGTGAGTATATATGGCGGTGAAAATAGATAAAGAAAAATGTACGGCATGTGGGGCATGTGCAGAAGCTTGTCCGGTTGATGCAATAATTATAAAAGAAGTTGCGATAGTTGATCAAGATACCTGTATTGAATGCGGGGTATGTGTAAATGAGTGTCCTGAAGATGCCATAAAACTATAAAATCTAATGTAAATTTTTTTTGGAGTAAATCAATATGGTAGAAACAAAAAAGAAAGAAAATTGTGTACTAACTAACATGGTAAAAACAAATCTAGATATAGTTAATAGGCATATAAATGTATTAAAAACTTTACAGAGAAAGCAACCAATTGGGGTAACAGAACTATCAGAAGAGACAAAATATCCTAGACATAAAGTTGCATATTCTCTGACAGTTTTAGAGGAAGAAGGGTTGGTTGAACCTTCTGTAAAAGGCGCAGTAACCACAGAAAATGTTGAAGGAATAATAAAACGTATAAAAAACAGTATTCTTGATGTAAGCACTTCTTATAATGAACTATTAAAAAAACTTGAATAAAACTATATTCTGAAGAACATTATGGACTTTAAAAAACAAAGTAAGTATATATGCTAGTCTAAAACTAAGGGTTAAATATGCCGCGAGTTGAAGCATTCGAAAAGTATAGCCAAGAATATGATAACTGGTTTAATAAAAACGAAGAGATTTATCAAGCAGAAATCAAAGCATTAAAAAATGTACTTCCAAAGGATAAGAGTGGAATAGAGATTGGCGTTGGGTCCGCTCGGTTCGCAATCCCATTAAATATTAAAATTGGTGTTGAACCATCAAAAAAAATGGCAAAATTAGCACAAAAAAGAGGAATTGAGGTTCAACGTGGCATAGCAGAGAAACTTCCATTTTATAAAAACTTGTTTGATTTTGTTCTTATGGTTACCACAATTTGTTTTGTGGATGATATTTTAAAATCCTTCAAGGAGGCTTATAGAGTTTTAAAAAAAGAGGGATTTATACTAGTTGGTTTTATAGATAAAAACAGTGCTTTAGGCAAAAGATATCAATCAAAAAAGAATAAAAGTAAGTTTTACAGTAATGCCAGTTTTTATTCAACAGAGGAAGTACTATATTTTTTAAAAAAAGCAAATTTTTCTGATTTCTTGATTAAACAAACGGTTTTTACTGATGGAGGCTGTAAAATAGATCAGATAAAAGATGGATATGGTCAAGGTAGTTTTGTTGTGATAAAGGCTATAAAATAACAAAGATAATAAAGGTAGTAGGTGGTGTAAATGTGCGAAGAAAATATGATCTCATATGGTCCTGTACCATCGAGGCGACTGGGAAAAAGTCTAGGTATCAACAATATCCCCCCCAAGATTTGTACATATTCTTGTGTCTACTGTCAACTTGGACGTACCCTTGATATGCAAGTTGAAAGAAAAGAGTTTTATAAAACTGAAAAAATTGAAAACTCGGTTAAACAAAAGGTTGAGCGAGCACAAAAAAACAAAGAGCATGTCGATTATCTTACTTTTGTTCCTGATGGTGAACCAACAATAGATATTAATCTTGGTAGAGAAATAGAGCAAATTAAATCAATTGGTTTTAAAACTGCTGTTATCACTAACTCATCTTTGATTAGCTACAAGGATGTTAGAAAGGATTTGTCCAAGGCTGATTGGGTCTCATTAAAAATTGATGCGCTTGATGAAGGTATATGGAAGAAAGTTGATAGACCTCATGGTAAATTAAATTTTGAAAAAATACTTGAGGGTATTGGGGATTTTTCAAACTCTTTTAAAGGCAATTTGAATACTGAAACAATGCTTATCGAAGGCATAAATGATGATGCCGATGAAATAGAAAAAATCGCTGAGTTTATCTCAGGTTTAAATGTAAAAAGAAGCTATATTTCTATTCCGACAAGACCTCCTGCAGAAAAATGGGTTAAAGCTGCATCTGAAGAGAAAATTAATACTGCTTTTCAAATTTTTAAAGAAAAAAATATCCATGTTGAATACCTTATAGGATACGAAGGTAATGCCTTTGCACATACAGGTGAAATTGAAGATGATATACTCAGTATCACCTCTGTACATCCTATGAAAAAAGAAGCAGTTATAGAATTTTTAAAAAAAGATGATTCAAGTTGGAGGGTAATAGAGAAACTAATTTCACAAGGAAAACTTGTCGAACTAGAATATAAAAATGAGAAATTCTACATGAGGAAATTATAATGAAACATCATTTTTAACTTCGATAATTATTTATAAAAAAATATACTAGGTTCCTGAGGAGAATGGTTGAAAAAAAACAGCATAAACAAAACAATATTACACTGTTTAAATCTTTTCATAAAGCTCTAAAGAGCTTTGCAAATATGGTGCCAGTTTTAATTGGTGTAGTATTACTTATTGGCCTATTTAGAGTCTATATTACACCTGCTATGATTTCATCTGTTTTTACTGGAGAAATATTTCAAGATACTGTTGTTGGTTCTGTAGTTGGAAGTATTTCAGCTGGAAATCCGATTACTAGTTATATAATCGGAGGTGAACTTTTAAAAGAAGGTGTGAGTCTTTTTGCTGTTACTGCGTTTGTTACCGCTTGGGTTACTGTTGGGGTTATTCAAATGCCTGCCGAAGCATCAGCTCTCGGTAAACGTTTTTCTTTTTTAAGAAACAGTTTGGGTTTTCTTTTCTCAATTATGGTTGCTATTGCAACTGTGTTAACATTGGGGGTAATATTATGAGTTCAAAGAAAGAAAAAAACAAAAATAAAAAAAAGAATTTTTTTAATTACTATTTTTTATTCGTAGTGTTATTATCCTATATTATTTTATTTTTTATAAACTCTAGTAAAACAATGGATTGTCTTATAGCTAGTTGGAATATTCTTTTAAATATTTTACCCGTACTTGTTTTAGTTGTTTTTATAATGGGTATTTCAAATTATTTTCTAAAACCCAAAAATATCTCAAAGTATCTGGGGCAAAAATCTGGTTCTAAAGGGTGGATTTTATCTGCTTTTTTCGGTATTTTAAGTCATGGCCCGATCTATGTATGGTATCCTTTACTCAAGGACTTAAAGAATCATGGTATGAGAACAGGGCTTGTCGTAGTTTTTTTGTATAATCGTGCAATTAAAATCCCTTTATTACCTGTAATGGTTTTTTATTTTGGCATATTTTTTGTTATAATTCTTTGTCTTTATATGATAGCAGCATCGATAATACAAGGCAAGATTATAGATATTATTGAAAAGAGATTTGATGCAGTGAGGGTATGAAAAATGATAAAAGAAAAAATTTGTTTTTTTAGAGTTTTTTTGAAACAACCTCTGCTGCTTTTATTATTGGATATGCGGTAGGAGGTGCAGTAACTAACGGATGTGTACCTATCTGAGCTGTTAGAAGTGAGTTAATTGTTAATTTACTTTGAATTGCAATTCCTAAAATATTTGTTAGTTCACCTGCGCTTGTCCCACCAATAACTGCTCCACCTAGTATCATTCCTGAATCTCGGGCTGCTATCAGTTTTACCTTTTGTTTGTTTGTTTCAGGCAGTGTACCTGGATGTTTGTCTATTCCTTCAAATGACCCTGTAACAAAATCAAAACCTTCTTTTTGAGCCATCTCTTCTGTAAGTCCAGCTACTCCAAAACCTGTCTTACCTATAGCTGTAGAAAATATAGCTATAGTACCTCCAAAGGTTTTTACTGCTGATACTTTATAGAGACTCATACCTGCAATTCTTGCTTCTGCACATGCTGTAGAGGCTAGCATTATACAACTTGTTTTTCTGGTAAAAAAATCCTTTTTTTCTGCACAATCACCAACTGCAAAAATATCTGGGTTGTCAGTTCTCATATATTCATCTACACATATGAAATCTTTTTTGTTGAGTTCAACACCTGCATTTTTAGCAAGTTGTGTATTTGGACAATATCCCATTGATAAAATTACGGCATCTGCATCTAGTGTTTCACCATTTTCAAGTATTACACTTTTAACCTTCGTGTCTCCTTTTATTTCTTTAACTCCTACGCCAGACTTTATTTTTACCCCTCGGTTTTTAAGTTTATCTTCTACAAAAATTGCCATTTCTTCATCGAAAGCTAAGTTTAAAACATGTGGCAATATCTCAACTATTGTTACATCTTTACCAAGTTTGTTTAACTCATCGGATACTTCGACTCCGATGAATCCTCCTCCTATTACTACAATTTTTTTAAATTTTTCAAGTTTTGATAATGCTCTATCTAAATACTCTTTATTTTTTGGTATAGTAAAAACGTTTTCTTTTTCTGCTCCTTTTAGCCATTTTGGAGTTTTTGTTTGGGATCCAGTTGCAAATACTAGTTTTTCAAATCTTATTTGTGTTCCATCAGATGTTTTACATATCTTTTTTTCTATGTCAACTGAGGTGACTTCGTCGATTTTAAGTTTTACCCCTGCTTTTTCATAGACTGTATCAGGTATTATGTTTTTGTTAACATCGTGTAGCGATCCAAAAATATAAGGAATTCCACAGGGTACAACTACATTTTTTTCTTTTCTTATAACCATAAATTCCTTTTCCGGGTAACTAGATTTTCCAGTTGTTGCTGTTACAATACCCGATGCGCTACCCCCTATTATTAAAACATCTGTTTTTTCCATAATTTATAACCTCTATATGCTCTATGGTTTTATTTAAAAACCTGGGGTCTAATCTACATCTATATCTTAAACATTTCTAAAAGAGGATTTAAAGCTTTTTAAATTTCTTATTGTTTTGTTAATTCTTCATTTTTTTAACCGTTTCTAAACAATGCCTTCCAACCGGTAATTTTTTCAACTGTAAAAATTGCTGAACTGATCGCCCCGTCTACACCTGTACTAAATTCATAACATGAGTCTCCAGCCACATACAAATTTTTTATAGGTGTAGTAGGTCCAAAACGGTTTTTTCCATGCCATTTAATTGTTCTTCTGAGACCATCTACTATTGGAAAGAAATGATGCACACGCCATTGGAAGTCTTTTTCGAAATCAAAATTTGGAAAAACAGGCTGCAAATCTTTTATCATACGGTTTACAAGATCCTCTTGGTCTTTAAGCTCATCCATATCTTTGATTTCAACAGCGAAATTGAAAAGAAACCGGTCTTTGGGTGCTTGTTTAAAATTTTGTGGGAATTCATATACCAAATAATATGAGTCTACATGATTTGTCTCAGTTTTCGGTATCATAATCCAAGTACCAATTGGTTTGTCTAAAAGAGTTTTTTTAGAACCACCTATAATGAGAAAAAGGTTTGTTGATTCTTTTTTCGCGTCTTTGAGTCTGTTAATATATTTATCTGGAAGATTTTTTTGTGCTATATTTAAAAGACCATATACAGGTGCTGCATAAATTACATTTTCTGCTTCAATTGTTTTGTTGTCCTCAAGTGTTACACCCCTGATCTGTTTTTCTTCTACATTTAATTTTTTTACTTTTTTCCCAAGAAGAATTTCGCCATTGTTTCTTTTTACAACTTCAGCAAATGCTTTAACTATGTTTGCAACACCTCCTTTGGCTGCAAACAGAGGTGTACCATGTTTTTTAATTCCTCTCTGAAAGGCTTTCATACAAAAAAGTAGATCCCCACCTGATAGTTTATCTGTCTGGGTAACTGTTTGATATCCTGCTACAAAACCATCTGTAAAAATTTCACGAGCATGCTTGTCAAAATCAAAATGATCATAGAGTTCATCAATTGAGCGATATAGCCATTTATCTTTTATTTCATTAAAACTTGTTTTTTGGGCATATTTTAACATTTTATTGATTTTAAGCTTTGAACTAAGAGGCATGAAAGGATACGCTCTAAGTTTTTCTAAAAAACTTTTTGGAGGTTTATGAAAATCATTATAACGATAAAACATAGGCATGTTAACAAGTTTAACATCACAATACTTGTCAGCACCGGTATGTTTGATTACAAAATCAAGATAGTTATCCGTGGGGAACACGTGGTGCCCGAAATCAACATAATAATCATCAATATCAGCCCAACTGTACTCTTTGGGGGTTCGAGTCGCTGAACGTCCACCATAATAATTGTTTTCATCAACAACAACTACTTTTTGCTCTTTTGAAAGTAGGGCTGCGGCAGCTGTACCTGTAAATCCTGCACCAATAACAACTGTGTCATATTTCATTAAATTCAAATCTCCTCAACGTATAAAACCTATTTTTTTTATTGGATCATATCTTTTTCTTTAAAAAGTTTTTAGGTTACATCAACAGATGAATTAATTCTTTTTATTGTTTTGTCAATAAAATCTTTATCTTCAATCTTAACTTTAACTGCACCATTGGGGCAGATATCTGCACATCTCCCACATCCTCTGCAGTCATCACCTATTCTAGCTACATTATCTTTAATTTTAATTGTTTTGACAAAACAAACATCCACACACTTCCCGCATCCAGTGCATTTATCTGTAACTTCAACCTGTATACCTGGCATCTTTTTTACAACTAGACCCATATCTTTATCCATATCAGGAATAATTCGCCAAAGGCAGCAGCACTCACAGCAATTACATACAACCATTAGACGAGTACCAGGGCCAACTCCTAGCCATTGTTCATCTATAACATCTCTTCCAACCAGATGAACTAATCCTAGCTCTCTACATTTTCTAACATGCTCAAGAGCTTCCTTTTTAGTTGCTTCACGACCGAATTCCTTGTTGATTTGCTTTGCTGCTTCACCCATAAAAAGACAACCTAGATCCTGAGGATAATTCTGACAATTCATTGATTCCCGGCATATACAAAAATTCATTATAAAACGATAATTAGATTTCTTGATGAAATATTCTACAACTTTTGATGGTAGCACTATACTTTCTTGTGGTTGAATCTTTTTATCCAACTTTATCTCCACGGTTTTATCTTTAGGTAAAATAGTTAGATTGGTTTTTTCAAAAAGCATCTTATTGGCAATCCATCCTATCATTGGGACCTTTGTGATCTTTGCAAGTTTAGATCTATAAGGAAAAAACTTTTCAATTAAATCTACAAATTTTCTATTCTTCTGCATCTAATGCCAAATAATCTTAAAGAGTATTAGTTTAAAAAAGAAACGGAGAATTTTTTACAATTTAGATAGAAATAAGATATGCCCGCATCGGGATTCGAACCCGAGTATGAGCCTCCGCAGGGCTCTAGGATATCCAAACTACCTCATGCGGGCTTATTTTATTATGTCTACCATTGCGACTTTTTCCAAAATAAGGTTCTCATATTTATCTTTCACTACTGTATCTATTTCAGGTTTTGATATTCCGAATTTTTTTAAGGTATCAATATTTCCTTCTAGAACTTTATCATTTCTAGGGTAATTAAAGAAACTGAGGAATTTTTTAATTATTTTTTCATCAACATTCCCAGCGATATTTTCTTTATCAAAGATTACTACTGCGATGTTTGATTTTCCCTCTTTTACACCCATCTTAGGAATAGCGATTTTTAATTGTCTTTCACCTGATGCGTAGAGAAGAATCTCCATAACAAAAGAATTTGTTGTATTCGTGTTTTGTTTTAAGGCTCTATCTGCATGTTTTACAGCAGATAACAGATGTTTTTTCCCGCAGATCATATCTGCATTGAAAACTTGAATAAATAATTTATTTTCTCGAGCGAATTTGTTTATATTAAATATGAATTTGTCAATATTCTCAATATTTGCTTCTACGCCTATAATTTCAACCATAATCTAACCTAATTCTATTTTTTTATAAATTCTGAGAGATCTTTTTCCTCTATTTTTGTGCTGTCGCCAATTTGTTCTTTAATATTTCTTGCAACCGTCTCACCGATTGTTTTGACTTCAGCAAGTCTTTTAACGGGTACTCCACGTAAATCATTAATGGTTTTAAAACCACTATTGTATAGTGCTCTTGCTCTAACTCTACCTATTCCCCTAAGAGATACAAGATTGAGAAGTTCCTTTTTAGAACCATAACGAATCCGAAGTATAAGTTTATCAAGATCTGATACACAATCAAAATTATACATCCTTGCAAATTCACGCATAGCATGAAAAAGCCAACTACTGGTTTCAACAATATTATGAATATCTCCGGGACCAACGTTAAACTTGTTTACAATTCCATCTTCGTTTACCTCATTTATCCAATCATATATCAGATACGCGGTTTTTAGATCACTTAAAAACCATTCATAATCTTCCATAAATGGTTCAGGACACTCAAATAAAAGTTCACCTTTATATTTTTCAACAACTTCTTCAACCCACATATCACTTTTTCGTAGATACAGAGAACGTACATCAGGTGTGCAACATACTGCATGGATAAATGCCAAATCAGAAGTTTTACGCCCACAAGAAGTTTGTAAACCCTCTTTTAGCTTTAAAGCAGATAATGGATCGATATACAAAGAAGATGTTCGTTTTCCAAATAAAGTAGCAGTAAAACGACTGTTACCTGTGTTTTCAACAAAACCATTATCCAGTAGAAAGTTAAGAGCTTTGTCTATTTCATCTTTAAGCATAAAAGTCTCAGATTGATAAGCATAAAAAGTACTATCAACAAACTGATACACGCCTTCAAAATCTTCAACAAAACTAGTGGCAATAGCAGCGAGTAGATGCATTCTAAGCGCAGCTTCACTGCCAAGTTTTGAGAAAATAGGTTCAGTTTCAGCCATAACATAGTTTTCAAAAATCTGATCACGTTTATCTGCACTTTTAGCAATTGATATCGCTTCACCAAATTTATCAAAACGAGGGCGACCTGCACGACCTGCCTGCTGTTTATATTCTAAAACAGGGATTGGTTTCATACCAAAGTTTGGATCATATCGCCACAGATCACGTATTACTACACGTTGAGCTGGAATATTCACGCCTGCTGCAAGAGTCGGCGTTGCAACAATACACTTAATTAAACCTTTTTTGAAACCACGTTCAACAAATCGACGATGAATACTACTAAGTCCTGCATTATGAAAACTTATACCACGTCTGATACAAAAAAACAAATCCTTGTCAACAGAGGTAAGCTCAGGAAGACTCTTTTTTAGTGAATCAACAAAAGGGGACAACTTTTGGATTTCTTCTTCAGATAAAAGTTTTTTAATAAGACCTCCTAGTCTTTTTGCAACAGAAACAGTAGATCTGCGTGTATTTACAAAAACTAAAACTTGACCGCCATTACTAACAGAGTCTTCAATCAATGAATTCAAACTTTTTTTACTCTCTCCTTCAACATTTACAATTTTCCCATCATCAAACTTAATCTCACGACGGAAACACACCCCTTCCCGAAGAGGAACCGGACGCCAATCAGATTTTATAAGTTCGGCTTCAAGCCAAATAGAAAGCTCGGTTGCATTTTTAATAGTAGCAGAGAGTGCAATAATCTGAGTACCAGGATATAGTGCTTTAAATCGAGAAATAATAACCTCGAGCGTAGGTCCACGAGTTGGATCATGAATTAGATGCACTTCATCTAAAACCAAAACCTTTATATCCTCAAACCATCCAACTTGATGGCGTAACAGAGAATCAGCTTTTTCAGATGTACAAACTATGATATCATAACGACCAAGTCGGGGGTCGGAGTCATCCAAATCACCTGTGGAGATACCTATTTTTAAACCAAGTTTTTCAAAATCTTTAAGCTCTTCGTATTTCTCCCGAGCTAAAGCTTTCAACGGGACAACATAAAGACCTTTACCTCCATCTTTTAAAATTTTGTTAACCATTGAAAGATATGCAATCAAACTTTTTCCACTAGCAGTAGGAATAGATACAACAAGGTTTTTCCCTTCAAGTCCAGGAGGCAAAGCCTCATCTTGCGGAGGATACAGCTCAGTAATCTCGTTTTCTTTAAGTATTTCAACGATTCTTTGATCTAAATTTAACTCTTTGACTTTCATTGCATCCAACCTGTATGAGGAAAGAGGTTATAAAAGAAAAGCCTTATTCATTGTTTGAAAATTAAAAAAAATTGTTGGATTTGATGAAATATGGGCCGAAGACAAACAATGCGTGATAAGTTTAAACAACAAATGAAGTCTTATCGTAGAAAAAAAATGAAACAAGACAATACACCATACCTTCCACCTAGTGGAGACGTATGGGTAATGGATTCACTTAATCCTGTAAAAAAAATGAAAGCAGAAGTAGAAAAAACAAAAACAAAACAGCATAGAGAAATAATTGAAAGTCTTGCCTGCCCAGAATGTGGAAATCCCATGGAATGGGATTCAAACTGGGAAGGTTTTGTCTGCAACAAACATGGTAAAAAAGCAATCTATGAAATGGTGGATAAAGATTAAAATAACAAAATTATATTCCCTTAAAAAGAGGTTTTAAAAATGGTTGAAGAAAAAATAGGTACAATAGAGCATTTCTTCACCAATGTCAGTGTAGCAGCGATAAAAATAACAGATGGTGAACTTAAAATAGGTGATACCATTCACATAATTGGAGCTCATACTGATCTCAAGCAAAAAGTAAACAGTATGGAAATTGATAGGAACCCTGTTGAGTCAGTAAAAACTGGTGATGAAGTTGGAATCAAGGTTAAAGACAGGGTACGTGAAAATGATGTTGTATATAAGATAACAGAGGAATAAAAAATGAAGGAATTAGCTGAAATAAGGACATTGAAGGTTAACAGATATCTTATAATTGATGATGAACCCTGTAAAATAGTAAGTATATCTACATCAAAGCCAGGGAAACATGGTGAAGCTAAAGCTAGAATAGAGGCAATAGGTGTTTTTGACGGTCAAAAAAGAAGTATAGTAAATCCTGTAACTCATAAAGTACATGTTCCAATAATCGATAAAAGAACAGCACAAGTAGTAGCATTAATGGCAGACAATGTACAATTGATGGATCTTGAAACATATGAAACATTTGAAATGCCAATACCAGATGAATACAAAGGGGAACTTGAACCTGGCAAAGAGGTATCATATCTTGTAGCTCTGGGGAGAAAGAAGATAACAAGAGTATAGATTTATCTCAAATATTTTTAAAATTTTTTATAAAATATAGTTTGATTTATATCCTACAAAACGTTTTAGTAGATGATAAATTTATGATTCCAAAAAAAGTGTTTCTGACTAGAGGAATTGGTAAACACAAAAATAAACTTATATCCTTTGAACTTGCATTACGTGATGCAGGTATCGAAAAATGTAATCTTGTTTATGTGTCAAGTATAATACCACCAAAATGTAAAATTATCAATCGTAAAGAAGGTCTAAATCAATTAAAACCTGGTGAAATAACTTATTGCGTTATGTCTCGTATTCAAACAGATAATTCAAATAATGATATCGCGGCAGCTATAGGTATTACGCTGCCAGATAATCCAAATATTTGTGGTTATATAGCTGAATATAATGTATGTTCAGAAAATATTGATGAGTCTAATGTCAAAGCGAATGTAGAGAATATATCCTCTCAACTTTTGAAAACTACGCTGAATCAAAAAAATAGTATAGATTTTTCTGTAAAAAGTGCTGTACAAATAGGTAACTCTAATGAGGATAATGTTTTTTTAACAGCTATAGCAGTTGCAGTCCTTTTAGGAAAATAAAAAATAAAGGTTTTTGATTAAGGTTGATGTGATTTATTCAAATGGAATTCCCAGATTATTTTGCTGATGCAGAAGAAAACTTCAATGAAAGTAATTTTGTAATATTTAGCATTCCTTTTGATAAAAGTAGATCTTTTAGATCTGGTACACAAAAAGCACCAGCTAGTATTAGACAAGCAAGTTGGAATTTTGAACCTTATGATATTTTATCTAAGATAAATTTGAAAGACATTTTGATTCACGACTATGGAGATATTGAAATAAGGGAAGATGATGATTTTTCAATTGCAGAAGATAAAATCAGAATAGTTGTTGAAAAAATTGTTAAAAAAGATAAATTTCCAATTGCAATAGGTGGAGACCATTCAGTGTCCATACCCATAGTAGACACCTTTAATAGAACTAGGGGTAATGATTTTGGAGTGGTTGTGTTAGATGCTCACCTTGATTTTAAGTATAGTTATCAAGGCAGCAAGAATAATCATGCCTGTGTTGTTAGGCGTTTCTCTGAAATTGTTGGCGTTGAAAATGTTGCACTTGTTGGGGTTCGTTCATCTGGTTTGGATGATTTCAAAGCTGCAGAGGAAAAAAACCTTTTTTTTGTCGACTCCTTTGATTTTAGAAGAAAAGGCGTTGATATTGTTTCAGAAGAAGTAAATGATAAATTTAAAGATAAAAATATTTATCTTTCTTTTGATTTTGATTGCCTAGATCCTAGTTTTGCACCTGGTGTAAGCAACCCTGAACCATTTGGCCTCTCAAATTTTGAAATTTTTGATTTTATTGGCAAACTTTCAAAAAAATTAATTGGTTTTGATTTAGTTGAGGTCAATCCTACTTTTGATAACGGTGAGACATCTATGTTAGCTGCAAAAATTATTAGAACAGTGATTCAACAGGTTATTATATAATTACATTATTTTAATCAATTAGTTTAATATAATAGAACCCTAATTGCTCCACTTATGCAAAATGAAAAGTTAGCAACAATAGCACTTGGAATAATAGTAATAATGGCAGTTGGTTCATATCTTGTTTTAGAATACGATGTTTTAGATAATATACTTGACGAAGATGATACTTCAGATACAAATACAACAATTCCTACAACTTTGGAAGAAGTAGAATATGGTGACTGCGCCGACCTTCATTATATTGGTAGATATGCTAATGGAACAATTTTTGATACGTCATATGATGACCCTGAATCAAAAACTGGTGGAACACCATTAAATGTTTTTGTTAGTCTTAACTCCTCACAATCTCCACCTGAAGGTTACGAGGCATATATGACTATGATTGAAGGCTTCACAGAGGGTATAGTTGGGTTAAAAGAAAATGAAAGTGCAGCACTTCCAGCCATTCCTCCAGAGAAAGGCTATGGTGTGAAACCAACGATTGGAGATGTTATTGAAATAGCTGCAGATCCTTCAATTGGTTTTGATGGTTATCAATTAGAAGTCATAGAGATAGTCGAAAATTCATCGGTACCTCCCGATTACACAGATTATGTCGAAGGAGATACAACAACTCTTTACAAAATCAGGGATATATCACATGAAGTAGGAGATATAGTGGATGTTTATCCTTCATGGGAGAATTCTACAGTTATTACAAAGGTAAATGATACAAAAGCATGGTATAAAACTACACCGCCGGAAGATGAACTGGATAATTTTACCTGGAAGGAATATAATGCAATGACTGGTATGGTTGACTCATATTGGGTAGGGGCAAGTGATGCAGTAGTAAACGATACTCATATAGTGGTAACTCATACCCCTCAAATTGGAGATACACTTGAGATCTCAAATGGATACTCGACAATGACATATACAGTTGTAAGCTACAATGAAACATGGATAAACTGTAGCTATACAGACACTGAGGATAACATCGCCTACCTTGATCTTCCTAGGACAGTTACAATAACTAGAAACGAATCACAAAACATACTTTATGAATGGCCATCTGAATTTCTTGAAATGTTCATTGAGTTTATGAAACAACAAATAGATCCAACCATTCCATATAGTTTTACAGATATGGCTGGAGAAACACTATATTTTGAAGTAGAAATATTAGATGTCTATAAAACATCTCAGCTTTAATTTTCTAGCTGAGATTTAATCTCTTTTTCTAATAAATCAAGAAATTCCTCTTCACATCTTTTAGGAATTGTAGCACCAGCTGCAATACTATGACCACCACCTACACCTCCAAGTTTTTTAGCAGATTTCCTCATAGCATGAGACAAATTAAGACCCTTATCGACTAGACCCTGAGTAGCACGAGCAGAAACTTTTACCTCCTCATCGTTTTTATATGCAAAACCCACCAGAGGTAAATTACTATCGACTTGCTCATCATTTAAAAGCATATTAGCAATAATACCAACAATAGTATCACGAATGCCATTTTTAGCATGGAAAAACTGAAGGAAATCACGCTTAAAAATACCCTCTTCTTTTGCAAACTGCAACCCCTCAACAAGATTATGCCTATGGCCGCGAAGAAGATTCAAAGCCTTTTTTAGATATTTATCACGATCACCAAGACATACATTAAGACCTACATCACATTCACCATAACGTGCAGTTGAGTTTAGAAGCGTCGCAAACTCTTTGGAATCATGTAGCATAGTACCTTCTTTCTCCTTTTCAAGAGAGTAAACTTCTCCAATCAATCGTTCAGTATTTTTAAAACCAAAACCTTTTTTTAAGAGAATTTTACCTATAGATGAAATAATTTTAGAACGTTCATTATGACTTAAATCAATCCAACGTCTCCAACTGTCACCATCTTTCATTATAACATTGTTATCCTGTAAAAATTTTATACAAGAGGATTCTCTACCTGTCAAACCTGGTATAATAGGATCATTACCATATTGAAGAAGTTTATATATGGGCCTTGTCTCACGGCCAAAATATCGGATATCTGTTTTAACTGAAATGGTTTTATTTTTTTCACCATCAGATAGTATCTTTCTATTTAAACCAAAAAGTTTACCATATCTTCTATCCTGCAGATCACCACAAGCTCCAACAATCGCAAGAGGGGCTAAATTCATATTTTTTTTATCAATATTTCTTGAAACCATATATGTACAACCAGCACCACTAAGCTCAACTGTTCCATCAAAACCAAAAAGATGAGGATTTAAATGATAAGAAAAATCAGAATCATCTGGGCAGTAATGATGATCAGTTATAACTTTTTTTAAATCAGCTGAATTATTACTTATACTACTCCCTAAATCTGTAAACCAAACAAGTTCATGATTTTCATTTTTTAAACGTTCAATTATCTTATTATCCAACTGTTTTACAAACTCTATTGAAAAATCTTTCCCCAGACGCTTTAGTGTTTTATAGGCTATTGCACCACTAGTAATGCCATCAGCATCAATATGGGTAACAATATGAATTTTTTTTGAATTTTTTATAATTGAACCTATCTCTTTTGCTCTTTTTTCCAAATTACTGTGCACCTACCCTCTTGCATATAAAACTGAAAAGTTATGCAATAAAAAACATATTTTAAATGTTTGATATATGTAATAAAAAAAGTTATGGTTAAGTCTTTCGCTAGAAGAATCCTAACCTATCTAACACATTTTTTTACATCGAAAAGGAGAAAAACAATGTTACAATCATTGTTGAAATTACCAGGGCTGTTGCAGTGGAAAGCATTGAAGCCCTAACTTTCCAATCTAGGTTACCATTTACTCCAAGATAATAGAGGGGTGTTGCAATTATCATACAACCTATCCAATTTAGAATTCTACCTATTGCATTTCTTAAATTCATCGAATCCCGAAATTCGTCATAACTATCAAAATCATCTGAATCTATTAGTGGAACAGTCTGAACTGTTATTGACCCAATAAAAAATATTATCACACCTATTAAAACTAAAGATCCCATAAAAGGTGGAGCTTGCATTCCAGGATTTGGATTATTAGATCTCATTGGAGTTCTTCTACTCTGTGGGGGATAATGAACTCTAGGTTTTGTATTTTCAGATTGAATATTGCCACTATTTATATTGTTATTTTGAAAAGAGATCTCTCCATCCATTCATACCACAAACAAAATGAAACAAATGTTTTTATTTAATATTTGCTAAAAAAAGTTTTGAAAGAAATAAAAAATGAAAGAATAAGTATTATTTTTTATTCTTCTGACATTCTCTTGTATAATTTATATCTTCTGTTAACATCTTCTTCTAACTCTTTATGAAGACGTTCTGCTTCTTCCGGAAATGATCTGTAAAGGGTATTATATCTTACTTCGCCCATCAAAAAGTCATGTAATTTACCGTTCGGTTCTTTTGAATCGAGTTGGAATGGATTTTTTCCTTCTTCTGAAAGACGTGGGTCATATCTGTATAACGGCCAGTATCCACAGTCAACTGCTAATTTTTCTTCTTTTTGTGATTTTCCCATACCTGCTTTAATCCCATGGTTTATACATGGTGCATAAGCTATAATAAGTGCTGGCCCTGGGTATGATTCTGCTTCTTTTATTGCTTTTATTAGTTGGTTTTTGTTTGCACCCATGGATACACTGGCGACATATACATATCCGTAGGTCATTGCCATGCGACCTAGATCTTTTTTCACGGTTTTTTTCCCTGATGCTGCAAATTTTGCAACAGAGCCTATGGGTGTTGCCTTTGATGCTTGCCCTCCAGTGTTTGAATATACTTCAGTGTCAAGTACAAGTATGTTTACATCTTGACCCATAGCTATAACATGATCAAGGCCACCATATCCAATGTCATATGCCCACCCATCTCCACCAATAATCCAGTGAGATGGCTTGGTAAACATATCACGTGCTTCCCAAATTTGTTTTATACTATCATCCTTATCTGTTCCTTTGAGTTTATCCTGTATTTTTAGTGAGATTTCTTTTGATTTATCGCCTTCGTTAAAATTGTCTAGCCATTCTTGGAAGAGTTCTTTTAACTCAGAATCAACTTTTTGTTCCTTGATTGATTTTTTTACGTGCTGTTTAAGGTTGTCTCTTCTTTGAGTGGTTGCAAGCTGCATTCCAAAGCCGTATTCCGCGTTGTCTTCAAAGAGACTGTTTGCCCATGCTGGTCCATGTCCATGTTCATCTTTTGCCCATGGTACTGATGGTGCATATCCGCCCCATATTGAAGAACAACCAGTAGCGTTTGCTATTATCATACGGTTACCATATAGTTGAGTTATCAATTTGACATATGGTGTTTCTCCGCATCCTGCGCAAGCTCCCGAAAATTCCAGTAAAGGTTTTTTGAATTGTGAACCTTTAACGTTGTATTTATCAAAACCTCCGGTTCTATCGGGTAGCGTCTCAAGATAGTTAAATAGCGGAGCTTGTTTATCAACTTGAGTGGCCTTAGGTTTCATAACAAGTGCTTTACCCTTTGGTGCAGGACATATATCTGCACAATTACCGCATCCTACACAATCCAAAGGAGATAACTGTATTCTAAACTTGTAATCTTTTGCTTCTCTACCAACTGCATTAATTCCTTCAAAACCTTCAGGTGATTTATTCTCTTCTTCCTCATTTACTAGATAAGGTCTTATAGCAGCATGAGGGCAAACCATGGCGCATTGATTGCATTGTATACAGTTTTCCGGAATCCATTCTGGTACATCTATTGCTATACCTCGTTTTTCATATTTACTTGTTTCAAGTGGGAAGAAACCAGAAGGTTCAAAATCAGATGTTTTTAACTCATCACCTTTCAATGATGACATGGTATCAACAATTTTTTTGACAAACTCTGGTTTGCCTTTAACCCTTTCTTCTTTTTCAGCGTCCTCAGCGTTTTTCCATTCTTTGGGATAATTTATTTTTTCTATATTTTCAAGGGCTATATCAACGGCTTTATTATTCATGTTGACAATTTCATCACCTTTGTGTCCATAAGATTTTTTAATAGCTTCTTTTAAAAGGTTTACTGCTTCATCTACTGGTAGAATCTTTGAGAGTTTGAAAAACACAGTCTGCATAACCATGTTGATACGTTGACCTAGACCTACATCTCTTGCGATTTTAACTGCATCGATATTGTAAAACTCTAGTTCATTTTCAGCGATAGCTCGTTTAAGACTAGCAGGAAATTTTTCCTCCATTTCTTCAAGAGTCCAAGGCGAATTAAGAACAAAAGTCCCACCTTTTTTAATACCCTCAAGCAAATCATATTTATCAACATATGAAGGATTATGGCAGGCGATGTATTCAGCAGTGTTAATCAAATATCTTGATTTAATTGGTTCATCACCAAAACGAAGATGAGAACGAGTTACACCACCAGATTTTTTCGCATCATACTCAAAATAACCCTGAGCATATTTATCTGTGTTATCGCCAATTATTTTAATTGCATTTTTATTTGCACCAACTGTACCATCCCCACCGATACCCCAGAATTTACAACGAACCGCAGATTTAGGTGCAGTATCTATTTTTTCTGAAATTTTAAGAGACGTATTTGTGATATCATCTTCGATTCCTATTGTAAAGTTGTTTTTTGGTTTGTCTTTTTTAAGATTGTCAAAAACTGTTTTAGCCATCGTAGGTGTAAACTGTTTTGAACTAAGACCATAACGCCCGCCGACTATTGTACGGGTATCACCTTTTTGTTGAAATACACTGCAAACATCTACATATAGTGGTTCACCAAAAGAACCAGGTTCTTTAGTTCTATCAAGAACCGCGATTTTTTTAGCAGTTTTTGGAATTGTGGTATAGAAATGTTCAGCAGAAAATGGCCTATATAATCTAACTATTACTACTCCTACTTTTTCACCTTTTGAGTTAAGATATTTTACTGCCTCCTCGGTTGTCTTTGAACCAGCCCCCATCATTACAATAACTCTTTCAGCCTCAGGATCGCCATAGTAATCAAAAAGATGATATTGTCGTCCTGTAAGCTTTGCTACTTTATCCATTTCCTCCTGGACTATTTGTGGAATTTTATCATAAAATTCATTACCTCGTTCACGGACCTGAAAATACGTATCAGGACCCATTGCACCCATTCGTATATGTGGATGTTCAGGGTTTAAGGCACGATTTCTATGTCTTTTTATAGCATCCCAATCAGCAAGTTTAGCCATATCATCATAGTCAATCATCTGGATTTTCTGTATCTCATGAGAACTTCTAAATCCTTCAAAAAAATGCAGGAATGGTACAGATGCGCGAAGTGTTGAAAGATGTGATACTAAAGCAAGATCCATAATTTCTTGAATTGAGGCAGATGCAATTTCAGCAAAACCTGTGGGTCTTGCAGCCATTGCATCTGAGTGATCGCCAAAAATTGAGAGTACTTCACAGGCAATAGATCTTGCAGCTATATGAAATACTGCTGGCATAAGCTCCCCCGCAATTTTATACATATTAGGAAGCATGAGTAGCAGACCTTGTGATGCAGTAAAAGTAGTAGTGAGTGCACCTGCTGCAAGAGAGCCATGTATTGCACCTGCAGCTCCCGCTTCAGATTGCATTTCACAAACCTTTACAGTTTGATCAAAAATATTTTTACGACCATCTGCAGACCATGCATCAGCCATTTCACCCATTGGAGATGAAGGAGTGATAGGATATATTGCTGCAACATCACTAAATGCATATGCTACGTGTGTAGCAGCTGTGTTACCATCAATTGATTTCCATTTTTTCTGTTTTTTATTTTTACTGGATTTAACCTCACTTACAATTGTTTCTGACATATATTTTCACACCTCAAAATTAAATCGGCAAATAACCCGAATTAAGATATAATAAATAAACATTTGGTATACAAAATATAGATTATATGCTCAAATTATTAAAAAAAAATAAAAAAGTAGTTTTTCACAATCAAGATTTATTTTCATTTTCATCTACTTTTTTGTTTTCTTTTTTTACCCATTTACCATTTACTTTTTTCATACCGTTAGTAGTAATAATGTAACCTTTCCTCTTCTGTCTTGCTTTACCCCAGTATACAAGAACAGATGGAAGAATAAGAATAGAGGTTAGCAATGAGAATATTATTGTAATTGAGAGTATCACTCCAAATTGTTGTTGCGGTGGCATAGGTGCAAGTGCAAGTATTCCAAAGCCGCAGGCTGTTGTAAGTGCAGCAATTAATAATGCTCCTCCGGTATGAGATATTGTTTCGCACATTGCTTTTTTAACATCTCCTGTTTTATCTGCTACTAATCGGAAGCGCTCTGTTGCATGAATCGAGTAATCAATTCCAATACCAATCGTTATACTTGTAATGGTTATAGTTAGTGCATTTAATGAGTAACCTATAAAATACATAGTTCCAAGAATCCATATCATTGTAACACCTACAGGTATCATTGCCACAAGACCTAGTAATGGATTACGATACGCAATTATTAATACAATTGCTGCAAGTAAAATCGATATAGCTGTTGATACAATTTGACTTTCAGTTAATGAATCTGTAATGGTAAGTGTTATTATATGTTGACCTGTGACAATTGATTTTGCGTTTCCATAATCTTCAACATCTTCTGTTAATTCTTTTTCTATTGTATCAAGTAACTCATCAGCTGTTTGATCTTCAATTCTATTTGCACCTGCAACATAAATACGTATAACTGTTGCATCATAATCTGATTTGTCTTTATGTAAAACATTTCTAATCTGCGTACCTGTGGTATCCATCTCAAAATTTAGCTTTTGGATACTATCCATATCTATTTTTTTAAGATCTATTTCTTGGAAACTTATGCTTTCTTTTTGATATAAATAATCAAAAAGTTTTTTCACGTCATTATCTGTTTGTGGAATATAGGTCTGCTTGTTTATGTTGAATTTATCATAAAGTGAATTGTCTGTTTTAACACTTTCTTTAATAATTGTATAGATACTATTTGTTTTTAAGCTACCATCCGGGTTTTCAGCTATAAATGTGTTATCTTGAAGGTTTTCATGAGTCTTATATATGCCTGTAAGTGACTCAACTGTTGCAACATTTCCCTCAATTAATATATATTCTTGGTTCTGAGTTGATGATGGAAAATTTTCTCCAATTTTTTCAAAAAGCTCAATTGACTCAGTGTTTTCTGGTGCGAATTCATTTAGGTCAAAACCAGTTTCAAGTCTAGAACCACCTATAGCAAGTACAACTGAGAGAACAACCATTACTATTATTATTGATGTATTGTATTTTAATACAAAATCAGCTACTTTTCTCATGATATAGCTTACTTCAAAAATACTTTGTTTTTTTGGTTTAATTTTTTCTTTTTTTCTATCAAGAATGTAACGTAGAGCTGGGAGAAATGTTATAGCTGTAATAAATGTGTATGCAACACCAAGACCTAATAAAACTCCGAAATCTTTTAAGGCAGGGACACTAGCAGCTAAAAATGACATAAATGCAATAACTGTTGTGAGCATGGCAAGAAACATCGCGTTTCCTATCTCGAAAACAGATTTTTTTATAGCTTCAGTAGATGTTTTTCCTTCATCAAGTTCAGCTTTATAATTATGGAAAAAATGAACAGAGTAATCAACACCCAACCCTAATACAAGAGGTATCAATGCAACTTGCATAACGCTAAAATTCATACCCAATAAAACTAGTGTTCCAAAAAGCCAAATAGTAGAAATCAGTAATGCCAACATAGGTAAAATTACATAAGAAAACTTTCGGAAATTCAAAAATAAAATAATTACAATGATAATAAATATAGCGGGTCCAATAAACTGGTTCGATTCAGAAGTAATTTTGTTAATATCTTTTGAGATGACTCCATCACTTGTAGCTTCAAGTGAGATATGCGTAGATCTTTCATTGACATCTTTGATGTATTCAAGTATCTTACCAGTATTTTCAAGGGTTTCTTCATAACTTTGAGTTCGATTAAGAGTTAATATAATTAAACCTGCTTGAGGATTTGAATTAATAGATGGTTCATCTGACAGAAAAGTAGCTGAGGATGTTTTCAAATCATCATAAAAAAGCGGTCTGATGAAAAGAATATTTTCATTTTTACCTTCTTTATTTTTTGCTGTATCTGTATCAATCCATGCAGAATCGATATCTTTCAAGGCTAATCTATCCGAAACGGGTACATTTTGGTCAATATTATTCGTAAAATCTATAAACTCCTCATATGTCATATCTGCATATTTTTCAAAAAGTCTATTTGCAATATTTTTTAAAAGAGGTCTATTTTGAATATTTTCAATTTTTTCTAAAAAATAACTAGTGTTTGCAGATATACGGTTCCAGGGAAGACTCAATGGGTTTTTAAAATGTCTACATCCTAACTTAAAGTTACTAAGTTTTGTTGGAACTTGAAAATTTCCGATACTTGTTGCAATACCATATCGACCTATTTCCTCTCTGGTAATTTTTATCTCTATTTGATTTACATCCTGGTAAAAATTTATTTCACCTGTTTTTAGTGGCAGTGGAAAATACATGTTTTGCCCAGAAGATTTCATCCATAGGTAAACAGTTTTTTCATAAGTGTTTAAAAATTCTTTCTGTTTTATGTTTTCTATAATGTTTTTAAAGTTGTTAAAAAACCCTTCTCCTAATACCCATATTGGGTTTTTTGGTTCTATATGTGCAGATATTTTATAATCGATATTTAAACTTTCAAGAGGTGTAATAAGATTTTGAAAATCAATATACCATTCAAGTGTATTCACCAGGGTTAATGGTGGTTTTAAATCTTCATTTATGTTGGATAAATCATATACTTCTATTGTAAAAGTTAATGTTTCATTGTCGTATTGTGCATATCCATTTTTTATGTCTATGCTGTCTTTTGATTGTCCCTTGAAAAGCTTTGGAAATATAGCATAGTCTTTCTCTTCATTTGCATCATCTTGATTTAAAAGTTTTATTCTATCAGATTTTTTTTCAGATAGGAAATCTTGTAAAATAGTTTGTAACTGCTTATCGTTGCATTCGTCAATGGTTTTTCCGTATTGTATTTGACAGATTTGTTCTAAAAAAGTAATGATGCTTATCGATCCATTAATTTCAGATTTTTCTATAAGATTTTTTTCTATTTGATATTGCTCTCTTATTGAATTTACTGTCAAGGTGTTTTCTGATTCTTCTGCGTTGATGTACAAAAACATTGTTTGTACATTTCGCCCGAAATAATCTGTTATGCGATTACTTGCCTTCACTACTTCTTCTTTAGGCATGAAATCCTCAAATTCTGTTTTCATCTCAATTTGAGGTAGAAGAGTTGAAAATGCTATCGTTATTAGTAATATAACTAGGATTATAGCTGATGGTTTTTTTTCTATTATTTTAGCTAGTTTTTTGAACATTTAGAAATTCCTTTAATCGAGCATTCAAATAATTATTTTATTATATTAATCCTATTATACAGTATATTACTTTTATTGTACATATATTATAATTAGTTTGTTATGGCTTTATTAAACATAATAGTTATATAACCTTTTTTTATTCAAACAACCTTGGTGAGATAATAAAAATGGATCCATTAACAATAACATTGATAATACCTATAGCAGGAATACTTGCTTTGATTTTCGCATTACTTTTATATTTTAATGTAAAAAAGCAAAGTCCTGGAAATAAAAAAATGCTGGAAATACATGATGCCATAAAAAGAGGAGCAATGGCTTTTTTAAAAAGCGAATATAAAGTTTTAATTATATTTGTTGCTATAGTTTCAATTTTACTTTTCATTGCATCGACTATTGAAAGTTTCAATATGCACTGGGGCCTTTCTATTGCATTTATTATTGGAGCAGTTCTCTCAGCCATAGCCGGTAACATTGGTATGCGAACTGCAACAATGGCAAATTCACGTACAGCTGAAAGTTCAAAAGAAAGTGTCAGTAAGGGTTTGTCTGTGGCATTTTCTAGTGGAGCTGTAATGGGTATGGCTGTTGTAGGCCTTGGTGTTGTTGGAGTTATTGGTCTTTTTTATTTATTTAACGATTTTCTCTTAGTAGATGAGATAACAAATGCTGCTGAGAGAATGAATACCACTGCAAGCATTCTTTTTGGATTTGGTTTTGGAGCATCATCTATAGCATTATTTGCCCGTGTTGGTGGTGGGATTTATACTAAATCTGCTGATGTCGGTGCAGATCTTGTAGGAAAAGTAGAAGAAGGGATCCCTGAAGATGACCCAAGAAACCCAGCGGTTATTGCAGATCAAGTTGGAGATAACGTTGGAGACGTAGCAGGTATGGGTGCTGACTTGTTTGAATCATATGTAGACTCGATAATAGCTACAATAGCTCTTGCTGCAATTGTAGGTGCCCTGTATCTTAGGGTAGGCACCATTGTCGATATTAAAACAATTATACCATGGTTTACAGCAGATAAAGTTCCAATGGATACTTTAACAAATTATGCCTTACTGCCCTTGATTGTTGCAGCTATGGGGATATTCTCAGCCATTATTGGTACACTTTTTGTAATTGTAGGAAAGGGCAAAAATGTATATGGTGCCCTTAGAAACTCTTTGTTTCTTGCCACTGCACTTACGGCTGTTTTAAGCGGGTTAACAATATATTACTTAATTGACCGTTTAGAACCGTTTTATGCAATGCTTGGTGGTCTTATAGCAGGTATAGTTATAGGTCTTTCAACAGAATATTTTACATCTGAGAAACAAAAACCAGCTCAAGGAATCGCAGATGCTTCAAAAACCGGTCCTGCAACTGTAATAATCCAAGGTCTGCAAGTTGGGATGATTAGTACGATTATTCCAATAATTGCAGTCGTTGCCGCTATGATTTTTGCATTTGAAATGTCTGGATTCTATGGAGTTGCAATATCGGCTGTTGGAATGCTAAGTATACTTGGCGTTAGCCTTGCAACAGATTGTTATGGGCCCGTTGCAGATAATGCTCAGGGTATCTCTGAAATGGCTGGAATGGGTTCAGAGGTAAGAGAACGAACTGAACAACTTGATGCAGTTGGAAATACTACAGCTGCGATGGGTAAAGGATTTGCAATCGGAAGTGCAGCGATTACATCTCTTGCTTTAATTTTTACATTTATAATGACATCCAAAGGATTTGACTATAATCTAAATCTCTCCCTTAGCGATCCGTATCTTGTATCAGGTATCTTCATTGGTGCCATGCTTCCATTTGTTTTTGCAGCTCTAACTATGGGGGCTGTTGGAAAAGCAGCATACTCGATGGTTGAAGAAGTGCGTTATCAATTCAAAAAATTCAATCTGCTTAAAAGTGATAAAAATAAACCTGATTATGAACGATGTGTTAAAATCAGTACAAATCAGGCGTTAAAAGAAATGATACTCCCTAGTGTTATGGCTGTTGTTTCACCAATAGCTGTAGGTCTTATATTAAAACCAGAAGGACTCGGCGGGCTACTAATTGGTTCAATATCAACAGGATTTTTACTTGCAGTATTTCTGGCAAACTCTGGTGGAGCATGGGACAACGCAAAAAAATATATAGAATCTGGAAATCTAGGTGGCAAAGGATCAGATGCTCATAAAGCAACTATTATAGGTGACACAGTTGGAGATCCATGCAAAGATACCTCAGGACCTGCGCTCAATATTTTAATCAAGTTGATGAGTATTGTATCTTTAGTGTTTCTACCGTTGATACTTCATTTCCATGGATAAAAAAATAAGGTTTTTGGGTTTTTGCTTATTCTTAAAATTAACCCAAAAACATTATAATCTTTTTTTTATTTTCACAAATAAAAGGGGTTTGCACAGCCATGAGAGAATATAAAATTAAAAGAGGTTATGAACCAGATATTGAAGCTTTGGTCGAAGAATACTTTGGAGCAACAGGTGACATTGAAGAAGGAATTGCCTTTGAAGTGGATCCAATCGGTAAAGTAGAGATGAGCAGAAAAGGAAAATCTTTTTATGTACATATAGTACCACCAGAAAAACCAAAAGGAGACTACAGTGTAATTAAAAAATGGAATAAATTCCTGTATGAAGCAACCGGAAAAACAGTAAAAGAAAGAAAAAAGGATTTTGGTAAAGTAAAGAAAAAGAAATAATTTTTATTATTTTTTTACTTTTTCCCAATCGTCTAGAAACCTTTTTATTCCAACATCAGTAAGTGAATGTTTTGCCATTTTATGAATGATTTTAGGCGGAATTGTAGCAATATCTGCTCCTAGTCTTGCTGCTTCTATAACATGTATTGGATGTCTGATACTTGCAACAATAATTTCAGTTTTAATATCATAGTTATAGAATATTTCAGCTATTTCTTCTATTATCTGCATTCCTTCTTGACCTTGGTCATCAAGCCTACCGATAAATGGACTAACAAAACTTGCTCCTGCTTTTGCAGCAAGTAGTGCTTGATTTGCAGAAAATACAAGTGTAACATTAGTTCTAATACCTTTTTTAGAGAGTATTTTTACAGCTTTAAGCCCTTCCGGGGTCATAGGTATTTTTATTGCTACATTTTTTCTATATTTTTTATCTGTTTTATTAACAAGTCCTTCTGCTTCTTTTACCATGTCATCAGCTTTTTCACTGACAACTTCAAGGCTTATTGGCCCATTTACTAATTTAAAGATTTCTTTTATTATTTCATCAAATGATCTTCCGCTTCTCTTTACAAGTGTTGGATTTGTTGTCACACCATCAATTATTCCCCATGATGCAAGTTCTTTTATTTCATCTAAATCTGCTGTATCGACAAATATTTTCATATTAAAATGCCTCGCTCCTAGCTTGTTGGTATCCGTTTTTTATTGATAAATTTTTTTTATCATCTTGATTACGTCTTATAGATACATATGGATATATTTGAAAAAATCAAAACATATATATATTCAAGTATACATTACAAAACTGCGTTGGTGAGGGATGGGAGATGCCTCTAACAAGGAAAGCCCGGATAGTTGGCAGTAGTTTAGTATTAACTATACCTAGTCAACTTGCGAAAGCACATGATATTAAAGATGGTGATGAGATAGAGATAATACCTACTGGTCTCTCAGAATTTAAGATTAGAAAGGTTAGAAAATAAATAATTATTTTTTTCTATCTCATCGTTTCATAATTTTAAATTAGTTTTGGGATGAAACATCTTTATTAATATCTATATTTAGTTTTAAATAACAAATATTGTATAACCTTTTAAGTGATAGTTTATGGTTATTGTTGCACCTTCGATTCTTTCCGCTGATTTTTCTAAACTCGGGGAAGAAATAAAAAGAGTTGAAAAAGCTGGAGCTGAATGGATTCATATAGATGTAATGGATGGACATTTCGTACCAAATATCACTATTGGTCCAGTAGTGGTTTCTAAAATTAGAAAAATTTCGGATATATTTTTTGATGTTCATCTTATGATTGAAAACCCTAAAAATTATATCAAAGATTTTGCAAAGGCTGGTGCAGATTTAATAACAATTCATGCAGAAACATGTGACAACCTAAAGAGTTATGCAGATTTGATAAAGGAAAATAAATGTAAAGCAGGTGTTTCAATTAACCCTGAAACCTCCGTTGATGTAATTAAGGATTATGTCGAGTTTTTTGATTTGGTACTAGTAATGTCTGTACATCCTGGTTTTGGAGGCCAAAAATTTATCAAAGATACTTTACATAAAATCAAAAAGATTAGAAAATTAATCGATGAAAATAAGAGTGACATCTTTCTGCAGGTTGATGGCGGTGTAAACGATAAAAATGCAAAAACAATAATTGATTATGGTGCAGATGTTCTTGTAGCTGGAAGTTATATATATAAGAGTAAAAATTATAAAAAAGCTATCAAGTCTTTAAGGTATTAGATTTCTTTAAATTTCTAGTAATGCGAATAGGAGAGATAGATATCATCTCCACTATCATAATATATCATTTTTAAAAGATATGCTTCATCTTTTGGAGCTCTCACATCAATAGTATCACCATATGACACTTCGCCATCCTCATCTATATCATTATAGGTTAATTCTAAACTTGTATCTATTGTCCCATATGATGAATTTACCAAAACTAGATAAACTTCTGATAAACTTATTGGTCCGTTCTCCACATCAATAATTTCCCATTTAATCCAATTTTCTTCATCGTCGTATTCAAATTTAGAACAACCTATATGGGTAGGTGGTTCTATTTCTTCTACTTCTACACTATTATAAGGGCTAGATAAACTATCAGAGGGGCCTAACATATTGCTAACATACATGTATACTGATGCAGATATTCCAATACTTACTATTATAGGTACCACAAGTAATAGAACTAAAATTAGGACTAATATTCTGCCTTCTTTATATTCTTCATCTGGTTCCTCTGAAGAATTATGATACCCTATTTGATTTTTATATTCGGGGAATTGCTTATCTATTATTTATTTTCCCTCCTCATAATCAAATCTTAAATTACCATATATTTTTTGCTATAAAGTTGAAGCGAGATCGCGAATAACTGCTTCTTTGTCGTCTGCTTTTACAATGCCACTAGCAAGTAGTACACCTTCTGCTCCTAGCTCTATTGATTTTGCAACGTCTTTACCGTTTTTTACACCTGCGCCACATAATACTTTTACGGAAGAGTCTATTTCTTTGACTGCCTTTACACTGTTGCTTACTATATCTGGATCTGCTGTTGTAACAGATATATCTCCGCCTATAAGCTCTGGTGGTTCAACTGCAACGAAATTTGGTTTTAATGCTGCCGCTGCTTTTGACACTTCAACATTGTTTGTACATACAATTTGTTCAAGACCAAGTTTTTTCGCACGATTTATGCAAAAATCTATATCTGCAAGTTTTAGACGATGTTCACTATGATTTATAAGAGTTCCAATAGCTCCTGCATCTTTTACAGCTTCAGGGAGAGTCCAACCTGTGTGGCTACCTGGTTTTATAGGGTCTATATGTTCAGCGTAAACTGGAACATCTACGTCTTTTAATAAACGTATATCTGTTGCTTGAACTGCAATACACATGCTCACTCCTGTCTCTTCACCAACCCTTTGCATGTGTTTACCTATCTCTAATGATTTTTCTCCAATTGCGCCTTCATACGTTTTCACATTTAGAACAATAACTGGTGTTTTTAACATATCCTCTCAATCCTCTCAAATAAAATTTATATTAATTTCATGAAATCGATTACCTTTAATATACTCTTCGCAATAGCAGTCATTGAGAAAAAAATATGGATGCTCATA
>CAZOBL010000009.1:0-3700 GCA_964578185.1 uncultured Thermoplasmatales archaeon
CCTGTAAAAAGTATATCGAGTGCTCCCGACGGGATTCGAACCCGTGTAGCTGGCTCGAAAGGCCAGAATGATTGGCCGGACTACACCACGGGAGCATATAATAAAAAATTTTTTAGGGTATTTTCCTTGAATATAGATTTATTATTTAAAATTAATTACTATTTTTTGCCATCTAGATATGCAAATGTTGCGCCTAGTATGAGAAGTATACCTATAATATATAATAGTGATAAAAGTAGGTTATCGGTAAATCCGTTAAGGGTTAGTAAAATGCCTCCTATGAGTGGTGTGAATCCGAAAAGATATGAGATAAAGGTTACTTGTTTTTTTGGAAAATAAAAATAACATTTTTTTTCACCTTGTCTTGTATTATTTTTTTTTGTTAATAACTCTTTTTTTTCTTCTTTTTTATAGTCTTTTTCTATCTTTTTTTATTGTTTTTATTTTTGAGTTGATTACATTTGTGTCTAACTCTTTTGTTTTATATGCTTCTAGGAAAGTTTTTGCATCAATTGAGTAAAGGTTGGTATCACACATCATTTGAAACTCTGTACATGCCTGATTTTTTATCTCATCTACGACTTCTCTAGTTATTTTTGATGTGAAGTGAAAGTCTTGTGAGAGAAATATATCTACACCGTTTTTGAGTGTTTGAACAAGGATGTTGCAGTCATTAATTATGTTTTTTTCTTCTACTCCGTGGTGTTCTTGCATTGAGTAAACACACTCTTGGGCGAATGTATCAGATAGAAGTCTGTTTTTGAAATCAATTATTTTTGCTTTTGTTTTCTTTGTTTTTTTTATTGCGGTTTTGTATTCTTTTTTTGTAATTCTTCCCCATACCATTAATTGTTTTAATTCTGATAGAACGGTTGTTGTAATAAAACATGGGATATTATCATGTGATAATATTTTGATTACTCTGTCAATGTTTGTATTTTTGTTTAGCAGAAAAGAGGTATCAAAGGAAACACTTCTTAGTTTCATATTTTTTAGTCTAATTGCTATATAATATTTTTCTGTTTTAGTATTTTTTGTATCTTACGGTATTTTGTTTAACTGGTTTTTTATTTTCTTTAATTCTTGTGGTAGTTTTTCTTCATCTGGGAAGTTTTTTATATTGTTTATTATAGCTATACTTAAGTCATAGAAATGTTTTGGTAGAAGGCGCATTACTGAGATATGTTGATTTTTAAATCCTATGTTATATGCGTGTTGATCGTCGTTTATATTTCCATATCCTTTTGCAATGTAGCAATCGTTTATTTTTTCAATTATTTTCCATTTGCCGTATCCATCTTCAATTATATTTTTTTTAAAATCCATTTTCATATTTTTGCCTCTACTAGAGATAAAGCTTATTTATGTTGTTGACTTAAGTTTTTGTAATTTGATATATAGCAGGTTTTTTTTGTTTCAAAAAAATAATGAGAGTATTATAGCTATAAATAACAATATATATATAGTAAAATCAATATAATTAATGTAATGTATTCAATCACCGCAAAAATTTTTGCAATAGTTCTGGTTTTTATATTCATTTTTTCAAGTTTTACAGCAATTTCAGCAATAAATATTAACGTTGAGGAAAGTGTTGATAATAAAGATATTAAATCATTTAATACAGATAATCCTGTGGAAAAATGGGCAGTTGTTATTTTGATGTTTCCACAAGGTTTTGAACAATTAAATTATACAATAAATACTCTTTGTAGTCATGGGTGGAGAAGAGATCATATAAAATATATTTGTAATGATAATATGACTAAACAAGAATTAATAGATGCCATTTCATGGCTTGACGAAAAAGAAGATAAAAATGATATATCTTTTATATATTTATTTGCACACGGCGGTCGAGGTAGATTTGTTTTATCAGATGGAACTATGCATTATAGAAGATTAAATAGAGAACTCAATAAATTAGATTCTGATGGTATATTTCTTTTATTAGGGCCTTGTCATAGTGGAACTGCTATCCCTTATTTAGAGAGAAAAGGCCGGGTTATTATAACCTCTTGTAGAAAAAATGAAATAAATTTTGGTTTTCATTATTCAGAAACCTATGGCCTTGAAGGCATTGCCGATAATATAGGTAATAATGATGGCAAGGTATCTGCAGAAGAATTGTATGGATATATTTCAATGGTGCCTTTAGGTAGTGGTGAGTATGAGCAGCAGCCTCAAATATCTGATAGATATCAAGGTGAACTTAATCTTGTTGATGTAAATGATGATGATAGGAAAGTTGATCAAAAACAGGTTATTTATGATTGGTTAACATATCCCTTAAAAATTGATAATAATACAAATATTGCTCAGTCTTTTATTCCAAATTCTTCAAAATTAACAAGAATCAAACTAATTTTAAGTAGAGATAAATTTTCTAACTGTGAATTTAAAGTTGCAATTAAAAAACATATTTTAGGGCCTGATTTGACGAACATATCAATTAATTTAAGTGATATACCTGCAGATATTCAAAAATTGACAGAATTTGACATTCCAGATTTAAATGTTATACCTGGTGAAAAATATTATATAATATGTAGTGCACCAGAGGCAAATAGTAATTCAAATATTTGCTTAAAAACAATGTCAAAAGAAGTTTATCCATATGGTGATATGTATGTTTCCAATGATGCTGGTTTTACTTGGTCTTATCACCATGATCATAAAGATTTATTTTTTATAACATATGATGATAAAAAATTGCCTTTAGAAGTAAAAATTAAAAAACCGAGAAAAGCAGTATATATACACGATAAAGAAATAATTTCATTTCCAAAACCACTTATTTTTGGAAATTTAACATTTGAAGTTACAATAAATGAATCTGATGGCTCTATTTTAGATCATGTATATTTTTATGTAGATGGTGAAAGAGTTAAAATTGATGATAAAGCACCTTTTGCATATACATGGAATGGTTATTCACCATTCATTTATAGATTTAAACATAATTTAAAAGTAGAAGTTAAAGATATTTATGGTAGAACAATAAGTAAAACAATAACAGTTTGGAGGTTTCCAAATTTTTTTATAAATCTATGTATATGATAGTATTTGATTAGTTAATTTACCTAGAAAATATTTTTTTTCTTCTTTTTTGTTTTTTCTTGTTTTTTATTGTTTTTTTCCATGTTTTTTACCACTATTTTTATAAACTGTATTTTACTAAGGTCCTCTAGATTATAATTGGAGTTAATTGATTAGATTGATGACAAGATACTTGATATTTTATCAAGATGTATCATTTAATTTATGGTAAGATTTATATATACACGTAAATATAATGTGTTTCGGTAAAAGTATAACTTGATTATATATCTATATATGACATATGTTGTGTTTGTATTATGAGCGGGGAGGAAATTTTTAGATGGTGAATAATAGGCGTTCGTCTTTTGAAATAATGAACAAGATCGTTAATGTATCTAAAGATGGTGCTCGTAAAACTGAGATTTTGTATCAGAGTAATCTTAGTTATAATCAGCTTAATGAATATCTGTCTCTTTTAAAGGAAAAAGACATTCTCAAAGAGGAGTATGTTGAGGATAATGGTAGTTCTCACTCTGTTTTTTATCCCACTGATAAGGGTCGTGTGTTTGTTGAGGATGTCCGTCGTGTGCTAAAACATCTCGGCTAATTTTTTTCAGAAGATATAAGTAAATCTTTTTTGTTATAGTTTTTTTGGATG
>CAZOBL010000009.1:3710-27764 GCA_964578185.1 uncultured Thermoplasmatales archaeon
GATGCATGTGAGATTTGTTATATTTGCTTTCTTAGTTTTTGTTATACTAGGCTCAGTTGGTTTTAGTATTAGCTATGCTAGAGATGATACTTTTTTGGATGATGCTAGTGGTTTTTGTGATGTGGCTTTCAGCAGTGCTGTGGTGGGTTGCCCTGAGGATGATGAAGAAGGTGTTGATGTTGCAGATCTGCAGGTAAGTTTGGATTCACAAAAAACTGTCAATGTGGTGGTGTCTAATGGTTATCCTGGTTGGGAGGGATACGTTGATTTCACAGTTGAAAACACTGGTGATAAACCTGTTTTTTTATCGGGTGTTGAAGTTGAGTATGAAGATGTTTTATCTGAAAATTCTCTGGATTTGGATCTAGGTTTGCCTGATGGTGGGTTTCCTAAGTTATTTGCTGTTGGTAGCTCTTGGAGTAGTAGTTTAACAGTGAGGGTGACTGAGTATGCTGAGCAGAACAGCGAGTATGTATTTTCAGTAAAGCTTGTGTTTACGGAATAAATTTTTATTTTTATGAAACAAATGGTTATGTTAATAGAACATTATTCTATATTTTTGTTTCTTAAATTTTAATAAATTTGTTAATATTTTACTAATCTAGGCAGAAAAAGGGTTTGTATCAAGATGTGGGGCCAAAAACACACAGTTGTCTGGTACAAATCTTTTGTTTTAGTCTATTAGGGGGGAGACGCTCGGCTTTGCACTCCGCCTTGCCAAAGTAAGTTAAAGCAGAAGTAAATTGAAAGGGAGGTAAAGAGATGAAAGGAAAAATTGGAATTTTGTTTGTCGTAGCTATAATGGCTCTTGCTAGTGTTGGTGCAAGTTATGCTATTTGGTCTGGAGATGTAGCAATGAATGTATCTTCTACAACTGGTAATTTTGATTTTCAGATTGAATCAGTTACAGTTGTCGATGATGGTGGAGCAGATATTGATGTTCAATGGACTGCTGGTCAACAGTATTACGAAGTGGATATAACTGTTACTGATACTTATCCCGGTTGGATTGGATATATTGATGTTACCCATAAGAATGCAGGTACTGTTGATTTAAAGTTTGATAGCTTCCAAGTTCAAAATTTGGTTGGAAGTGGTGCCCTAAAAGATGGATACACCATAAAATTTTATCCGCCAGGTGAAGACGATCCAAATATTTGGGGAACTTTAAGACAGTTTACAACCAAACAAAAATATAGCTGGTGGATAAACCCAGAGCATACACGTATTTCTCCAGGAGATACTCATACAAGTCGTGTAAGCTTAGAGCTTGATGAGGATATCACAGGTCATTATAATGAGGAGATAACCTTTACGTTTAGAATGTGGGCTGTACAAGCATAAACTTAAAAATTAAATATATGTAGGGAGGTTTTATTTTTATCCTCCGTTAATTCTTTTTTATATCAATTTTTTTCAAAGAAAAGAAATTTTTATGTTACAAAGTGATGGAAGATTATTCTAGAGTTATATTTCACCATTTTTATATACCTATTATTATTTAATACTTTTTGGCGAACATTATCGCTAAAATAACAAAAACTCCTTAATTAGTGAAATAGAAGTTGAGTAAATAAATATCTCGATTAAAATATTTTTCTAAGATGGGGGATTAATAGATTAGATAGTTCGCGAAAAAAAATTCAGACAAACGAAGAATTTGCAAACCACCTCTCTACTTAAATGAGAGGGTTTTTCGGTGCAAATTTTTTTATTTTAGTCTGTTTGGGGGAGACGCTCGGCTTTGCACTCCGCCTTGCCAAAGTAAGTTAAAGCAGAAGTAAACCGAAAGGGGGAAGTGAAAAAAGATGAAAGCAAAATTAGGAATAATATTTGTCGTAGCTATTATGACTCTAGCAGGATTTGGAGCTGCATATGCACATTGGACAGATGAAATAAGTATTAACGCTACAGTTAACACCGGTAGTGTAAAATGGCATTTTACTGGAGAATCTGGTACATGGGCATATAAATATTTGCCAGATGATACATTAGTTGTATGTGATAGCGCTAAACACGCGAATGATAATGATTATCTTCTTGTTGGTAGTGCATATGGTGACTGGGGATCTGATGATCACAATGCTGTTATGACATTTGAGAATATCTTTCCATTAGGGCCAAATGATTGTTGGCATGCTGATTTAGTCATTGAATACACTGGGACTGTTCCAGGTAAAGTAAACTCAATTACCAAAAATGATGCTGGTACCAACTGGTGGGATGAAAACTCCGATGTGCCTGGTACCGGAACTGGTCCGGGAACAGTTGATTACATGACAACAGATATTATCTATGTGCGTGATGAGACTGGACAAGAGATATGCGGCAGTCCATTTGATATGGATACTATTTTAGGTGTACAATTACACCAAGGTTACACAGTAAAATTTGTACTAGAAATATGTGTACCAAACGATAACAGCTACCAAAACCTTGGGCCAGTAACCTTCGATGTAGATGTTGACATAGTCAACTGGAACGAATATCCAATATAATGAGGAAATAAAATAAAAAATAGGAGGAAAGAAATAGTTTCCTCTTAGAATTTTTTTATTTCTTTAACCTTTAAAAGGAGGAACCAAGAATGAAAAACAACAGAAATAAAATAGCGGTATTATTCACAGTTGCATTATTTACTCTATCTGGAGTAGGTATAGCATATGCCCATTGGACAGATACCCTTAACGTCACAGCAGAAGTAACTACAGGTAATGTATGCTGGGAGTTTTCAGGTGTAACTATCGAGGATGATGATCAACCGATTAACCCAGGTGGAGACTATGAAACAAACAATCCAGATTTAACTTGTAACCCAGGTTTTGCACATGACTCCGAAAATGGTCATTTCTGGGAGTTAGATAAAAATGTAGCATGGGGCGAATACGAGCTGATAGAGGACAATGACGGTTTTAAGAAAACGCTAGAGGTTACATTGCACAATGTCTATCCATGTAATTTCAATGAGATAGCATTTTATGTGTTCAATTGTGGAACAGTTCCAATAAAGGTTAGTCACATCGTTATAAATGACGAAGTTTATGACGCTGGGACACCACTCATTACCATGGATCTATCAGGTAATGGAGTTGATGATTTCGAAATTAAATGGAACAACAACTGGGGAGCTCAATACGAACCAGGCTGTTCAGCAACTTGGGAGTTCAGTTTTTGGACTCATGTATTAAACGATCAAGACTTTGAAGATGGTACATTTTCCTTTACCATTAGCTTGATATGCTGTCAATGGAACGAATATCCGCTGCTAGACTAAAAATCTATAAACTAAAATCTTTAGGGCTGTTTTTTAAGCCCTATCAAAATATTTTTTTATCCGAAAAAGGGTAAAAAAACAAAGAAGGAAAAAAATGAGAAAAAAAAGACACAAAAAAACATTTGCTAAATTAGGTTTACTATTCACAGTTATTATTATTTCATTAGCTGGTATCAGCGCAGGTTATGCACATTGGACTGATACTATCACAATTAATACTACCATTAATAGTTTAGATGATTACAATTTTTTATGTTTAAATGGATGCTGGACTTTTAATGATACATCTGAGGATTCATCCATCTATAACAACAATGGTGTTCTGCAGGGAAACCCCTTGTATGTTTCTGGTAAAGTTGAGAATGCTTTAAGTTTTGATGGGGATGAAGACTACGTGGAAGTGTCTGATGATGAGAGTTTAGATATCCAAGATGAAATAACTGTTATGTCATGGGTTAAAGTAAATAGTTTAGAGTCAGGTAGATTTTATACTGTTGCTGGTAAATGGAATGACCGGGATGCAGACAACCGAGGTTATCTTTTAGGTTTATCTACTAAAGATACAGTAAAACCTCAGCCTAAATTTTACATATCCTCAGATGGTAACGATTACCCTTCAGCTTATTCATCAATGAATCTTGATACAGGTATATGGTATCATCTCGCTGGGACTTTTGATGGTAGTACATTAAAAATTTATGTCAATGGAGAACTAAAAGGAACACAGAGTTTTACTTCATCTATTAATCTCAACGATGAACCAGTTTTAATAGCTGGAGATAGAGCAGGTGGCGGCAATGGTAGATTTCTAAACGCTATATTAGATGAGGTAAGAATCTATAGTTGTGCACTCGACTCAGATGAAATTTTAGAAGAATATCAAGAGGGTTTATAGAATATTATGAAATTAAAAATAGGAGTTTTATTTCTGGTTGCAACGATTGCTTTCGCAGGTTTTAGTGGAAGCTATGCTTTTACATTTTCTGATTATGAAGTAAAAGACGTTGTTAACGAGTTATTTACAAAATACTGTAGTGATGCTGAGCCAGATATGGGTATAGCATGTTACAAAACAACAGATCCTGGTCCTCATTATCTTAACGGTGGGAAACTTTATCCTAATAAATATCCCCAGATACCTGTTGAAGAAAAAGGTACAGCAGATCCACAGTATGGTCCTGGTTGCAATTCTGTAATGAAAAATGTAGCTAGTACCAATATGAAACCCGTTGGTGAACCTATTGATTCACAATGTGTCCAACATGTATTCTACCATGAAATCCTTATCACAATGAACAATACCTATCCATGGTATTCACCAAGTGTTAGTTTTATAATTGGTAACTGCTGGACTGGTTTTGCTGTATATGTAGATCAGCTAAACTTCGATTGGCAACCCTCATCCTCACCTATTAGAAAGTTTTTAAAGATACACAGCTGGAAAATACAGGTATACCCCGGAAATGTAGATTTCCGTGTAAACCCACCAGAAAAAGAATACACCGGCGTTAACTGGCAGAGTTTCAATGATCAACTCAGCAAAATTAACCTTGAAAAATGTCACTACTTGGTGATATGGCTTGATTTTCATTTTGAACAATCAAGCGATGGTGAAACCATGCCGATGAATGCTAAAGCCAGTTTTGGATGGGAAATCATCTGGAAACAAAGCCCTATAACTACAACATCAAATTCTTTTACCTAATTTGCTAAACTATTATATATTAAAAGGATTAGAACTAAAAAACCACTATTTTATAAAAACGTCACATAAAAGTATTTAAAACTATAAATATTTCATAATATATATTTTTTTGCTTAATAATAAAAGCAGGGGAGCAAAAAAAATGAAAAAAAGGAAAAATACAAGATACGTACGATTAGGAATACTATTCACATTTATCATCTTATTACTAGCAGGTTTAGGTGTAAGCTATGGACACTGGACTGACACCCTAAACATAAAAGGTACAGTCACCACAGGAATATGGGAAACAGATGAAACCATGTGGGCTCGAATGAATGATGACTCCCAAGATTTCACATATGAATTCCCTGGAAGCAACTGGGCTACATATCTTATACATCAACCAACTGAAGATAAAAACACCAGTTTTCTTTATGCTGCTCAACACTTTAGAGTTGGTGAAATAGATATTCACAAAGATGAAGATACACTACAACTAGAACTAAATTACGATGAAGGTTTTAGTATGTCAGAGTTACATATACACATAAGTACAAATCTTGATGATATACCACAAAACAATGGAAATCCCTCACCAGGTCAATTTGATATTAAAGAAGAATTTGAAACACATAAATCCAGTTATATCAAACAGATTCAATGGGATTCTAACTGGGACGGCAAAGATCTATATATAGCAGTCCATGCAGTTGTATGGGGTTGCTTTTAAAAAAGCCATTAAAAATATTTTTTATTAAAATTTTGATGTTTTTAAATGACAAAATAAAAAAATAATAGTTTTATACACAAAATATGTTTCAATATATGGCTAAATATACTCTTTAAAGTGGGAAATAAATATATATTAATATTATATTAATAGAAATATTTATATTTGTTGTCGCATTAATCCAGAAGGCAAAACCATGTGGTATATAATACTCCCCTTAATAGCAACAATATACATACTACTAAACCTGGTAGTACCCAGTACATTCAGTGGATTTGCTGGCTCATACATAATACGACCAATACTATGGATAACGCTAGCCATAGCAGTATACCTAACAGCAAGACACCAAGGACTCAACATAACGCGTTTTAAAAAAATAAGACGCTGGGAAATAGGCCAAAACCCCCTACAGGCAGCAATACTCATTGCAGCCTTTCAAATATCACTACTAATAATATTGGGGCTTTTGTCAGGTTTTGGAAAAAGCCCATATGGACACCAACCACTAACCCTACTACTCAACACCCTATATTTCACATCAGCACTCATAGGAATTGAACTCACACGAGCATATCTAATAAAAAAATCAACAACACGAAAAGCAAACGTCACACTCATACTCACATTAGTTACAATACTTTTTATGTTTATATCAATACCACTACTAAGACTCAATATACTACTAACCGGAGAACCCCTACAAATTGTAAGATTCACAGGAGAAAACATAATACCCCTGCTTGCAACAGGGCTTTTCGCATCATACTTAGCATATCTGGGTGGTGCAATACCCGCTATAGGATACATGGGTATGCTTCAAGCTTTTGAATGGTACTCACCAATACTACCTGACCTAGACTGGGCGTTAATAGCACTAGTTGGAACAATAGGCCCGGCGGTAGGCTTTATGATAATACAAAGCAGTATACAAACCACAGAACCTGCTAGTAGAAGAAAAATTAAACGCGGGCAAACAATTGACCCCACGCTTAGTTGGACTGCTGTATCAGTCATATGTCTACTGCTTGTGTTTTTCTCCTTCGGCTTTATGGGGGTACAACCCACCACCATTTATAGTGGTAGTATGAGACCTGCAATAGATGTAGGAGACGTGGTAATCATACAGGATACACCAGTTGAAGAAATACAAAAAGGAGATATCATACAATACAAAATGCCTAATCAGACCATACCTATTGTGCATAGAGTTCATGAAAAATATGAAGAAAACAACACGGTTGTATTTATCACAAAAGGAGATGCCAACAACCAACCAGACAACGCACCAGTGCTACCCGAACAAGTCATAGGTAAATGTGTTTATACCATACCAGAAATAGGATGGATACCAATAACAGTTAAAGAATTTATAAAATCAGCAACAAACTAAAAAAAATAAATATGAGGGTTTTGAAAAAAATGATAAAAATAAAAACCAAAAAAATAACACCTAAAAAAACCAAACTAAAACATCAAACAAGAAACATAATAACAATTGCATTAACTTTAATAATTGTATTATCAGCACTCAGCGCAGTTGCAACATATAAAGAACCTATCACACAGACTCAAAAAGAAACCACCCTAAGCTACAGCCACCTTGGAAAATTCGACTACATAGCATATTTAAAAAACAATACAGTCTACAATAAAACCCAGCTCAACCCAGGCGAAGGAAAAATATTTAGAAAACTAACAGAGTCACTAAACGGATCTTTTACCTACACCTTCAACTGCAATCAAAACACACAAATAAATGGTCAATACAGATTATCCGCACAACTACAAACAGACATCTGGACGAAAACATACACCCTAATACCAACCACTACAATCCCTAACAATAACCAAGCAACATTTACCACAACGTTTCCAATAAACTATACACACTACGAAGACATAGTTACAAATATAAACAACGAAACCGGTGTAACCGCACAAGACAGAACTCTCAACTACATTTTTGATATCTACATCTCAGCACAAACAGCAAATGAAACCATAACCGACACCTTTCAACCCCAAATAAGTATACCACTAGGAAACGACATTATAAACATAGACAGTGAACTATCACAATCTGAAAACGAACAAAGACAACAAACAACAAAAACCCAAAAACCAGGATCTATTGATCAAAGCATAACACTAGCAGCAATCTCAACATTATTTCTAATTATACTCATACTATTCAACCTATTTACAGAAAGCACACTCTCCAACAGAGAACTAACACTTAAAGAAATCAAAAAAATAAAAAAGAAATACGGTGAATGGATAGTAGAAACACAACAAATACCAACAACAAAAAACACAGAAACAATACAAGTAAACAACCTGGATGATCTAGTAAAACTCAGCGAAGAACTAGGAAAACCTATAATATATACACACACCCAAGATGATACACATATATTCTATGTGCTGGAAGACACAATACACTACCAATACACACTATCAAAAAACGGTAAAATACAAAAAACAGTAAAATGCCCAGAATGCCAAACACCAGTCACCATCCAAGGAAAACCCGGTGAAAAAATAAAACTTAAATGCCCAAAATGCGGTAACACTGGAGAGACTAAAATCTAATATTTTTTCTCTTTTTTTTGGAAAAATTATTAATATTATTAGATATTAAATTATATTTATGCTATATAAAAGTTTTATAAACAGGTCACAAGCAATAGCTCTAACCCTTATTTTTATTACAATCAGTTTAACACCAGTATTTGCTGATATATCCATAGCTCAAACATCAGATAAAAACGTAATACTTCAAACAGATCAACAAGAACTAGATTTACTAGCCGCGGAAATATTGTTTGATATAAGAGCAACAGGCGAAGTAACATCACAGTTTAATGTCTCCTATAGTATCCCACCAATCTACTGTGATCAGACACCAATAATTATAGATATAAAAAACGATACAGATGCAAAAATTGTAAAAATCACTATTATAAACGATTCATACCAACCAAATAAAAAAATAAATTTTACAATAAAGCCTATGCAAAAAGATGAAAAAGCATCTTTTCACTTTATAGTATGGGTTTTAGTAAAAAACAATGAATACAAAGATTTACCCGGCTATGTAGAAATCCCTAAAAAAGAAGATTTACCTGAAAATACAAAAATATGGCTTGAATCAACCAACGCAGTTCAAAAAGACAACTTTTTAATAAAACGTAAAGCCCGAGTGTTAAATAGATTCACCAATGATAATCTAAATAAACTAGCTAAAAAAATAGCTTCATTTACACATAATCACAGAAAATATCTATTATACTATTATTCACCTATCCCCAAATTTCAGGATGCAGTATGGAGTTATATCTTTGGAGGAGTCTGCACTGGTAGAGCAAATCTTGGAGCAGCACTATTTAGAGCAAATAACATCCCAGCAAGACAGATAGCTGTCATGCCAACCTGGAACAAAGACATGTGGTATGATATGCATTATATCACACAATATTTTTCACCAGGATACGGATGGATTTTAACTGAAACCAGTTTAGGAATCACACCTTATCAACCAAAAAACAATATCATTATGAGAGTTAACTACCCAAAAGATGAAAACAAGGCAGGTAACTGGCATACAATTGGAACAGGTGGTGTTGAATACTGGTTCTGGGATAACCATAAAAATATCTCTTTTCTATATGACCATAAAATTAGCCGCCGCGGATGGATAGAAAATGAAATTCAAACAAATACTTCTTACGCATTAAACACTTTCAATTTAACCAAAAAAGTCAACATTTTATACAATAAATATTACGGTGTTAACCTAACAGGTATAAACCAGCAGTACTACATAAATGCAACCCAAGCACAACAAAACGCAGTTGATGCCTTTAAACAATCAGAAATAACTGCTTATACCGCAAACATAACATATGCCTATGATCAATACAAAAATATTGATATTTAATGATAAGTAGCCCCGTCCAGATTCGAACTGGAGTCTCTGGCTCCAAAGGCCAAAATGATTGACCGCTACACTACGGGGCTAAAAAGATTTTTTTCTAGGGGGTGCAATAAAGATTTATATATTTAACCTTTAATGTTTTTAAACACCCTAAAAAATTTTGTGATGAAAGATTTTTTAAACACAAAAAAACTACAAATAAAAATATGTTTGAAGAAAGATTATTCAAATTATCAGATCATCTAAAAAAGAAAGGTTTAACTATTGCTACTGCTGAGTCTTGTAGTGGTGGTCTGATAGGTCATATTTTAACTAATATTAGTGGTAGCTCCAATTATTTTGAACGTGGTGTTATCTCATATAGTAATAATGCTAAAATGCAGCTTTTAGATGTATCCGATGAAACCCTTAAAGATTATGGAGCGGTTAGCGCGCAGGTCGCCGAGGAGATGGCTGATGGTATTCGTAAGAAATCAAATGTAGATATTGGGCTGTCATCTACAGGTATAGCGGGGCCTGGTGGTGGTACAAAAGAAAAACCAGTAGGTCTTGTATATATTGGTTTGTCCTCAAAAAATGAAACAATTGTAAAAAAATTTTTGTTTAATGGAAGCCGTATGGAAAACAAAGAAAATACCTGCAAGGCAGCATTAGATATGCTAATTGAGTATGTAGAAGAATAATCTTGATAGGGTGTATATATTTTGATAAAAATAGATGGCTCATATGGTGAGGGTGGCGGTCAAATTGTTAGAAACACTATCGCACTCTCGGTGTTAACACAGACACCTGTAGAAATCTATAATATACGAAAAAAAAGAAAAAACCCGGGTCTAAAAGCGCAGCATTACAGCGCAGTTAAACTCCTAAAAGATATAAGCAATGCTCAGACTCAAGGACTAGCGGTAGGCTCAAAAAAGCTTGTTTTCAAACCCGGTGAAATAAAACCGGGTGAATACAAACTAGATATCAAAACCGCAGGTAGCATAGTCCTTGTGTTTCAAACAAGTATTCTTGCGTGTATGAATACAAAAAAACCAATCAGCATACTCTGCGAGGGTGGAACAGATGTAGCCTGGGCACCTTGCTGGGATTATTTCAAGTGTGTTTTTCTGCCAATGCTACAAAAAATTGGAATAAATGTTGACGCACAACTAGAAGAGCGAGGTTATTACCCACGTGGTGGCGGAAGAGCGCAGATAAAAATAAACCCTCACCAGAGTCTAAAAGCGTTAAAACTTGATTTTACACCATGCTACACTCATGTAAATGGCTTTATAAATATCAGCAATCTAGCAGATCATATCAATAAACGAATGAAACATAGCGTGCAAAAAAAACTTGTTAAACATAATCTAAAATCTAATATTAAAACAAATTATGCAGATTCACTAAGCCCAGGGGTGGGAATAACGCTTTTTTCAGAAAATAATCGTTCAATTATTGGAAGTTGCACGGTAGGAAAAAAAGGAATTCCAGCTGAAAAAATCGGAAGCATCGCAGCAGACATGTTACTTAAAGAAATAGAGAGTGATTCAACCATGGATATACATCTCTACGATCAACTCCTACCATATTTAGCATACACAACAAAATGCGATACAACAAGTTGTAGAGTACGAAAAATTACAAATCATGCGCAGACATGCAACTGGCTTTGTAAAAAATTTATAGACTACAAAATAAACATCGACAAAGAACAAAATTATTTTAAAATAAACTTTTCTTAAATTTTTTTTTCGTAATACTTATCTATATAATCTATATACCAAAACCTGCTTTGTAAATAGACTATATTCCAAAATCTTTGATATGGGGAGGAAACAGATACTTTGGATATTACACTATGGCTGATAATCGGTGGAGCAAGTGCCATTGCATTCTACATGGCATGGAGCATCGGCTCAAACGATGTAGCAAACTCAATGGCTACAGCCGTCGGTGCAAAAGCAATCACTTTTAAACAAGCAGTTTTAATAGCAGGAGTATTAAATTTTGTAGGAGCAGTATTTGTAGGAAGCCATGTAACAGATACCGTAAGAAAAGGAATAGTAGACCCCACAGGTATCAGCAACCATATACTTCTACTAGGATTCGTAGCTAGTCTTCTAGCAGCAGCAATATGGGTTACCCTTTCAACTTGGAAATCCATGCCAATATCTACAACACACTCAATAATTGGAGCATTAATGGGTTTTGGACTTATAGCTGGTGGCGCAAAAGTTGTAATGTGGGATAAAATAGGCTTTGTCGCCGCTAGCTGGGTACTATCACCCATCGCAGGCTGCATCATTGCATTTATCATCTTTAAAATAATTGTTAAAACCATTTTTGCAAAAGAATACCCTGTAAAAGCAGCAAGAATCGTAGGACCCATAATATTTGGATTCACAGCCCTATTAATTGTCTCCTCACTTTTTCTAAAAACCAGTCTAAATGAAAGAATTGGTATCGCACAAAATGAAGGATTAATAATAGCTGTGATATCAGCAATAGTAGTAGCACTAATAGGAATAATTCTTTTAAGAAAAATAAAAGATCACGGTCCAGAAGACTACATTACAGTTGAAAGAATATTTAGAAAACTACAAGTTGGAACATCATGCTACGTGGCATTTGCACACGGTGCCAATGATGTGGCAAACGCAATAGGCCCTGTTGCAGCAATAATCCCACTAGCTCAAGGACTAAGCCTAGGCAGTCAAGTTACTGTACCCACATGGATACTAGCACTTGGAGGGTTTGGATTAGCCTTCGGATGTTTAACATGGGGTAGACGAGTAATGGAAACCGTAGGAAGAAGAATTACTAGTCTCACAAACACCCGAGGTTTCAGCGTAGACTTCGGAGCAGCCACAACAGTACTTGTCGCATCAAAACTAGGTCTGCCGATATCAACATCACACACAGTAGTAGGAGCAGTAATAGGAGTCGGGCTTGCCCGAGGGTTAGAAGCAGTAGATTTTAGTGTCATCAAAAAAATAATTGTATCATGGGGTGTAACCCTACCTGTAGCTGCAGGTACAAGCATAGCAATCTTTTTGATACTAAATTTTATATTCTAAAAAATAACTGATAAGGTGAAAAAAATATGAGTGAGGAAAAAAAAGCAAACCATTTCCGAGCACCAGTAACAGATGCATACAGAAGAAAAACACCATTTGCACAGCTACTAAACCATATGTGCAAAGTAACAAAATGCATTGATATGCTAGGTAAAGGACTAGAGAAATATTATCAAGGTGATTACAAAAACTTTTCAAAACTAGCACAAGAAGTATCACAAATAGAACATGAAGCAGATCTAATAAAAGGAAACCTGAGAAATCATCTGCCCAGCTCACTATTCATGCCAGTAGACAAAGGAAAATTCATGCTAGTGCTAAAAGAACAAGATAGCATACTAGACCATGCAGACAACCTAGCAAGAATGCTTGATATGCGACATACAAAAATACCAAAAAAACTACAGACACTATTCATTGAACATTCAAAAATTGTAACAGATACTGTAAAAGCAATGGAAGATGCAGTATGTAACATAAAAGATTTAGTTGAAACAAGCTTTGTAAAACGTGAAAGACAACAAACCAAAGATTTCATCTACAGAGTCCATGAACTCGAATATAAAGCAGATGAAAAAAAATATGAGATGACCAAAGGAATATATGAACTAGAAAAAAAACTAGACCCAATGGATGTATATCACTTACTAAAAATCGCGGATTGGGTTGATGACATAGCAGATCACGCTGAAAACGTAGCAGACTGGCTACGCGCTATGATAGCTAAATAAAAAAAAATTTAGTTTTCAGAGGGTTTCTTTTCATCTTCAGCAATAAAATGATTAATTACATGCTCGGATATATCTTCAGCGTATTCTCCAATACGCCCGATACTCTCAGCAATATAACCAATGTGTATAGCGATTAATGGTTCTTCTTTAAGAGCCATTTTTTTAACATCCTCACATAACCCATCAAGTTTTTTTAAGTTTTCAATATTGTCATTTGCCTCTTCAATATCCTTTTTTGTAAAAGACGCAATACTTTGATTTAAAAGCTTAATGCTAAAACTTGTAGCTTTCTCAATTTTTGGCTCAATTTTTTTATCATATTTCTTATCAATTAATTCAAATATGTTCTCTGCGATTTTAACTATATGATCCCCTATACGTTCAATTCTACGGCTAATTAGAAAACTTGTTATTGCATCATCAACAGTTATACCCATTTTTTCTGCAAAATTTACATTTCTAGTAACAATATTATGTTGCCGTGCGACAAGCCAATGCAGACGATCTACTTCATCATCTCTTTGAATAATATCTTTTGTTATATCTTTATCCTGTTTTTTTAATGCATCTATTGAATCTTCATACATTCCTTTAACCATGATATACATCCTTTTGATAGTTCTTTGAAATGGCATTTCTGCAGGGTTTAACAAATCCTTTACAGTTATTGAGTTATCTGTTTCTTCTACTACCTCTTGACCTATTGTATTGTGTGTAAATTTACGTATTATATTTCGTGTTTTAGGAGGTATTCTGCCTTTTGATTTTACTTTTATTCTATTAAAACCAGCTATATATGCAGCGATCAATCTTCTATATAGAAATGTTTCATCGAAGAGATCTTTTTCATAGAATTCTTTTGTCCTTTTATCGCTTTCACGGTTCATTTTTGAGGTTATCAGAAGCGTTCCATCTGTTTGTTGAAATAGTCCAATAGGATCATTTTTTTTGATATTGGTTTTTTTTACCCATTCTTTAGGCAGAGTTATTATGTATGATGATCCGCCTGTCATTTGTACGCGTCTTATTTCCAAAAGTTTTATTCCTCCCGTAAAATTAATTTAAACAATTTCTCAATAGTTGATGTATTTTTATACTTTTCTATAGTTCTATATTTGGATATATAGTATATATAAAGTTCTATAGTGTATGTAGATAAAGTATATAAAAAAATAGCTAAATAGCGCCGTGGTGGTGACAAATAATTATGGGCGAGGCCAAAAAAATGGTAAAATTAGCCTTAGGGCTAGTAATAGTAATAACGCTTGTCGTAGCTGCATTTAGTGGCTGCGTAGAACAAAAAGATGGAGACGATGGCGGTGTAACAACTGTTAGGGCAAACGGTTCTTCAACTGTTTTTCCAATCGCACAATTATGTGCAGAAGCATTCAACCAAGAAAACGATGACATAACTGTAGAAGTAGGATCACCTCCAGTAGGATCTGGTGGTGGAATCACAATGCTTGGCGAAGGAAATGTTGATATTGGATGTGCATCGAGAGAAATAAAAGATTCAGAAATAGCTGAATTTCCAGATGTAGATTTCACAGATAATGTGATAGCCTATGATGGCGTTGCAATTGTCGTCAGCAGTGAACTATATAACCATGCAACAAGCCCTGTAACAGCTTTAACTACTGCACAGGTTCGTGGTATATATAACGGTACATACACTGACTGGGGTGACGTTGGTGGTCCAGCTGGAACAGAAATAGCCTGTCATGGTCGTGAAGAAGGATCTGGAACAAGAGATACCTTCATGGAAGCAATATTTGGTGATGCGGGAGCAGATCCAAGTGGTGTAGACTATTCATGGTCAGGAAACTCAGAAGTTCAGACCAATGTAGATACTTCAGATAAAGCAATAGGCTATGTTGGTTTAGGTTATGTAAGCTCAGCAACCCCTGCATTGGAACTTGATGGAGTAACTCCTTCAGCTGCAACCATCGGTGATGGTTCATATCCAATAGGACGATCTTTACATATGTACACTGATGGAGAACCAACAGGTGCTGTAAAAGAATTTATAGACTACATTAAAGGCGAAGATGGACAAGCAGTCGTCGTAGCAGAAGGATTCATTGCGTTAAGCTAAAAAGATCAAATATACAAATTGTAATTCTGGGCGAAATAATGCTACAATCTAGGATTAAAGAATATATAGTAAAATATACTCTTTTGGTTGTAGCATTTATCTCAATTTTTGTTATATTCTTTATCTTCTATTTTTTATTCAAGGAAGCATATCCTGCATTTGATGCACTAGGATTAGATATATTTAGCGTTGATTTTTCGCGCGATAGATTGGGTCTAGGGGGAGCGATAAGAGGCTCTTTACTTGTAACCGCTGGAGCTTTACTTATAGCATATCCTCTTGGGATAGGAGGAGGAATATTTCTCTCGGAAGTTTCTCCAGGTTATCTTAGAAGGTTTTTAAAACCTGTAATTGAGCTTCTAGCCGGTATACCCTCTGTAATCTATGGTTTCATAGCTGCTGTTATAATGGCACCTATGCTTGGTGAAACCTTTGGTATGCTTTCAGGTGTATCATATCTCGCTGGTGGAATAATTATTGGAGTAATGACTCTTCCTATAATTGTAAGTATTACAGATGATTCATTAAAAGCCGTACCCAGAGGGCTAAAAGAAGCATCATGGGCTCTTGGGGCAACCCGTTGGCAGACTACAAAAAAAGTAACATTTCCTGCAGCATCATCTGGTGTGTTTGCTGCCGCAACACTTGGTATAGGCAAAGCAATAGGTGAAACCATGGCCGTTTTTATGGTAATGAGTGCAACTGTAGTATCACCAGAACCCTGGTTTGATATATTTAGTACAGGCCCCGTATTGACTTCCTTAATAGCGGGTCACATGGGTGAAGCATATGGGCTGAAAGTTAACGCTTTGTTTGCAGCCGGTGTTTTTCTATTTATAATTGCTGCAGTGTTGGCAATTCTTGCAGAATATATGCAATATAGAATCGAGAAAAAATTTAAGGGACATTAAAAATGGAATTCTTAAACAAAAAGAAATTACAAAAAATATTCAAAGACATAAAATTTTTCCTAACGTTAGATAGAATTCCTGCTATAGTAACAATTATTTTTTCAGCAATATGTGTATTAATTGGTTTTAATTCAGTTTTCACTCTTGATTATGGATCTGTTGATTTTTATGAAAACCTGCTTTTGGGTCTAGGTGTATTGTTCTTAATAACTGGTTTTTTTACATCCAAAAAAAATAAAAGAAAAAGCTTGCGTGTTTTCTTTTTTGCTTTTGTAATTTTTCTTTTAGTTTACTTTTCAACAACTATGTCCTCAGCTATTGATTTAGAGGAATATGGATTTAATGCAGTTATTTATCATGAGTTTTTCTTGGTGTTCTTTCTAATAATATTTAGTTTATCAGGTGCTACTTTGGGTTTTGCAGCTCTACTTAACTTTAAATCAATAGGTAATCAACATGGAGCACATTTCATTTTACTGGTAGTGATATTACTAATTTTGTTTATTTTATACACTATTGTAAGCTCTGTATTTTTCGAAGGTCTGCCGGGTATTTCTTGGGAGTTTTTAACCACGGATTTAAGATATATGGGTTTGCATGGTGGTGTATATTCAGGTATTGTTGGAACATTGTTTTTGATGTTAATAATTATGTTTTTAGCAGTTCCTTTAGGTGTCGGAGCGGCTATATATCTTGAGGAATATGCTGGTGGAAGTTTCATTGTAAGAATTATAAAAATATCTGTTAGTATTCTACGGGGTGTACCTTCAATTGTTTTTGGTTTATTTGGCCTTGCTTTTTTCGCCCCAATTTTTGGTTTTTCTTTTTTGACGGGTGGTATGGTTTTAAGTTGTTACGCTCTTCCTATGATCATTCGAACAGCATCAGAGAGCATTAAAAGTGTGCCTCAAGGTTTGCGTGAGGGTAGTTTGGCTCTTGGAGCTACAAAATCTCAGACTATACGTAGGGTTGTACTCCCTCCTAGTATACCAGGTATAGTAACTGGTATTGTTTTAGGTTTAGGTGAGGCAGCTGGTGAAACCGCGCCTATAATGTTTTTTTCAACTATAATGCCTATAGAAGGTTTAAATCCATTTGGTTTAATGTGGCAGTCTATACGTGCGTTACCAGTGCATATTTATCAGTTATTTCGGCTGAAAGGCTATGGTGGGCCTGTTCAGAGTGCAGCAAGGCTTCAAAATGGTTGGTCTGCAGCTTTGGTGTTATTATCAATGTTTTTGATAATTAATGTAATTGCATTAATAATAAGAGAAAAATTCAGGGAGGATTTCTAATTAACATGAAAAGAAAACTAGATATCAAGAATAAATTCAAAGATATAAGTAAGAAATTTGATTCGATATTAAAAGATGACAATTCTACGGTTTCAAAGAAAAAAAAGATGGATAAAGAACTAAAAATGGAAACCAAAAATTTGAATTTATGGTATGATAAATCACAAGCTCTATTTGATGTTTCCATGCCTGTTCATAGAAAAAAGGTAACTGCAATAATTGGCCCTTCTGGTTGTGGTAAATCTACTCTTATTCGTTGTTTGAATCGTATGAATGATATTATTGATAAATGCCATGTTAAAGGGAGTGTTTATCTTGATGGTTTAGATATTTATGATCGTAAAACTGATGTTGTGGAGATTCGTAAAAAAGTTGGTATGGTATTTCAAAAACCTAATCCTTTTCCAAAAAGCATCTATGAAAATATTATCTATGGTTGTCGTATTGCGGGTATGCGTAAAAAAAAGGAACTCGATAAAGTAGTTGAGGATAGTTTAAAGGGTGCTGCCTTATGGGGCGAAGTGAAAGATCGTTTAAATGAGTCAGCTATGGGTTTATCTGGTGGTCAACAGCAACGTTTGTGTATAGCCCGTGCTCTTGCGATTAACCCGGATGTTATCCTTATGGATGAGCCATGTAGCGCACTTGACCCCATTGCGACATCTAAAATTGAAGATTTAATTCGTGAGCTTATAAAAGATTATACTGTGGTTATCGTTACTCATAATATGCAACAGGCTGCACGTGTTTCCGATTATACAGCTTATATGTATCTAGGTAAACTCATAGAGTTTGGTAAAACCAAGCAGATATTTGAAAACCCACAAGAGGAGAGTACTGAAAATTATATTACTGGTAGATTTGGATAAAAAAATATAGGAGAAGATGTAGTATGGTTGAAAAATTTCATGTTGAATTAGAAGAACTTAAAGATGAAGTAATAGAAATGGGAAATTTAGCAAGAAAGATGCTAAAAGAATCTGTAGTTGCTTTAAAGGATTTGGATGAAGAACGCGCAAAATGGGTTAATGATAATAAAACTAAAATAGCCGATATGGACAACAATATTGAAAAAAAGGCATTCAGACTTATCGCGTTGTATCAGCCGATGGCAAAAGACATGCGTCAAATAGCATGTATTCTTAAACTTATTACATATCTTACAAGAGTAGGAAGATATGGTAAGGATATTGCAAAAATAGTTAAACATTTTGAAAATGATGAACATGTGCGTAAACTTGTTGATATTCCTCATATGGCTGATATAGTCTGTAGCATGGTTGATGATGCACTCAGAGTCTTTAAGAAGGGTGATTTAAAACTTTTTAATGATTTCATTGACCGCGAAGAAGATGTTGATGAGCTTAGATACTCAATTTTTAGAGAAGCGCTTTCTTATATGATGGAAGACCCCAAAGTCATTAAACGCTGCACGGACTACATAATGGTAGCAAGATACCTAGAAAGATGCGCGGATCATGCTTGTAAAATGGCTGAGAAGATTTTTTACATGGAGACTGGTGAACGTGTTGAAATTGATTGCCGTGAGGAGACTAGCAAAGCATGTTTTACTGGTGTAGCCAATAATGGAAAATAAAGAAACTGTTTTGTTTTTATGTACTCATAATAGCTGCCGTAGTCAAATAGCAGAGGGGTTTTTAAACAGTATTTATGGTACTAAATATAAGGCATATAGTGCCGGTGTTAAGCAAACTCAGGTTAATTCTTATGCTGCGGAGGTTATGAAAGAGATAGGGGTGGATCTTTCTAAGCATTATTCTAAAACTATTGATGATTTCAGAGGAGAAAATTTTGATTATGTGGTGACTGTTTGTGATAATGCTCGTGAGAGCTGTCCTTTTTTCCCTGGTAAAAGAGTTGTTCACAGAAGTTTTGAGGATCCTTCTAAGTTTGATGGTAGTATTGAGGATACATTGGATGTTTTTCGTAAGACTCGTGATGAAATCAAGGATTGGATTATTGATTTTTTTTAAGCAATATCTATATATTATATCTACAAAAACTTTATATGAAAGTTCATTCATATGAATATTTGTTCATATGAAGAATAATAAATTCCTAAAATGTATAGTCGACGACAACCGCAGAAACATAATCCTTTTTTTAGAAAAAAAAGAAAAATGCGTTTGTGAAATAGAAGAAAAACTAAATTTAGAACAATCACTAGTATCACACCATCTACATCTTTTAAAAAAATGTGGAATAGTGCAGACTAAAAATAAAGGAAAAAATGTATACTACAAAATTACAGAACCATCCATATATGACTTCGTAAAAAAAGCCGAGATACTCTCAGATAAACTACAACAAAAAGAGGAGTGCTGTTAAAACAATATGGGCGATGACACATTAGGGTTTTTTGAAAAATATCTTAGCTTATGGGTTATAATCTGTATAGTACTTGGGATAGCTATAGGTCGATTTATACCGGCTTTCCCAGAGATGTTAAGTAAACTTGAATATGCTCATGTATCAATCCCTGTAGCGATTCTGATATGGTTAATGATTTATCCGATGATGGTACGCGTTGATTTTTCAAGCATTGTAAATGCTACAAAAAAGCCTAAAGGACTTGTAGTTACATGGGTTACAAACTGGGTTATTAAACCTTTTACAATGTATATATTTGCTTTTATTTTCTTTACCATAGTATTTTCTAATTTTATAAGTTCAGATCTTCAACAGCAGTATCTAGCCGGAGCTGTTTTTTTAGGTGCTGCCCCTTGTACTGCAATGGTTTTTGTCTGGAGTTATCTAAGCAAGGGTGACCCAGGTTATACACTTGTTCAGGTTGCCACAAATGACCTTATAATATTAATTGCATATGTGCCTATTGTTTCCTTTCTTTTAGGTATCAGTGGTTTGAGTGTACCTTATGAAACACTGTTTTTGTCAGTAGTCTTGTTTGTTGTGATACCGCTTATAGCTGGTTATTTTACTAGAAATCAGATAATTAAAAGAGGTGGACAAAAAAAACTTGACAGTCTACTTGGAAAACTGGGTAAAATTACTATAGCCGGTCTTCTTTTAACCTTAGTTATTTTGTTTTCTTTTCAAGGAGATATTATTCTTTCAAATCCGTTTCATATCGCCTTAATTGCTATACCACTTACCATTCAGACTTATTTTATATTCTCAATAGCTTATGGCTGGGCTTTTCTATGGCGTCTTCCACATAAAATTGCAGCTCCCGCATCAATGATCGGTGCAAGTAACTTTTTTGAGTTGGCAGTAGCCGTTGCAATTAGTGTTTATGGGTTAAACTCGGGTGCAGCGCTTGCTACAGTTGTAGGGGTACTTGTGGAGGTACCAATTATGCTTAGTTTAGTATCAATTGCAAACCGTACAAAAAACAAATTTGTATTATAGAGAACTATAGAGAAAACATAATGTATTTTTGCAAATTTTTTAAAGTCTATAGTTTTGATAATAACAATATAAAAAAATTTCATTGGAGTACTTAATGTCAAAATGTTTTAGATGTGGTAGAGAAAAAAATTTAAGAAAAATCCCTAAGCAAATAGATATATGGGGTGATAAATCTTTATGTAGTGCATGTTATGCACAAGTAATTAGTGATCATGTTAAAGATAGAAATTTTAAAAAATTTAGCCGTAGGAAATCCTTTGATTTTGATATGAAAATTATCGCTTTTTTTGCAATCACAATTATTATTGTTTTCTTTGTAGTATTTGTAGTTTTTTTGTAGGTATTTTTATATGATGTCTAGTGTATTATTTTTTAAAGGTGGTTTTTGATTTTATATGAAACTTGCTTTTATATCTGATATTCATTCAAATCTACATGCTCTTAAGAGTGTAATTGATAAAATAAATAAAATGGATATCGAGCATATTTTTTGCGTGGGTGATATTGTGGGTTATAATGCTTTTCCTGATGAATGTGTAGATCTTGTTAAAAAAAATGAGATAACATGTGTGTTAGGAAATCATGACTATGGCGTGGTAAGTGATAATCTCTCTATTTTTAATGATATGGGCAAAGCAGGTGTGATTTACTCTAAAAATAATTTAAAAAAATCAAATTTTGATTTTTTAAAAAATCTAGCAGAAAATAAAACTTTTGAGTTTGATGGTATCTCTTTTTATATGGTTCATGGTAGCCCTCGTGATAATCTACGTGAATATGTACATCCTTGGGTGTCAGATAAAGTGCTAAAGGTTTTTTCTGAGATGGTTGATGTAGATGTTTTTGTTTTTGGTCATACACATGTTCAGATGGAAGCAAAAATAGATGATACACTTTTTTTAAACCCTGGTTCTGTAGGTCAACCTCGTGATGGAATATCAAAAGCAAGTTTTATGGTTTTTAATACAGATAATAAAAAAGCTGAATGGTATCGTGTTAATTATGATATTAAAGCAGCTGCAGATTCAATAATTAAAGAAAATCTACCTGTATCAACAGCTAAAAGACTATATGAAGGTAAATAGGTTATTTTTGTATATAGCCTATATATTTTATTTTCCAAATTGTTATGTAATTTTTGTCAATTTTTCCTGTACTGTCTTTAAAAAATCTATGAAAAACTTTAGGGTTGTTGAATAATTTGAAAATAAAAAGATATTTGATATTTTTAACAACGATTATGATTTTCAGTTCTTTTTTCTTTAGTTTTTCATCTGTTAACGCCTCGCAGATATCTCCTCATATTGTAAAAGGATGTGTGTATATTAATGGCGAAGTTTCAAAAGCAGAAGTATTGGTGAGTATTGTGGTCAACTCAGAAGAAAAATCTGCTTTTACATTTAAAGAAAACAATAGTTGTTTTAATTATAATATAGGGTTTAATGGATTCAACGGACAAATTGGATATTTTAACATTAAATACAAAGGCAAAAACTTTGAACCTCTTTATAATAAAACAGTTAAAATATCAGAAGATATTGAACTATATTATATCGATTTGCATATAAGTGTTAACTCATCAATTTTAAACACTCCACCTGTTGCTGATACATCAGGTCCATATACAGGTTTTGTAGATGAACAGATAATTTTTAATGCATCCAAAAGCTATGATTCAGATGGAGAAATATTAGAATATAATTGGTATTTTGATAATACTTTTATAAAAACAGGTGCTATTGTTAATAAATCCTTTAATCAACCTGGTAATTACACTATTACTTTATCTGTTTTAGATGATTTTAATGAAGAGGATATCGATATAACACATGTATCTGTAGAAGAAAGAGAGGATCAGCCTAATGGACCTTCCGATAGTGGCGATGACGAATCGGAGGAGGAAAACCAGGATGATGAAGATGATGGCTCACAAGTAGAAGCATTATTAGTTGTTGTAGATGGATCATATAGGGGGTATACTGAAGGGGAACAAATACGTTTTTCAGCAACGATTACAGGTGGTACACCTCCCTATGGATACAAATGGGATTTTAAGGATGGTACAATCTCAGATTTAAAAAACCCAACTCACAGTTTTTATTTACCGGGTGATTATCAGGTTGAGTTTACAGTAACTGATAGCACAGGTCAAAAAGCTACTGATAGTACAAATGTATATATTGATTCTGAGGAGTTTTTTAGTCCTGAAATTGAAGAAGATGATAATGAAAAATCTGAAAGGAAACTGGATAATTCAACCAAGACTAAAGAAAAGGATGATATATTAAAGGGTTTTTCAGATTTCTTTGGTGATATTTTTAATTTTTTTGATACTGGTGATCAGAGTGTTAAGTTTTTACCGGTTATTGTTTTAGGTGCAATTTTGATTATTTCTGAGACTTTTCTAGTTTTGTTTATCAAAAAGAAAGGGTTTTTTAAATTGTAAAAAAGTTCATAGTCTAAATATTTCTATTTATGATATATGTACATCTATATATTATATGGAATAGGTATATATATTTGCATTATTATCTACATATTGTAGGTTAGCCAGTGGTAGAATCTACATGTAAATGTAGAGCCCTATGGTGGGCACGTGTAGATTCCGCTTGAACCCCCCAGTTGAATTGTATATAAAAAAAGAATTTGTTCTGCATTATATGGGCATCCCACATCCCCTCCTGTCATCTCCCATTTGCCCCTTGTTTTTTCGTCCTCACGCCATAATTTGGCATTGGGAGATGAGCCCATTATTTTACTCTACAACTATAAAATATATATTAATATATAGGTATTTTATTGTATATAGATAATTTTTATATCTATTGTCTCATTTTTAACTTTCATTATTGTAAAGAGAAGAATATACATGAATATATTGCCAGTAAAAAAAGTAGACAAAAACAAATTTTATTCGAATTTTAAAATAAAAAATA
>CAZOBL010000010.1:0-20398 GCA_964578185.1 uncultured Thermoplasmatales archaeon
CACCACTATTTTTTAAAGCATCTACAACATGCTCCAAAATAGGTTTATTTGCAACTGGAAGCATAACTTTTGGCATAGCTTCTGTAAAAGGTCTAAGCCTTCTACCCTCACCTGCAGCTAGTATTACAGCTTTCATAATTTATACGCCTTTTTTTATCTTGTAAATATATAACGTTATTTTATCTTTACTAACATTTTCAATATATTTAATTAGTAAAAAAAGAGTTTGACATATTTAATTTATAAAAAGCACCGAGTATTTACATTTCTGAGCGATTTTTTGTTTAACATTTCCAGCCGGAAGACCAAGGGGCCCCTTCTCTTTACGTTCACGACCAATAATGACTAAGCCGATTTGTTCATTTTTTGCCTCTTTTTGAATTTCACGCTCAAGATTTCCCTTTACAATTCTTATATCCATTTTTTTATCCTGCATCTTTTTTACAAACTTTTGACCAATAAACGCTAAATCCCGTTGTTCTTTTCTAGATGATCGCTCACCTTTCTCATCTACCTCCACACTATCCTGCGTATCTGTTACATAAAGCATTTTTAGCTCCCAACCGAGTTTATTTGCAAGTTTAATACTAATTTTGGGTACAATCTTGTTTGGTGCTAGATTTGAGCACACCGCAAGAATAGATTTGCTTTTAAGATTAGATTCAATCCATAAAGGCACATCTATTTCATAAAAAAAACTATAATCTAGATTACATCCTTTACCATATCCCATAAGAATTAAATCATATTTTTTAGATGACGCCTCGGATTTAATAACTTCACCAAATTCTCCCCTCAATGTTTTTTCAACAAAAGATATATCTTTACTCTCCAGTAGAGTTTTTGCATCATCAAGAATGATGTTGTCTACTGTTTTTTTATGTATGTTCATTACATCTTTTTTTATTACAAGGCGGTCATGTTCGGTCCTATACATATCAGATTTTTTTTCAACCTGCTCCAGAGTCCTATTTTCAATAATATAAAAAAGAGTTAGTTTACTTTTGAATTTATCTGCTAAAAAAATCGCTCTTTCTAATACTTGCCTTGAATATACTTCTGAGGATATTGGTATTAGGATGTTTTTAAACATTTTTTTACTTCCTATAAGATTTATTATATTTTATATTTGTCATAAGTTTAATATTCCCTTCCAGTAAAAAATTGCAACTAAAAACATTACAATGATACATGCAATATTTGCAAGTACCCCTGCTTTTAGAAGATCACGTAAGTTATAATATCCGGATGAATAAGTAATAGCATTACCCGGCGTTGCAATTACAAGCATAAACGCAAGACCACCACTGAGTGCTATCGTCATAGATGTAAACAAAGCTGTAACATTTGAAAGCCCAGCTGCAACCGAAATACCAATTGGAAGAAGCACGGCTACAGCCCCCGTATTTGACATTATATTTGTTAAAAGAATTGTAAAAAGAATAAGACCGAGAACCACAAGATAAATATTTCCACCAATATTTGTCAAAATAGAATCTGCAATCCAACCTCCAGCACCACTCATTGTAAGACCATAACCCAGGGTTATAGCACCCCCATAAAGAAGGATTATACCCCACGGGACACGTTGTTCAATATCTTTCCAATTTATATTACCAGAAATAAAAAGTATCATACTACCAAGAATTGCAATACCTGCCAAACCGAAATATACATCATGTGAATAAAAAACCCATAAAAACACAGTAACAGCTAATGTTAACAAAACCATTATCTCGTTTTTATCAATTCTTCCCTCTTTTGATACTTGTTTGTTAATTTCACGTTTCGCAAGAGTTATATCATCAATTTCAATGGGAAACGTGAACTGTAAAATAAGCCATACCAAAGGCAGGGCAATAAATACAACTGGCATAGAATATATCATCCAATCAACAAAAGTAACAGTTATTCCATTATCTGCAAGAACACCAACAGTCAACGGGTTACGCGCTCCACCAATAAGAGTGCCCAAGCTTCCAATTGAACATCCATATGCAACTGAAAGCATACTCACTTTTCCAAAGTTACTCTGCTTTGGAACAATTTTCATAGCAATAAGAATCGAGGTGATAATAGGAAGAAACAGGGCTGCCACACCATGCTCAGGCATAATAAACGACAATGTTGCACAGGTAAGCATTATACCAAAAGTAAACAAACGCGGAGACTTTTCAAAGAAACTCAAAAACTTTAAAGCAATACGTCTATGAAGACCATGTTTTTCCACTGCTGCAGCAATTATAAAAGCACCTATTAAAAAAAACACAGCTTGATTGCCAAATGAACTAAAAACTTTATCAGAGGATAAAACACCTAAAAGGGGTTGAAGTATCATAATCAGCAAACCGGTTGCAGGAAGAGGGATTGGTTCTAGTATCCATAAAAATGCAGCCATAAGAAGTATTCCAATCATTGTTTGACCAGATTGCGAAAGACCTGTTATTCGAGGGCCAAAATAAAATGCAAATAAAATAAAAAATGCAAGAACGATAGCAAGTATATCCTTTACTTGAAAATTATAAAAAGAATGTCTTAGGAATTTATTTACCCTTCCAACCTTACGTTCTTTTTTAAAATTATTAGACATAAATTGTTTTTCTCATCCTATATATATTGAGTTAAATTAGTTATTTTATTTTAACTATTTTCTCCTCTGACGATAAAGCCTGGAATCAACAGCCTTTTTCATCTGCACAACTGCATCATCAGACATATCTAAAAAATCTTTGATTTTTCCAATATCATCATCCGAGTTTTCAAGGATATTGTTATAATTTACAAAAATTACATCAACATCAGACCTTGCTTTTATCTGTTTTTTAATCATTTCATTTAAATTTATAAAAGCAGTTTTGGTTTTATCACGTTTACTGTCTTTTTTACCAGTCATACGCTGCATTGAGTCCATTATCTCATCGATATTTCTCTCAGAGTAAATTATTTTATAATCACCGGGTGGAAGAAACTTAAGCCCATATGAGGTAATTTTAATAAATATTCCTTTGAATCTTTCAAAAGGAAAAGAACCATCCATAAGTCTATTTATTATCTTGCCACCTTCAAGCTCATAGTAACCCCGAGGATTATTCTCATCAGAAGGTCTGGATCTGCTGTCATACTCTATATCTAATGAAGCTGCATTGAGCATCTGCATTAGCATACTTGTACCTGAGCGTTCAAGCCCAGAAACAATATAGTTTTTATCTTTGTTTAACTTCATAAGATATACTCCAAAGAAAACTGGCTTTTTAGATAATTTCAAGTTCAACGAGTTTTTCAATTATCTTATCTGTACTCTCTTTTACTGACTCTTTTTCTGTATCGACAACTACCTCAGGATTTTCTGGTTCCTCATATGGTGCGTCAATACCTGTAAAATCTTTAATATCACCTGCTCTCGCCTTTTTATATAAACCTTTAGGATCACGCTTTTCACAAACACTCAAAGACGCTTTAACGTATACTTCAATAAATCTAACCTTCCCCACCATATCGCGGCATAAATGTCTATCTTTTCTATAAGGTGAAATAAAAGCAGTAATAGTGATAACCCCTGCATCAGCAAAAAGACGTGCAATCTCAGAGATACGACGTATGTTTTCAGACCTATCCTCTGCTGAAAACCCTAGGTCTTTATTGAGACCATGACGAATATTGTCACCATCGAAAATATAAGATAACTTGTTTTTTTTGTAAAGCCTATACGATAGTTCATTTGCAATAGTTGATTTACCACAACCAGAAAGACCTGTAAACCAAACAACACACCCCCTTTGATTAAGTAATTTCTCCCTCTGTTCTCTTGTAACCTTGTGTTCATGCCAAATTATATTTTTGGATTTTTCATCTGTTTTCATAATACATGCCTTTCATTTATTTTAAAAAATTTATTATCTCCTCAACAAAAGAATTTGTTACATCTTTTGGCAAAATTGCACCAAGTACTTCTTTTTTCCCACCACATTTAAACCCGAGTTGTTTACCACGTCTGATAAGCGGTTCAACGTTTTTATTGCTCCTAACATACAGCTGGTTTTTATCATCAAAATATCCTGTGTTTACCACAATTGTATTTTTACCAGTACTCCATGCAACCTTTCTAGTAATAGTTGAAATAATATTATATGATGTATCAATTTTTTTAAAGATTACATCATTGATTTCTTTATTTGGCATACTAAGCTGTTTTTCAGTTTCACTGTCGAGTTTTTTAAGGTTTTCATTCCATTTTTTATTACGCATTATAAAATCAGCTGAATCATGTTTTAGAAGAATTCTTGGTGCATCCTCCACTGCTTTTTTATCACCCAGCTTATAGTTTGAATCCAGCAGATAAACCATTTTATGAAGATCTTCAAAAGATAAATTGTTCTCAAAGCAGAATTTTTCAATTATTTTGTTAAATTTAATGTTATTTTTGATTTTTTGTTCATGATCACCTACTACTCCAAGTAGTGCATACAAGTTAACATCACGTTTAAAATAGTCATTTACAATCCAGCTAGCTGAAGGATAAATATCTGAATCTTCTCCTTTAATAACTGGATTATAATGAAAGACTTCTTTTATCTGAGGTCCAAGATGATGATCAAAAATTAATACTTCAGCGTTTTCTGCAAGTTTTAAAATGTTTTCTTTTGGTAGATTCATATCAGCAACAATTACAAAATCAAATTTACAATATGCTTTTAGCTCATCCTGCGTTAAAAAATAATTACCAAGAATTGGTGTCTTATTTTCAATAATTTTGTCACCAATTTCCTCAAGCAATATTTTCGCAGAGCTAATACCATCTGTATCCCAGTGATGAATCAAAAGACCCGTGCCTTCTAAATCTTTAATCATACAAATTTACCCCTTACTCTCTAATCATTCCTGCTCCAACTGTTTCATTTGTATTTGGATCTATAATTATTATACAACCAGTAGCGCGGTTTTCTTTGTATTCATCATAAAATAGAGGTTTTGCAGTTCTAATTTTTATTCTACCTATCTCATTTAGTTTTAAATCTTCTGCATTTTCAACTCTATGAAGAGTGTTAATATCAAGCTTATATAGCAACTCTTTAACAATACATTTTGTCTCATTTGTGGTATGACGAACAATATATTTTTTACCAAGCTGAAGTTTTTTCTTATTCATCCAACAAACCATTAAATCAATATCCTGACCGATAATTGGAACATTGTTTTCACGAACTATCATATCTCCACGGCTTACATCCAACTCATCTTCAAGCTGAATAGTTGCAGACATTGGAGGAAACGCCTCTCTAACTTTTTTGTTATCTTGATCTTCAATTGATTTAATCCTGGTGGTAAAACCACTAGGAAGAACTTTTACATTGTCACCTGGTTTGAAAATACCGCTTTCAATTTTTCCAGCATAACCCCTATAATCATGAAAATTATCATCCCTGGGACGTATTACATATTGAACCGGAAAACGACAATCAATTAAGTTTTCATCACTAGCGATATGAATATTTTCAAGAAGATATAGAAGAGTTGATCCTTCATACCATGGCATGTTTTCTGATTTATCAACAACATTATCACCAAGCAGTGCACTTATTGGTATGAAAAACACATCATGTACATTTAGTTTTGATACAAAATCTTTAATTTCTTTTTTAATTTTGTTATATACTTCCTCTTTGAAATCCACAAGATCCATTTTATTTATACATATTACAAAATGTGGAATTTGCAGAAGAGATGCAATAAAAATATGTCTATGAGTCTGCTCAACCACTCCCTTTCTTGCATCCACTAAAATTACAGCCAAGTTAGCAGTAGAGGCACCCGTGACCATATTTCTAGTATACTGCGGATGACCAGGTGTATCTGCAATTATAAATTTTCTGTTTGGAGTTGCAAAATATCTATATGCCACATCTATTGTGATACCCTGTTGACGTTCAGATTTAAGCCCATCCATTAAAAGTGCTAGATTAAGGTTTTCACCACGCCTCTGGCTTACTTTTTCAAGATTTTCTATCTGATCTGAAAAAAGAGTTTTGCTATCATATAAAAGACGTCCTATTAGAGTACTCTTTCCATCATCAACACTTCCAGCAGTTGTAAATCTGAGTAGTTCCATATCAAGATATGTGTCTTGATCTACCATAGTTAGAAGTATCCCTCCTTTTTTCTATCTTCCATTGCAGTCTCTGAGCGTTTATCATCAGCCCTATTACCACGCTCAGAGCTTCTAATTTGCGCGACTTCATTTATAATATCTTCAAGAGTAGTTGCTTCTGATTTTGTAAGACCTGTACAGGTCATATCACCTATTGTTCGACAACGAACCTCCATGACTTGAGCATTGTCTTTCTCCTCTTCATCCATATTAAGAAAATCAGTATACGCAAGTATTACTCCATCACGTTCTATACACTTTCTTTTATGTGAAAAATAAAGTTTTGGAATGTCAATTTGTTCTTTTAAAATATATTGCCAGACATCCATCTCAGTCCAGTTGCTAAGTGGAAATACTCTAAAGTGTTCACCAATGTTATATTTACCATTATAAAGAGCCCATAACTCAGGTCTTTGATTTTTTGGATCCCATTCACCAAACTCGTTTCTATGAGAAAAAAACCTCTCTTTTGCACGTGATTTTTCCTCATCACGGCGTCCACCACCAATACAACAATCAAATTTATGTTCTTCAATTGTATCCAAAAGTGTTGTTGTCTGCAAATAATTTCTACTCGCGTATTTTCCCGTTTCCTCTTTTACACGCCCTTTTTTTATTGAATCTTCAACCCTTCCAACTACAAGACGTGCACCTAGTTTTTTAACATAATTGTCCCTATATTCAAGTGTTTCAGGGAAATTATGCCCTGTATCAATATGCAAGAATGGAAAAGGAATTATTGCAGGATAAAATGCTTTTTTTGCAATATGGCCCATCACAATTGAGTCTTTACCACCTGAAAATAGAAGAGCTGGTCTTTCAAACTGAGCGGCCACTTCTCGCATTATAAATATTGCTTCTGCTTCAAGTTTTTCTAAATGTGTAAGGTTATATTGTGTCATTTTTCCATCTTTTCTTAGTCTAAATAGCCTAATGCTCGAAGGCGTTCTTTGACTTTTTCTTCGTCTTCTTTTGAGAAGGCTTCTTCATCCTTATCTTCAATACCAGATATAACTTCTCTTAGAACATAGGTTACATATGATGATAATGAGTTAAAACCTGTCCCTTCAATTCTTTTTTTGATTTTTTGTGCAAGTGGTGTTGGTATTGATATTGTAGTGTATTTTTTTTCTTTTGCCATACTAACTCACCTTAATTACATATAATTATATTTAATTAAATGTCATTAAAATATATTATATAAATTTTACGTTTATATTGTATATGAGTTAAATAAATAGGTTATAAAAAAATTTTTGCAAAATCAAAATAAAACAGTAAACAATACACCCTTTACACCAGGTGAAAAACAAGTTGAAAAAACAAGATATAAAAATCGCTATATTGAGAATAGAGGGGACAAACTGCGAACAAGAATCACATGATGCATTTGAAAACCTTGGAACAAAACCCGAATTTGTACATCTAAAACAACTACTTCACATAGACTGCAATAAAGACGAAAAAAGAAACCTCTCAGACTTCCAATGTCTTATGATACCTGGCGGTTTCTCAGCAGGGGATTATATACGCGCAGGTGCAATTTTTGCAGCAAGGATTAAAAGCAAACTCCAAAAAGAATTAAAAGAATACGTTGAACAAGAATATCCAATACTTGGAGTATGCAATGGATTTCAAGTACTAACCGAACTTGGGTTACTACCCGCTATAAAAGATACAATATCTCCTACCCCAAAAGCTTGTTTAACAATAAATGACTCAGATAGATTTGAATGCAGACCAACATATCTTAAACATGAAAATAATGGAAAATGTATTTTCACTAAAAAAATTCAGAAAAATGAGATAAGACTTATACCAAGTGCACATGCTGAAGGAAAACTATTATTTCCCCTAGATATGCAAAATGATTTTATTAATGATTTAGAAAAAAACGATCAAATTGTATTCAAATATGTTGACTCAGAAGGTAACTACGCAGGATATCCTTGGAATCCAAATGGTTCACCTCAAAACATTGCAGGTATTTGTAATCACATTGGAAATGTATTCGGTATGATGCCTCATCCTGAACGAGTTTTGGATAGATATCAACATCCTGATTGGACACAAAAAAGTAAGGATATAAAAGAGGGTGATGGTAAAGCTGTTTTTGAGTCTGTAATTGATTATATTTGTAAAAGGTTTTAAAAAAAATATGCCAGATGTTGCTACATGTATAATTGTAAATCAGAATGATAAAATCCTAATTTTACATAGAAGTAACAAGGTTAAAACATACAAGGGGTTGTGGGGTGGAGTGGCAGGCTATGTTGAGTCTAATGAAAACCCCCTGGATACAGCTTTTAAAGAAATAAAAGAGGAAGTAAATATTGAAAAAAAAGATATTAGACTTGAGAAAATTTGTGAACCAGTAAAATTTACTGATATAGAAGAAAATAAAAAACATGACTGGAGAGTTCATCCTTTTATTTTTAGACTTTTAAAAAAAAGTAAAATACAAATAGACTGGGAGCATTCAGAGTATAGATGGATAAAACCTGAAAATATCTCTCAATTTAGGACTGTTCCTAGATTTGAGAATATAATTAAAAATTATTTTTAGGGAAAAAATATTGAGTTGAATTGGATGGGGAAGCTGTGGAGGTGGTGAGGAGAGATAGGAAAAAATTAGGATAACTCCCCCATCCTACATTTATTAATCGCCATATAAGTATATAAACTTTTTTATTATTATCGTAAAATAAATGTCATATTACTAACAAAAATGACAAAAATATCACTTTTTTTCACAATCCAACATACCTAAAATCTTATCAATACAGCTGTATGTTTCATCTATAGTACCACTAGTATTAACAATATGCCAATCACTGACAACTGACAAAGCTTTTTTTCGGACTTTTCTAAAAGATTCAAGAGTTTCAAATACTTCAGATTCTTCCCGTTTACTCACACGATCGAGCAACTCCTGAGGTGTAGCATCAAGAAAAAAAAGATATCTAGAGGTTGGTACAAAATTATAAAAAAATCTGTAACCTATTCTGTAAATCTTGGAAGGAAGATATGCAGTTCCAATCAAATATCGCACCATTATAAGTGTATCAATATCTCTACGATTGTAATATTTCCTAACCGATCTTAAAACATCAAACATGTAAAAAACTGAGGCTTTAATTTTATTTATTTTACCTTCTCCAAGCAAAGCCTTCTTAGCACATCTACCAAAAAAATTATCATCTGTCGGATGAGAGCGAACAACTACTCTTTCACCCTGCTTTTCATATCTATTTTTAATAAACTCTGCATGAGTATCCTTTCCAACACCATCCAACCCATCAACAATTATCAATCTCATAAGCTTACTTCACGCTATAAAATAAATCCAATAAAGAACTGGTGCAATAAAGGGTACAGATATATTATCAAGACCCTTTGGTGATATCCCCTCTACAAGTGTTGCAACAAAGGAAATATACACAAGTATTATAATTTTACCATCAAGTGAAACACCATAATAAAGCAGTGCAATAACGGCAGTTAAAAAAGTAAAAGCAAACATAGTAGAAGAACCAATAAAACTCTTCTCATCACCCCAGACTCTATATCTATGTTTTCCAAATCTACTCCCTATAATTGACGCGAAACCATCACCATAAGACATTGCAAGAATACCTATTGCGATAATTTCCATATGATCAAAAAACAAATACGCAAGTACAGTCCATGCTATTGAGTAATATACCAAACCCATTCCATGCCCAGCAGCAGAAGTACGACCCCTCATTTTTTTAATCGGAGTATAGGGACTCATAAGAAATGTAAAAATTATAAATGGTCCTGCTGCAAGAAATGCCATCACCCAAGATGTCTCAAAAATCGGAAGGAGAAATGCAATATTTCCAACCATGATATGTAAAATTTTACGATTTATATCAGTTGGAAGATTATCAAGTATTTTTTCAGTTATTATAAGAAGGATTACAACATAGATATAAACAAGAAGCACTCCTGAAACATCTGGTGGAATCATCTAACTTTTGCCTCCCTGCATCAACTTTTAGTGAACAAACGCACCTATAAGAAATCCTAGTAGCCCGATAAAAACTGCAACTAGTGTTATTTTTCTAAATTTTCTAATCGCAATATTTTTGTTGAATATCAGCTGCGTCGACGTTATAAGTAACATTACATTAGTTATTATAATAATACTTATATAATAAATGTTTTGGTGATAAAGATAAAAAGTTTTAGACATGTATGGTATAAAACTCAATGCAATTGCAATAAGATAAAAAAATGCAGCAAGCACATTTGAACGATACACACCAATATACTTTGGAAAAGAACGCACACCCTCTATTTGATCACCCTCAAAGTCCATTACATCCTTCATTATCTCCCGGCCAGAACCCGCCAGAAAAGCAATTAAAGATACAATAAAAATAGATGGAGGAATATCAAAAGCCATAGTGTTTTCTTCTATAACTGCAGCTCCACCAAATACAAAGGGGATAGCCATAACATAAGCAATATAAAAATTTCCGATAAGCTTAAACCTCTTCATCTTTGCATCATATAAAATAGCTAAAAAAGCAGTAACAAGGGCAATAAGAAAACATATCGTATTTACAAAATAAGAACAAACAATACCAAGTGGAAAAAAGATAAAAAACAAATACAGCGCAGTCTTAGGTTTAACATCACCACGCACCAATGGTCTATCCTCACGCACATTTCTCTTATCTATATCATAATCGAAATAATCATTCAGTGCAAAAGTACTTGACTCAAGAAACAAAGCAGTCAAAAAAGTAAGAAAAAAATTCTTCCAAGGGGGAAACGCCTCACCCTCTAAAGCTATAAGAGAGCCGATAAGAATAGCAATAAAAATCATTATACCATGTTCAAGACGCATAAGTTCCCATATTGCCCTTATCTTCTTCATATAACAGATAGGAAATAAAACTATATAATTATAATCTTTTGAAAAAAATTGATTTTTAAGATAAATTTTTAATCTATTTTATAATACCTAAAACAAAAAAATATGGAGGCTTTAAATTGGAATATAAAATAAGTGGAGATAATCTACAGTTGGTTACTATACAGATTAACCCTGGGGAAAAACTCTACGCAGAAGCAGGCTCAATGATATACATGAGTGGAAATATTGCCATGGAATCAAAAATGAGAGGGGGATTTCTAAAAGGGCTTGGCAGAAAATTTGCAGGAGAAACAATGTTTCTCACAGAATTTACATCAGCCGGTGGCCAAGGTATGGTATCCTTTGGTGGAAACGCACCAGGAACAATAAAACCATTACAACTCCCTCAAGGACAAGACTTTATAGTCCAAAAAGACGCTTTTTTAGTCGCAGAAGACTCACTAGACTTAAGTATAGCATTTCAAAAAAGACTGGGATCTGCATTCTTCGGAGGAGAAGGATTCATACTAGAAAGACTTACAGGACCTGGAACAGTATGGATACATGCATGTGGAGATTTTGTTGAATTTGACCTGCAACCCAATCAAATATTAAAAGTAGACACTGGAAGTGCTGTAGGATGGGATTCAACTGTACAATATGATATTGAACGTGTAAAAGGAATTAAAACCATGTTTTTCGGTGGAGAAGGAATATTTTTAACAACACTTCGTGGACCTGGAAAAGTACTATTACAATCAATGAACCTGGGAAATCTTGCAACCGCACTTTCACCATTTATGGCACACAGTCGCGGTGGATCATCAGGACCACAAGGCGGAAACATAGTAGGAAACCTACTTGGAGGATAAATAAAAAATGTTGAAAGGACTTGCTGCTGTTTTTCTTGCCGCACTTGCATTAGCAGCAGTAATTCTTGGAATTTTTTACCTCATTGGTATACTAGCATGGCTGGTAACATTCTTTGCCTTTGGAATAATAGTAGTAGCAATCATATTTTTCATAATAATATTCATATTCGGCGCGATAACATTTTTTGCAATGTTTTACTATATGGCAGAAAAAAAACCAACAATTCAAAACGATGGTAACTACTCTATAAAAGACGAAAAAGGAAAAAACGAGTAAAAAAATTTTTCTTCTTTTTTTTATTTATTTGGTTCAATTATCACTTTTATAGATTTTTCTGCATCTGCTACTAGTTTAAAACCTTCTGCTACCTGATCCATAGGGAATTTATGAGTAATCATATCATCAATTACTACTTGTTTTGAGCGAATAAGCTCAATTGCATCAATTATATCTTTACCTGCACCTGCATAGGTTGAAAACATCTTAATTTGTTTATTCCATATTTCAAAAAATGGGAACTCAACATTTACACCAGGTTTTGTTGGGGCAAACCAAAGAATGGTACCACCCGGTTCAACACAATCTAATGCTTGTTTAATAGCACTAGGAACACCAGCACATAAAACTACAAAATCCGCAAGTCGACCATCATTGTTTTCCTTAATTTTTTTGCAAATATCTTCTTTTGCATTAAACGCAAAATCCGCACCCACCTCTTTAGCAGAGTCTATACGATATTTATCAATATCCGTTGCAATAACCCTACTAGATCCATAAGCATTTGCAAGCTTAATATTTAAAATACCGGCAACACCACTACCAAGGACAAGAGTAGTTTTTGCAGGTTTAAAATCTGCAACTCTAAAACCCCTCACAGCACATGCAAGAGGTTCAATAAAGGTACCCTGATCAAAACTCATATCATCAGGAAGTTTAAACGTACCACGGTCAACATTAATGGGGGGGACACGCAAGTATTGGGCAAAACCACCAGGATAAAATTTAGTAGAATGAAGAGTATCACAAATAGTATGCTGACCATTTAAACAAAAACGACAAGTGTTACACGGAACATGATGGGTAACAAAAACACGATCTCCTTTACTGAATTTTTTAACATCTTTCCCAGCTTTTTCAACAACACCTGCTATCTCGTGACCTAGAACAAGTGGTGCTTTTTTAATCCTATACCACTCCATAACATCTGAGCCGCAAATTCCACTTGCAACAACTTTAACCAATAATTCATCATCATCAATATCTGGAATGCTTTGTTTTTCAACTCTTACATCATGGTTATTGTAATACATTGCAACTTTCATTTCATCCTGGCTCACAATATCATCCAAATCCAAGCAATAACAAGTGATTTAATAGATTTTACTAAATTAAACAAGGATTAAAATTTAATTTTTTTATTTTTTAACCGCTAAACTAATAAACCTCTTTAATTATACCTTTTAATGCACTCTACCTGTTACAGGTTTAAGGAGGATTAATTGGATGGGACTATTTGGAAATGGTAAACTTTCCTCAATTTTACAGAGGATTTTTGGTAAAAAACATGCTAAGATAGGAATCTATGGTCCACCTAACGTTGGTAAAACAACTCTTGCAAATAGAATACTTAGGGATTGGACTGGAGATATCATGGGAAGTGTCTCTGAGATACCGCATGAAACTCGTCGTGCTAAATGGAAAAGAAATGTTAAAATTGAAAACGGCAACTCCTCACTTTTCATGGATATAGTCGATACTCCAGGCATCTCTACAAAGGTGGATTTTAAAGAATTTATGAACACTTTTGGTATGACCCGTGATGAAAGTAAAAGACGCGCTAAAGAGGCGACCGAAGGAGTTATAGAGTCAATTAAATGGCTTGAAGATATAGATGGTGTACTTCTCGTCATGGACTCCACGCAAGATCCATTTACACAAGTAAATGTAACAATTCTTGGAAATCTAGAAGCGCGTAAACTACCTGTTCTTGTAGCAGCCAACAAAATTGATGCGGACGATTCAAGCCCTGCAACACTTAAATCTGCTTTCCCACAACACCCCGTAATACCAATAAGTGCTTTAACTGGATATAACGCAGATAACCTCTATTCAACAATGGTCAAACATTTCAGTAAAAAAAGACGCAAAAAGAGGTGAACTAAGTACTATGGGTAAAAAATCAAAGAAAAACAAAAAAGATAAAAACAAAAGTACAAGTTCAGGCATATCAGTAAACCTTGTATCCAAACAAAAATTAGAAGACTTAACTTATAACGAAAAAATCAAGTTTATATTAAAAGAAGTCAAAAAAGGGAAAATACTTGTCTTAGAGCAGGGTTTAACACCAATGGAGCAGGCAGATCTTATAGAAAACACAATGAAAGAAATTGAACATGACACATTTATTGGTGTAGAAATGGAAGGATACGGGGAAGAAAAAACTAGTTTTATACAAAAACTATTTGGCATAATTAAAAAACCAAGGCTTACACTAATTGGACCGGCAAATCTTTTAAAGACAGTAAAAAAAGATAGTAATATGATCCAAACTGAGATAATACCTGGTAAAGGAGCAAAATAAAAAAATGCCTCATCAATGTCTTAACTGTGGAAAAGTATTCGAGGAGGGTTCCTCACAACTATTAAAGGGATGCCCAGATTGTGGTGGCAACCGTTTCTTTTTTACAAAAAAACCTCTAAATGAAAAACAAAGAAATACCAAAAAAGAAGAAGTTGGAAAAGATGTAAACACGGCAATACAGGAATTGATGAAAGAACAAAACAAAGAAGTAATGGATAAATCAGGCAACTGGGTTAAAATTAAACCCAAAGAAGTCCGCAAAATGATGAAAAAACAGTTATCCAATGAAGAAAAAAAACATGTTGAAACAAAAGAAGATATCGAAAACCTGTCAGATGAATATAGAAACTCAATGATTAACAAAATAAAAAATCAACCCGAAAAAATCGCTAAAAACCCTGAGACAATAAATATTGAAAAAGCAGGTAAATATAATATTGATTTAAAAGGACTCTTAGAAGAAGAACCTATAATTATTCAAAAAGACGGGTCTTATACAATTCATCTACCTTCTGCTTTTAAATTAGCAGATAAAAATAGAAAATAAAATTAAAAAAAATATTTTTTTATAGTTTTAAACGTCTATGTAATTTAACAACAGATTCTACAGCAGCTTTAGCACGCTCAATACGCTCTTCAGCTTGCAGACGAGTCATACCAGGACCAGATATACCAAGACCTACAGGTTTATCATATTCAATTGCTAAATCAGCGATTTTACGGCTTGCATGTTGAATTACAATGTCATCATGCTTTGTTTCACCTTCAATGACTGTGCCTATTGTTACAACACAATCTATATCTTTTCTTTGCAGTAGTTTTTTGATTGCAAGACCCATATCAAAAACACCTGGGACCTTGATGGTTTGTGTTATTTCTGCTCCAAGAAAATGGGCGTGTTCTTTTGCCCTCTCATACATCATCATGGTTATATCATAATTAAACTCTGATACAACCGCTCCGATTCTTATTTTACTATCTTTTGCCATAAGTTTCACACTCTTACATTTTTAATGGTTTTTCATCCTCAAAACCTTCTCTTTGGCCCCTACCAGCTAAACCGGTTAGCCTCTCAGGCTTGAAGAGCAAATCTAAAACATTTATTGCATGTTCCCGGCTACGTTGTTCAGCAAGCCATGCAAGTTCTTTTTCGTCCTCTGTTTCATCTTCATGCACAAAAACTTCGATTATATGTTTATTACACAATAACTGAGTTTGAATAAGACCTGTACTAGCTTCATGAGCACATTGTTTATCAATAAGTTGAGGACCTGGCATCCCAAGGGCCATACATATATCACAGTTTTGTTCATCGAATAGTTTTTTACAGGCAACTGGAAGATCTTTTATTCCAGGGACCGTGTAACGAATTATTTTAAAACCAGTACCATTTGATTTCAACTCATCAATTGCGCTTTTTGCCATATCATATCTTGCAAAAGTAGTATCTGCAACACCAATTTTTTTCATTTGTCTGCACCCTCTATTCTTTCAATACTTTTTTGGATTTCATATGCTGATATGATTTTGCTTATTATCTTTCGTGTACCTTCTAGATCACTACCACCTTTAAACTCAGATAATCTTACAATATCGCAATCTATATTTCTGTCTTTAAGTGCTTTTTTAATTTGATCTTCGTTATGAATTTGGTCATAACCCAATGCTATAACATCAGGTTTTATCTCCTCGACAATTTTATACATATCATCTTTATGACCCAAATATGCCTCATCAACAATTTTTAACTCTTTTATAAGATTTAGACGAATATTTTCAGGGTTCACTGGTTCATGTTTTAGTTTTCTAACGGTTGAATCAGTTGCAACTACAACTGCTAGGCGGTCACCTAACTCTTTTGCTTTTTTAAGAAAATAAATATGCCCCATATGAAGAATATCAAATGTACCGGTAGCCATTACTTTTTTACTCATTTTTTAGCACATGCCTCAATAATTTCTTTACCTTCTAAAAAAACTAAATCATTTTTTTGGGCATAACTTTTTGCGTCTTTTTTTGACAAAGCATTACCGTCATCCCCCATCATTTCACAACCACTACCAACAGGGGTAATATCTGCTAATTTAAGTAAAGATACAACAAGCTCTGTATGACCTTGTCTATCCTGTAGAAGATTTTTTGATGAAACACAGATCGGTACATGTCCTGGAGAGCGGAAATGTTTGCCAAATAATTTACAAGCATCCTCTGAATTAATATTTACTATTTTTTTGGTTAAATTGGCAAATTCTTTCATTGTTAAACTACGATCTTTGTCGGTTATACCTGTAAATGTTTCACGGTGATTTATATAAAGAGAAAATGAAGATTTAGAATCATAAGGAATATCGTTTGGTACTAACTCTTTTAAAACCGGATATCCATCCTCAATATCTTTATACATATCAGCCAAGAAGGGTAGTTTTAATTTATTAGCAATATCTTTGGAGGTCATTAAAAATATTAAACCACCACCATCTTTTCTAAGAATTTTGATATCATCAGACTTAATAAATTCTGAAGCTTTAACCAGGTCTACCTCTCCTTCACGCTCATTGCCATCATATATAAGAACGAACTTTCCAATTTTTAGGTCATTTAGTGCTTTCTGAATTGAATCTATAGGTTCACCCAAAAAGGAGGTACATAAAAACTTAAGATAAATATTAGGTTGTTACTAAAAAATTGGTTACTCGGTATTTTCTTTCTTTTTAGAAGCAAGATAACGAGTTATATAACCAGCAATACGATTTCTTAAAAGATTGCTCTTTACATCACTTAAATCTTGAACCATATGTTTATTGTGTTGATAATCATCATGTTTGAATTGATCTGGAAAATTCTCTATAAGTTCTATTGCAATGTTTTTGATAAATGTTGGTCTAATATTGCCCAGGTTAATCACCCTTTAAATTCGTAGAGGCTGGGAATATGTTTTCCTTATATAAATACTTTGGAGTGAAAAACAAAAAAATACAAAACTTTTCTGAAATAAATATAAAGTTAAATAAGATAAATTAATATATAATAAGATATTACAATAATAAAATAAGAGAAAATAAGTGTTAATAAAATAATGTAAGGAAGTGAATAAAAAATGCCAGTCGAATTTGATGAATATAATGGAAATGCTGTAATTGTTCTAAAAAGAGACGAAAACGATGCATACCCATTTAGATTTGGACTAAGAAAAGCAGAGTTAATCTTAGAAAACATAGAAGGGATCAAAAAATTTGTAAAAGAGAACAAATAAATAACAGATATAAAATAAACCCCCTCATAAAAACCAAGGATTCAAAAAATTTGAACTTTAATCCTTAAAATAAAAAGGGGGAAAAATATTCCTTCAAAAAAACCATCTCTTAAGACCCTTGCAGGTAAAAAAATCGATGAGTTAGAAAGATATGCAATAGAAAGCAATGTCTTTAGAAAAATAGGCTCATTTATCTATAATTCTTCTTTTTACCACCACATATCAAAAAAAATTAGTGAGTTACGAGATTTAAAACTAATCGAGCAAGTCAAAAAAGAGAAAATCCCTAACCATGTAGCAATAATAATGGATGGTAACAGAAGATACGCGAAAAGTTTAGGCTTAAATGCTCAGGCAGGACACATTTTTGGAAGAGATAAAATAAAAGAAGTTCTCGACTGGTGTTTTGATCTTAAAATTCGAAACCTAACTGTTTATGCTTTTTCTACAGAAAATTTTCAAAGAGAGGGAAATGAAGTAAACTATTTAATGAAAATGTGTAAAAAAGAATTACAAAAAGCAAAAAAAGATTCAAGGATTCATAAAAACAAGGTTAGAATAAGAATCATCGGCCATATTGAATACCTTCCAAAGGATATTCAAAAATCGGCTCAAGAAATCATGGACCAAACAAAAAAATACAGTAATTACTCCTTTAACATAGCACTTGCATATGGTGGACGCGAAGAAATAATCCAAGCAATTAAAAAAATCGCAGAGGATGTAAACAAAGGAGAAATAAAAATACAGGACATAAAAGAGAAACTTGTATCAAAATATCTATATACAAATGGCATACCCGACCCAGATTTAATACTAAGAACAAGCGGTGAAGAAAGAATATCTAATTTTTTACTATGGCAAATGGCTTACTCTGAGCTTTACTTTTCAGATGTTTACTGGCCAGCACTACAAAAAAGAGATTTTCTAAAAGCAATTAAAACATGTCAACAAAGAAAAAGAAGATATGGAAAATAAAAACTACTTATCATATTTGCAGTTTTCTACATCTTCAGCAATTTTAGCAAGTTTTGAGAACTGTAGGTTAAAAAAATAAAAAACTATACTTACAAAAATTAAAATAATTGAAAAAGCCAAAAAAGCATCTGCACTCGGAGAGATAGAAAAATCATAAATTCCACTTAATAGACCATCTCCTCCTGAACCTATAAATGAAATAATTTTCATAATAACAAATAGCACTAGCAGAATTATACCAGAGGCAAATGAAAGCTTGCATAGTAAACCTGTTTTGAAATTATGATTTATCGGAAAATATCTTTTTTTAAACATTTAAACTAATTTTTTCGAATTTTTTATTCATTTGACATGCTTAAAGCATTTTGGACTTTGCTTTGTAATTCATTTAGTTTTTCTCTTGTTCTTCCTTCTTGTTTTTCAAGTGTTCCTTTTCTAAGATCAAGAGATTCCTTGTTTTCTTTAAGCTCTTTTAGTATTTTGGTTTTACCTTTTGTCTTTATAAGTATTGAACCTGCACTTTTATAGATAGGTGTTTTTGAATCTGTTTTTTCAAGTTCTTCTACTGCTTCTTCTACTTCTCTTAATCTTAATTCGGTTTGTTGTCTTTGCTGCATTATCATTTGAAGTTGATTTCTTAACTGTTGCAACCGTGCGATTTGATCCTGTAGCTGTTTGGACATATCATTTTCTTCTGCCATTTCTATTTTCTCCTTTTTGCCGGGTAATAAGGTAATTGGTTAATAAATATTTTTCACCAAATATATCGGTTTTTATTTTTAAGGTAAATGTAAGTTTTTAATAAAGTGTTTTGTATACTAGATACAATTTAAGATATTAACATGTTTAGAAAAATATCATAAAGTTATAAGGGTGATAGTTAAAATGGGAGATATCTTACAATACCGAAATGTAACAGATCTTGAATATTCACTAGATAAAGGTGAAATTAAAATTAATATGTCCGGAACTAGTGATAATTATTACTCAAAAATAGATGAGATTAAGATTAATCCTGAAAAAGCTAATTTAAATAATCTTGAGATTTTTAAAAATGTTGTAAAAATGCGTTTTACAAATCCCATAATTTGCAATATCGAGAGTGGAAGATATTTTAGTTCGATGAGATGTGGTGTAGAATTTGAAGGGGAAAACAAAGATAAAATTGTAGAAAAACTTGAAGGTTTGAAAAGTAGAATTAAAAAACCTTTAGAAAAACCTCTGAATATAAACAATAAAGAGGATGGAGCGTGAAAAATTTATGGGCGACATACTTCATCAAAAATTGAGAGTACAAATAGAATACAATGTACGTGGAGAAAATGTAAAGATAGATCTTGAAGGAGATAATGGCAGTTATTATGCTAAGTTGGATAAAATTAACATTAACCCTAGTATCGTAGATTTAAATAATTTTGAAATTAAAAAGAATTCAGTTAAAATGGATTTTAAGGCTCCAATAGTATGTAACACAGATAATTTAGAATCTTCTAACTCTCTTATTCTTGGCTTGGAATTTGACGGTAAAGATAAAGAAAAATTTATTGAGCATATAGAGGAAAAAGCTAAAAGTTTTGGACCTGAGTGGGAAGCTGCAGTTAAGAAAAGGAAACAGGCCATTAAAGATAGATTGACTAAAAAACAAATTTAAAAAAATTCTTTTGTTAAATACTTTTTATT
>CAZOBL010000010.1:20408-27504 GCA_964578185.1 uncultured Thermoplasmatales archaeon
TTCCCAAATCGGAGAATCTATTTAAAAAAAATAATTTTATTTAATGTGGAAAATATTATATATAAAATACTAATATGGTATATTCAGAAAATATTTCATATAAGATATATTAGTAAAACTTATATATTGAGAAAAGTATATTAATATAAAAACATTAAAATATAATATGCTAATAAATTGGGGGATATTATGAAAAAGAATGATAAAGCAATAGTAATTTTAGGAGTTGTAATTCTGGTTTTAGCATCAGTTGGAGTATATTACTGGGCACCAGAAGAACAAGGCGAATTAGGCGAAGTACCTTTAGAAGATTTTTACCATGTTTCAGGTAAAATTGTAAATATGCCTGAGTCAGTGGAAGTATCTGACAGTAACCCTTTCAACGCATTAGTGGTAACACCTCTAGCAGTACACTATAAAAACGCAGAAAGAGAAATCATACCTTTATACATAATAAACTACACAAATCCATCAGAGGCAGTATTGAAATTACAGAATAACTATTTAGCAGACGACTGTAGGCTAACCTGTTTTAAAGATAGCAATTACGAATCTGTTAAAGATATGTCTTTACAGATAGCCGAAGATTATTGGAAAGAAAGCGAAGCTGCTTTAATAGTTGAAAATAGCGATGAGGGATATGAACTTGCAGTAAATGCTGTACCAATATCATCATATCTAAGCATACCAGTCATTGTAACAGAAGAGTTTGACAATGATGTAAAAGATGTTTTAGATGATCTTAATGTAGAAAAAGTCATTGTATGCGGTGAAAACCTTGATGGATATCAAGATAGTTATCAATATATCAAATATTGTGATGTTGAATCTATTGCAGATGACTCAATTAGTCTTTTAATCAATAAATTCGGAGACATTAATTATTTGGCTGTAACAAATCCAATTGACGCATGTCCACCTAAAGTATTAGATTCTGAAGTAAAGTACTTTGGCTCAGGCTCTAGTGACTGGTCTTTTAAAATACCTAATGACTATAAATATGCAAGAATCAAATTTGAAGCAGTCTCAGATGAACCAATAAGTTTTAGAGCCGGCCCAGATTTGGATGAGGCACATCCGAAATTAGCAGATATAGAGGTAACCGATGGAGGTAAATCTATACCTATTCGTGATGAAAAAGGAAATATATTAAAATACGTCTTTTACAGAGAATCAGTAATATATGGAAGACAAGGCGTAACTTACAATATTTATGGCCATACAGATAAGTCAGTTAAAGTAACAATAGAAAAAGTTGAACATCCAGTTAACGCAATGATGAAAAAAATATCCACATTAGCACCTTATCTTGCAGCATCTCATCAAGGTATGGTCTATGGTAAAACAAGTTTCGCTTTTACAGCAAATGATGACATAAGAGATGAAAATGGACAAAAAATAGCAGGCTTTTATATGCCTAGATACAACCCCGATTTAACAGAATTCTCAAACAAACATATTTATGATAATGTCCATCTGCCACTCAATAATCTTTTAGCAAAAATAGCAGATGTTACATTAGTTGATGCGACATATACAAAAGACTTGAGATTTCTACAAGATCATTACAGTAACAAAGATTTAAGTATAGCATTAGTTGGAGGAGCAACCGTACTACCGCAGTACATATATCAAAATCTGCTAGAACCTTTTGGAGATGTAGATGGAGATGGTACTGATGACACAGTATATAGCATGGGAGGCGGTGGAACACCAAGTGATGTCATATATGGAAATATCGATCCAGTAAAATATGATTGGTCCAATATGGCACAAGATATCTACACGGATCTTCCTCAAATGGAAAATGTTGTTGGTAGAATAGTAGGTTGGGATGCTCAAGATGCTAACGCGTTAATACTCAGAAGTCTCTTCTATGATGAAATTATTGAAAATCTTGAAGGCTGGAAAGATGAATTTGGTGTACTCATCGGTGGCGGTGTAGATCACCAAAAACCTTTGATCCCATACAAGCTTGAACAATGGTTTGGAATTTTCAGTATTATCCAAAATGTTGTAGGTGCAATACCTGCAACAGAGGCTATTGCTAGATTTATGGATGCCAATGGTCCATGGAAATATAGCACAAAAGCAACTGAAATCAGCGGATTAAGATTAAAAGATAAAACAGCTGAAGCAATGGGTTTTGAAGTAAACTATGCTTTGAAGAGTCACGCTATGATAGAAGGATATACACAAGAAGAACTACAGGCGATTAAAAACAAAAACATATTCTACAAACTGCTTTTCAAGGTAGGCGATGTAAAAGATATGATAGGTGAACATGTCGTAAAAGGTGGTGAATACATGGAACAAAGCAATTATATCTTTGCAAATGCCCATGGCGCTATTGGAACTTTTGGCATGGATGGACCGGATCTTGTTTCAGCAGGATTCGATATAAAACTTATACCAGGTAAATGGATAGAAAAAATTGTCCGTAGAGTTACACCAATATTTGGTGGATGGGTCGGTCCAGGTATGGGTCTTGGAAGAGGCTACACCCCAATATCTGTAACCGGGCTTGACATGGGTCCTTCATTTATGTGGCTTGACAGTTGTACCTGTGGTAAAATAGATGGTGTATCCCCACAACAAAGTGTAGCAATGGCATTACTACATTCAGGTGTAGGAACACTAGTTGCATCAACAACTGGTTCAAATATACCTGGAGGATACCTACCAGGAAAAAACAAAATGACAGATACACGTCTTTCCGTATGGCAAGCTGAAAGAGAATGGACTAAGAAAGCTGAACAAGGAATATACCCAGATCTGCACTTTGGATTCAAAATGTTTGAAGATATGAGCAGATTTCTAAAAGAACAGGATTGTACAACTGGTGAAGCATTTAAACAAATGAAAAACATTTACTTGCCAGAAGATATCAACTGGGAACTTTGGTGGACGCCACCATTATCATCTGGTAACGCACCTGACGTATTTGGCCCACATAAAGAAGCTAAATATACATCATACTTTGAGTTCACAATGTACGGCGATCCAGGATTTAACCCATACGAGCCTTGTAACGAAGGACAATAAAAGCCAAAATAATCTCTTTTTTTTCTTTTTTTGAATCTTGCTAACTTTAAATTATATTATAAATAAATTTTTGATTCCAAATTAAAGATTATGGAATCTAACAGAAAAAACTAAATATTTTATAGCTTAAATATAAAAACATGGTAAAATATAAATTTTTGAAGATGGAATTTATATTTTTTATAATAGTATTGGTTACTTTAACTGGTACATCTGTAGCCTCTTGCATATTAGAAAACGATTTACCAACTTATCAGGATCCTACTCAACCAAACGATGTAAGAACTGAAGATCTGATAAACAGAATGACATTGGAAGAAAAAATTGAACAGATGAATGGGTACAAAAAAATTCCTAATTGGATTATTAGAGCATTTTATCCAAAAACAATTCAAGGAGTCACTAATAAAAGATTAGGAATTCCCCCCTTATGCTGTGGTGATTCATCTCGTGGTGTAAAAACTTATGGGACACCATTCCCAGTATCAATTTTAAGAGGTGCGAGTTGGAATCCCTTAACTGAATACAATGTAAATAAAGCGATTGGAATAGAAGCAAAAGCTAAGGGAACAAACGTTGTTTTTGCTCCTACTCTTAACATTATCAGACATCCTGGTTGGGGTAGAGCGCAAGAAAGTTACAGTGAGGACCCGGTGCTTATGAGTAAAATGGGAGTTGCTGCTATTAAAGGATTGCAAACAAATGTAATGGCTCAAGTTAAACATTTTGCTTTAAACAGTATCGAGGATAATAGATATTTGATTAATATAAATATAGATGAGAGGGCTCTAAGGGAGATCTATCTACCTCATTTTAAGGCAGCTGTGAAAGAAGCAAATGTTGCATCGGTGATGAGTGCTTATAATAAAGTCAATAATGTATATATGAGTGAAAATGGTCTTCTTTTAACTAAGATTTTAAAAAACGAATGGGGTTTTGATGGATTTGTTACAACGGATTGGTTTTCATATGGCGATACCATTAATTCTTCTCTTGCAGGTTTAGATATGGAGATGCCAGTTCCAAATTTTTATGGTGAATCATTATTTAATGCAGTTAAAAGAGGGGATTTGGATGAATCTCTCATAAATGAGTCTGTAACTAGGATATTAAGAAAAAAATTTGAATTTGATTTATTTGATAATGCAAGTATTTATAACCCATTCATACTAAGAAGTATGAAGCATAGAAAGCTTGCACTAGATGCTGCACGAGAGGGTATAGTTTTATTGAAGAATAAACAAAAATGTTTACCATTGAATCGTGAAAACATAAACAGGGTAGCTGTAATTGGTCGTTATGCTAATTGGCCCAGGATTGGTGATTTGGGAAGTAGTTTTATTTTACCAATTAATGTTGTGACACCTCTAGAAGGAATAAAAAATAGAGCTGGAAAGGTAAATATCTTGACCTATAACGGAGGTTCCCCGTTTATCGCAAAAAGATTTGCTGAAAAAGCAGATGCGGCTATTGTAGTTGTTGCTTTAACACCTTTTGATGAGGGCGAAGGTTTTAAAATTTTTGGAGGAGATAGGGAGAATCTTGCACTTAAAAAAAGAGACGTTAAGTTAATAAATTCTGTTTCAGAGGCAAATAATAGAGTAATTGTAATAATTGAAGCTGGAAGCGCTATTACAATGAATGAGTGGATAAATAATGTAGAAGGCATTATAATGGCATGGTATCCTGGGATTGAAGGAGGAAACGCAATTGCAGATGTTGTATTTGGAGATATTAACCCTAGTGGTAAACTCCCTATTACTTTTCCTTTGTGTAAAGAACAACTCTATAAATTTGGTTCCGGAGAAACAAATGTAGATTATGGCTATTACCACGGTTATAGATATTTTGATAAATATGACCTAGATCCCTTATTTCCTTTTGGATATGGCCTTAGTTATACAAACTACTCATACGAAAATATTAAAATAAACAACAATAGCTTTAGAAAGAATGATACAGTTACAGTAGCATTTAATATTACAAATATTGGTAAAGTAGCTGGTTATGAGATAGCACAGTTATATGTTGGATATAATAATTCAAGTGTTGAAAGATCTGTCAAAGATTTAAAAGGTTTCAAAAAAGTATTCTTAGAGCCAGGGCAAACAAAGAACATAAATATCAATATTTCAACAAGTAACCTTGCATATTATAATGTAAACCAAAGTAGATGGATTATTGAACCAATAAAGTATAATATAATGGTTGGTCCTTCATCAAATGATTTACCGTTAGAAATAAGTTTTAAAGTTGAAAAATGATATTTTTCCTTTTAAATCTATAATTATTTAAAAATGCAAAATTTTATTACTAAATATTTACTTTAAACTCATTTTATAGATAGGGATTTTTTTGATATCCCTATTTTTTGAAAAAAATTGCTATTATATAACTTTTTTGAAAGAATTTTTGCTGCTGTTGATCCAGCTGACCCTACGCCAACTATAGCAACATCATAATGCATGAGTACAATAGCTAAATACTAATTATAGCTTTTATATTTAAAGAAATAAAATTAGATGGATTTTTTTATTCGTATCCACCCATTTTTAGACTTGGATCACCAAAGAGAACCCATTGTTGAATGGTTTTTGCATGTCCTGCTTCTAAATCAGACATATCAAAACTGTTGACATAATTTACTAATACCTGCTGAAATGCATCTCCAAGTATTTCATGTCCATGTTCACCATATTGTCTGAAGAACTCGATTGAAACCCATCCGTCGCCTCCACCGCTGGTGCATTCATCTCCAATACGACCATATCCAAGACCTGTGTTTCCAATTGAAGCTATAGCACCATCTCTTGGTAGGCTTACAAGCCTCCAACTGAAACACTCAAAAACAGGTGAACCGTATGTCCACATATATGTTTCTTTTCCCATGTTTTTATAGAGTATATGCATCATCGCAGGTATCGCAGATACATTGAACTGACTGTTATGACAACCACCTATAACAACAACAGGTAGTTTATCCCCATTTGAGATTTTATTCATTGGAAAAACTGGAATGTCAAAAAATGGCGGCCAAGGTCTAAGAGTTGTTACACTTAAACCGTCAACACTAGCAGGTCCACGATTACCCGGGACGCCCGGATAGTGATCAGCCCAGACATTTGGACTACCGTGACCTGACATAAATAAAAACCCAGCTCCTTTAGTAAATGAGTCTATGACATCTTGTTGACCCGTAAATCGTCCATTTGATGTCCATAATATGTCTTTTTCAAATTCTTCAGGCATGTAGTAAAGGGCTCCACCTCTTCCTCTAAGTGTTTTTTCACCAGTGACCCATTCACCTTCATAAAACATCTCTGTATCATTTCTCCAGTCATCAAAAACCTTTTCGTCATCTTCATTGACAATCCATACATGAATATTAGTAAGATTGCCATATGGTCTTGGATCATAGGATTTACCTCTGATGTGCATAATATCTGCTGTATAGCTTACATTTGCCCATCCTGAAAACTGATTATCATATGCTTCTCCCTCGGTTGGTTCATAAAAATAGTCGTCTTTTCCTAATACATCACCATTGGAAGGAGATGTTATCTCAGCTACCGGTAAAGCAGGATATGTACTCACCTGTAGATGGTCATCATGATTAAAAGAAATTGAAGTATCTGCTGTATCATCTAAAGTAACAGTTATAATATCACTATTACCTGATATCATTTTACCATATTTATCAACTCTATAGCTTTTTGCATAAATAGTATACTCTCCGCTTTCAAGACCTGACGTATTCCATTGAAAATCAAGATCTTCCTGGTCAAGAAAACCATCACCAGAAACAACAATTGTTTTCTTAAACCAATCAGCTCCATAAACATTGTTTTCATAATTTATTATCTTGTTTACAACATTTCTAACCTCCAGGTTATTCCTACAAGGGAGACGGCCAACTGATACTTCAGGCATTAAATCTAACCCGGTATCATTTTCAACACCAGGTTTGCCCCATGCTGCAAAAGTATCATCCTCATTGACCTTCACGACTTCTTCGCCTTCGGCGGTTGTTTCTTCCTCCGCCGGGGCTGCT
>CAZOBL010000011.1:0-27313 GCA_964578185.1 uncultured Thermoplasmatales archaeon
AGCCGAAGCAATAGCATCAAAATACAATAAAACAATATCTAAAATAAAAATCATTTTAAACTAAAAACACATTCTGAATTATGCATAAGAAGTGGGATAGCATAAAATGACTATTGATGAATTAGTAGATAAATTATTAGCAAAAAATGAGAACCTTAGCGAAGAAAACCAAGAAAAAGTAGAAAGAATTATTAAACAAAGTCAAGACAAAACACCATTCAGATATATAACAGATGAAAAAGAAATAGAAACTGAGCTGAGCTCTTCAACACCAAAAAAAACAGTTACCACAAAACTTTCAGAAAAAACAAGGCTGATAGGTTACGATGAGGATAACTTTTATGTACTTGGAGATCAAAAAGCAGTTCTAGATATTTTAGAAAAACATCAAAATCTTAGAAAAAAATAAAGAGATATATTTTACTTATTCTTCTTCAATTTCAGTAACCTTTTTCTTTTTAAAAAGATATGTCGATAGCTCTTCATCAAAACTTGAATCATTTCTTCGAATCCACTCGATAAGCATGGCAGCATGTTCTTTTTCTTCATCCCTATTATGCGCTAGTATCTCTTCAAGGTCTGAATTGTTAGTTGCATCAACCCGTTCTTGATACCAGTTAACCGCCTCTATTTCTTCAATTAATGACTGTCTTGCTCTCTCTAAATCTAATGTCTTTTCACTTAAATTTTTTCTCTCTTCATGTGAAACCATAATAAGATCACCTAAAACATCTAATTAATAAGTGTTTAATAAAACCAACTATACTTATTTATTACGAATTATATCTGATAACTCTTCAATTGAATCATTAATTTTCTTCAAGGCCTCAATTATCTCCTTTACATGTTTATCATCCATATTGAAAGTCAACCTCAAAAAATTGTAACTATTTATCATATAAAAAAATATAGTTTTATTTTTTCGATTCGAAACAATATTAAATAAAAGCATCATACAATTCAAAAAGATGATAGAAAAACCAAGAGGAACTAGAGATTTTTCACCTGAAGAAATGCATAAAAGAAATGTAATAGAGCAAACCATGCGTTCAACCTTTGAAAATTTTGGATACAGGGAAATACAAACTCCAACCTTTGAAAATCTAGAACTTTTTAAAAAGAAATCCGGTGAAGAAATAATCAATGAGATATATGATTTCAAAGATAAGGGTGGACGAGAACTTGCATTAAGACCAGAGCTCACAGCTCCCGTCATACGTTTTTACGTCGAAAAACTACAGATGGAACCAAAACCCTTAAAACTATTTTATTTTGGAAACTGCTACCGTTACGATCGACCTCAAAAAGGACGATACCGTGAATTTAAACAAGCAGGATGTGAATTAATAGGCACAAGTACACCTGAGGCCCTCGCAGAACTAATTGCACTTGCATATTACAACATAAAAAATATTGGAATAAAGGAAATTAATCTGAGAATAGGAAATCTGGAAATCCTCAAGATAATATTGCAAAAATACAATATTGATAAAAAAGCAAGAGAATATATTACACCTTTAATAGATAAAGAGGAATATGATGAATTAAAAAATGCTTTAGAGGATTTTGAAATATCAAGTGAAATAATAGAGGATTTTATTGAATTATTACAAAAATCATCAATTGATAAAATCAAAAAAATAATAAAAGAAGACAAAGAAGCAGAAATAGAACTCGATAAATTAAATCAGATAATTAAATATCTTAAAAAAGGCTTTAATATAACTGATTTCAAAATAGATTTAAGTATTGTACGAGGACTAGATTATTACTCAGGCATGGTTTTTGAAATAGAAGCACCTTCTCTCGGCGCTGAAAAACAAATCTGTGGAGGCGGCTCATATGAGCTCATAGAACTTTTTGGTGGAACACCCACACCAACCTCAGGTTTTGCAATAGGTTTTGACAGGTCAATTGTGGCATTAGAACAACAAAAAAAGACATTTCCAGATAAAAAAATTGATTACTTTATTGCATCTGTAACAGAGGATAACATAGAGTACTCATTAAAAGTGGCAAATAAATTAAGAAATTCAGGATTTGTAGTTGATATAGATCTTATGAGACGAGGTGTAGGTAAATCACTAAAATACGCTAGTTCAATAAACGCTCAAAAAAGTATAATCATTGGACCAGAGGAAATCCAAAAAGGAAAACTAACTGTTAGAGATATGAAAACTGGGAAACAGGAAAGTAAAAAATTAGATGATATAGTAAAATAATAAAAGCACACTTATGTTTTTTATATTGCTTATGAGTAAAAATATATATTATGTACTAGACACTTCATTTATTCTCTCTGGAAAGAATATTTCAATTAATGATGGGGTAATGGTTACAACACAATCAGTTTCAGATGAAATTTCACCAGGAGGTAAGGGCTATCGATATTTTCAATATCTTAAAGAAAAAGGTCTTGATATATACTTACCATCTGTTGAGTCTAATAATATAGTTCAAAAAGCTGCAACAACATCAGGAGATCTAAGAAGATTATCAAAAACAGATATTGATGTAATAGCCCTAGCACTTGATTTCAAAGAAAAAAAAGAACAAGTAATAATTTTAACTGATGATTACTCTATTCAAAACATAGCAAATATTTTAAATATTAAATATCAAAATATTACACAGAAAGGTATAAAGAAAAAGTTTAAATGGTCCTATAGATGTCAAGGCTGCGGTAAATATTTCAAAGAAAATATAAACCAATGCCCTATTTGCGGGTCACCAATAAAACAGTTCATAGATAAAAAAAGTAAACTTTAGAAAAAAATTCAAGTGATGATTAAATGGATGTTTGTACAATTAAAAAATCTCTTGTAAAGATGAAAAATAAGTTTGTTCGTCTATGGAAAACAGACGACTCCAAAATTGCTTTACTAAGAGATGTCTTTGTTGCATTTTTCCTTGTGTTAATTCTGCTTATGGCTTTATGGGCTTATACTGGCCAATGGTTCTCAGCACCAATGGTAGCCATTGAATCAGGTAGCATGCAACATGAACCTCCAAAGTATTCTGAGGAGCCATATGGTAGGTACGGTACAATTAATGCTGGAGACATGGTACTTCTGGTAAGTATAAACGGTAGAGAGGATATTGTACCGCGAGGTAGTGAAACATATGGTGCACTTGCAGCAAAGAATCCAGATTACTATTACTATGGGGACTACGGAGATGTTATAATATACAGGCCTTATGGTCAAGATTCTAGGGATCAAATAATTCATCGAGCAATATGTTGGGTAGATATACATACAGAATCAAATACCACTACCTACTCTGTAGAGGCATATGATATTGACCATGAAGAATCAATATCAATTCCAGAAATGGGTCTTACAAACTATAAACCCTCAAATGAAGGATTTATAACAATGGGTGATAATAACAATGCATGTGATCAATCACAACAAACTGGGGATGGAGTTATATGTACTGAGCCAGTTAAAGTAGAATGGATTTCAGGTAAGGCTCGTTGTGAAATACCCTGGATAGGTACAATAAACCTTTTTTTCAATGATTTAACATCTGGAACATTAGGAACATCAGATAGTACAGTTGACAATGTACAAGGTGATTGTATTGTCTGTTTAGTGCTACTTATCATTGCACTTATATCAATACCCGTAGGTTTAGATGCCTACGAGTATTTCAAAAAAGAAAAAGATGAAATAGCAAAAAATAATAATTAAAAAATTTAGTAATTCACTTCTTTTTATACCAATCAGGATAAACTTTGTAATCAATCGGGTCGTCAAAACCTGCTTTTTTAAAACCCTTTAACCTAAGCTGACAAGAATCACAAACGCCACAAGCTTTATCTTCTCCTTTGTAGCATGACCAAGTCTGCTCAAAAGCAACATTAAGACTTAGTCCTTTTTTTATAATCTCATCCTTGGAAAGATTAAGAAGAGGAGTATAAATCTTAATTTTCTCACCTTCAACTGTTTTTTTTGTAGCAATATCAATAAGATTTTGAAACGCATTAAAATACTCAGGTCGACAATCAGGATAACCAGAGTAATCCTGGCATGTGGCCCCAATAAAAATCCCTTCAGCATCAATAGATTCAGCAAAACCTAGAGCAATTGACAAAAAAACCGTGTTTCTAGCAGGAACATATGTGTTAGGAATTTTTTTTCCAATATCCTCAAATTTAACATCTTGCATATTGATTTTTTCATCAGTCAATGAAGAACCACTGAAAATATCACTAGGTAAATCTACAATAACATGTTTTTTAGCATCCAAGGACTTGGCAATTTTTTTAGCACATCTTATTTCTCTTTGATGTTTTTGTCCATACTTAAAACTAAGAGCATATATCTCAAAACCTATATCTTTTGAAACATAAGCTGTTACACAAGAATCAAGACCACCAGAAATCAAACAAACAGCTTTTCTAACCATATACCAACAGGTCCTTAAACAATTAAAAAATAAATTTTTTATTTTTTAAGTTTTTTTACTATCCTCGCTCCTTGACCAAACCCCTCATCAACACCAATCTCAACTGATTCAACTAATGACGGTAGATTTACTTTTTCAAGAAAACAATTCAAAATATACAAAGAAAGGTTTTCAGCAGAGGTTGAATCAATAGGTAAAAGCCTGCAGTCACCTTCAGGAAACATATAGTTTTTATTGTTCATAAAAATTTTCAAAGAATCCTTATCTTTTTCAATTTCTACATACTTATTTTTTTCAGGTATCAAAATTTTATGATCCAGTGTCTCAACAATATCCCTTAATGCATTTTTCAAAACTGAAAAATCTATAATTATACCCTTGTTATCTGGTTTACCATAAACTTTTGCATGTACTGCATAGGTATGACCATGTAGACGACCACATTTTTCATATTCAGGGATTACATGAGCTGAAGAAAAACGTATTTTGTTTTTCCAACCATCTATATAAATATAGGACTCCATAAAATAATAAAACCTCTTGTTTTTAAAAAACTTTTTTGATTATCTATTTTTTCTTTTTACTAAAATCATCTATGGCCGCCTGGAGGCTGTCTACAGCTAAATTTGAACAATGCATTTTAACTGAAGGAAGGCCACCAAGCTCTTTAACAATATCCTCTTTTTTAATTTTTTTTGCTGCTTCCAATGATTTACCCTTAGCAAGCTCAGTTATTAAACTAGTCGATGCTATAGCTGCCGCACAACCAAATGTTTTAAATTTCACGTCTTTTAATTTATCATCTTTTACCTTGATATAAATGGTCATTAAATCTCCGCAAGCAGGGTTTCCAACTGTACCCACACCATCGGCATTCTCAATTTCACCAACATTTCGTGGGTTCCGGAAATGCTCTAAGACTTTTTCACTGTACATACGACTCATATCATAATGACCTCCCTTTTATAAATCTATTTGCCCCATAAAGGAGACATCTGCCTTAATCTATCAACAACACGGGGTAAAACTTCAACTACATAATCTACTTCTTTCTTTGTGCTAAACCTACCTAAACTCAAACGAAGAGAGCCATGTGCCTGCTCAGGTCTAAGACCAATTGATGTTAAAACATGCGAAGGCTCAATTTTATTAGATGAACAAGCAGAGCCGGTAGCTGCAGCTATATCTTTATCATCTAAAAGCATAGTAATTGATTCACCTTCAATAGCTGAAAAACAAAAATGAGCATTATTAACCAGTCTTTCTTGCGGATGACCGTTTAGACGTGATTCATCAATTTCTAACACTTTATCAATTAACATGTTTCTAAGATTTTTAATATGTTGATTTTCTATCTCCATGTTTTCTGATAATATCTCACAGGCCTTACCAAGACCTACAACGCCTGGAGTATTAAGAGTACTACTACGGAGGCCTTGCTCATGACCACCGCCATTGAAAATAGGTTGCAAATCAACATCACCTCTAGCATATAAACATCCACAACCCTTTGGACCATAAATTTTATGAGAAGAAACTGAAAGCATATCAATATTTAAAGTGTCAACATCAAATGGTACTTTACCAACTGCTTGAACAGCATCTGAATGAAATAAAACATCATACTCACGAGCAATTTTACCAATTTCACTTAAAGGTTGAATGGTACCAATCTCATTATTTGCAAACATCACAGAAATAAGAAAAGTATCCTTAGATATCGCATTTTCCAATTCTTCTAAATCAATGACACCATACTCATCAACAGGTACATATCTAACTTTAAAACCTTGTTTTTCAAGATGCATACAAGTAGCTTTAACAGCAGGATGCTCAATACAAGATGTAACAATGTTATAGCCATTAGAACTTCGAAATTGTTTATTATTATAAGCTATCCCTTTTATAGCAAGATTATCCGCTTCAGTACCTCCAGATGTAAAAATTATTTCCTCTTCTTCACAACCAATCAAATCAGAAACCTGTCCTCTAGCCTTCTCAACCGCTTCAGAAGATTCACGACCATATTTATGCATTGATGATGAATTACCAAAAAACTTGTCAAAATAAGGTATCATTTTTTCCAAAACTAAAGGATCAACAGGTGTTGTTGCAGCATAATCCATGTAAACTCTTTCCATAATTTTAATCTCCTCGCCCTATATTCATCATACGTTTAAGTGGTCTGTAAGCCTTTTTCATCATTTCATCTGATAGTTCAACTGATGGTTTTAAACTTTCAAGACTCTTTAAAACTTTTTCCAAAGTAATCTTTTTCATATTTGTACAAACAGCAGATGCTATTGAATAAAATTCTTTATCAGGATTTTCATTTTTAAGACGATAACAAAGTTCTTTTTCAGTACCTATAATAAACTCATTTTTATCTGAAGCTTTCGCATGATTGACCATACCATTTGTAGAAAAAGCATAATCTGCAATTTCAACAACTTCTGGTTTGCATTCAGGATGAACTAAAACTTCTGCTTTTGGATAACATTTTTTTAAAGATAGAATTTCATCTTTTGTAATACTCTCATGAGTAGAACAATAACCTGGCCATAATATCATATCTTTATCAGGTACAGATTTTTGAATATAAGAACCAAGATTCCTATCTGGAACAAAAATAATCTTATCACTATTGCAGCTTTCAACGACCTTCTGCCCATTTGAAGATGTACAACATATATCAGCAAGAGCTTTTACATCAGCGGTGGTATTGATATAGGCAACCACTTCGGCATCAGGATGTTTAGCCTTAAGATTGGTTAATTTATCAGGTTTAACCATAGCAGCCATTGGACAAGAGGCGCTTTCATCAGGTATTATCACATTTTTATCAGGATTCAAGATCTTAGCAGATTCAACCATAAAATCTACACCACAGAAAATAATATTATCAGCATCCGCCTCAGTTGCTCTCTTAGCTAAATCCAAAGAATCGCCTAAAAAATCAGCGATATCCTGAATCTCTGGGAGTTGGTAATTATGAACAAGAATTATTGTATTATTTTCCTGTTTAAGTCTGTTTATCTTGTCTAAAGTTTCACGGTCCATATTCTTTAAAACCCCAAAATTGAATCTACCAACAAAACCCCCATATAAAAACATATAAAATAAATATTACCCTTTTAAAATAAACCAAACAATTATATCTAAGATAAAGTATACATAAAATGGAAGGATGGTGTATTCATGGATGTAATACCTTTAGCTATAGGTTTCACTCTAGGTGTAGTATTAGTTGTAATAGCAATAGAAATGGGTCTTAAAAAAACCTCAAGGGAAACACCTGCATCAAAACATACTAATAAATGGAGTATTGATGAAATTACAAATCCAAAAATAATGGCCGAGTATTTTATGGATGCAGATATACCTAAAAACTCAAAAGTTATTGTTAATCAATATAAAGACAAAAATCTTTTACAAGGATTAAATGCAAAATCACATAAAGGAATCAAAGGAAACTATATAATTGGGGAAGATCGAGCACTTATCATAGCAGGTCCACTAAAAAAAGACGAATTAGGAATATGGACCGTTGAAAAAGAAATCGTTGAAAAATTAAACGAAGAGTTCGATAGAATGTGGTCCAAAAGTTCACAGATGAAATTTGACGAAGAAAAATAATAGATAGTATGGGTTAAATAAATAAACTACAGCGTGATTGCAAACACTGATGTTGTCATTACTAGGAGTTCTTTTATCATTTATTATAATCATACACTTAATTAGATATAAATTTAATTTTGGGCTCTCTTTGATAGCAGGTTCCATACTATTAGGAGTATTTTCATTAAACAAAATAGATGCAATTGAAATACCCAAAGCAATGATACAAGCTTCATTTTATTCATTTGAAAAAAATGTTTTTTTTACAGAAACAATAGAACTTGCAATATTGATGACATTAATTTTTATGCTCGCAAAATTAATGCAAGAAACAAAAGCCATAACAAAGTTAATAGATAGCCTAAGAACAATATTTACTAAAGGAGGAACACTAGGCGTTGTACCTGCAATATATGGTCTTATGCCAGTACCAGGAGGAGCTCTTTTTTCTGCACCAGTCGTTGAAGAAGAAGGCTATGAATTTAAACTTAAAACTGATACCTGTAATTTTTTAAATATTTGGTTTAGGCATATCTGGTTTCCAGTATACCCAATTTCATCTAATATAATAATTATGAGTGCTCTGGCGGGTATAACTGTTACATCTTTAATTTTTGCCAATCTTATATCATTTTTTGTAATGATAGTAATTGGTGTCATACTACTTTCATTTTTTATAAAAAAATATTCAGAGGATTTACATAAAAGAAAAAGAGATTTAAATAATATCAAAAATGAAGGAAAAGGATTGATATTTATTATCCCGCCTGTTATACCAGTTTTTTTTGCAGTTTTTCATTACATTTTTGATTTTTCTTTAATACGTTCTTTTATAATTGGTGTTCTAACTAGTATAATCGTTTTGTTTTATATTTCAAAAACTCCAAAATCACAATTTTTTAATCTTGTTTCAAAATCTATAACCTGGAAACTTGCTGTTGTTATTTTTGGTATAATGATTTTTAGAGAAATTTTTGAAGTAACACGATCAAATAAAGCAATTTTTAGTATGCTTGAGGGGTTTAATATCCCAGCTATTTTTATGATTATTTTATTACCAATTCTTTTGGGTCTGGTCTCCGGTTATCTTTTATGCGGTATAACTCTGTCTTATCCATTGTTAATTCCTTTTTTTGCTGATACAGGCCTTTCCATACTTGGTTTTACAAGTATTATATACATGAGTGCTTTTGTTGGATATTTGGTGTCACCTATTCATTTATGTAATGTTTTAAGTAGTGATTTCTTAAAGACTGATACAACAAGAATGTATCCTGTCTTCATACCGGCATCCATTTTATTGCTTGTCATTCATGTAGTTTTTGTTTTAACTGTTTTATAAAAAAAGTTTTTTATAACTTGCTTTGTTTTGTTCTAGGATATATCCTATGAAACAAAAAGATTTTATTAAAGAGTTAAAGAACCCTGAAACATTTGATGGAAATGTAGATTCTGTGAAACTTTTGCAGACACATATATCCTATGTTGCTTTAACTGGGGAATATGCATATAAAGTAAAAAAACCAGTAGATTTCGGTTTTCTTGATTTTTCAACTCTTGAGAAAAGAAAATATTTCTGTGAACAAGAACTAAAGTTAAACAAAAGACTTTGTCCTCAAATATATGAAAAAGTTGTACCCATTACTCAAAAAGATAATGTAATTGAGGTCGATGGTGATGGTATAATAGTTGATTATGCTGTTAAAATGAAAGAATTTCCTCAAAAAAATATAATGTCATCACTTTTAGATAAGGATAAAATAAGTTTTAAAAAAATTGATTATATTGTTGATAATTTAGTTGATTTTTATAAATCTGAGAAATCAACGGATGAGATTAAAAAATTTGGTGAAATAAAAACTATTAAACAAAATACCGATGAAAACTTTCAACAAACAGAATCAATGATAGGGGAAATAATATCAAATGAAGATTATAGTTTTATTAGAGATGTTACCAATCAATATCTCAAAGATTATAAATTGTTTTTTGAACGAAGAATTAAAAAAGGTTACATAAAAGATTGTCATGGGGATCTTCATAGTGGAAATATTGTTTTATTAGATGATGATATCTGTATTTTTGATTGTATAGAGTTCAATAAACGGTTTCGTTATAGTGATATTGCTTCAGATATAGGTTTTCTAGCTATGGATTTAGACTTCAAGGGTCATGCATTTTTATCTAGTTATCTAATTGAGAGATATGTCAAAAGAAGTGATGATAAATCAATATTTGATGTATTAAATTTCTATAAATGCTATCGTGCATATGTTCGCGGTAAAGTCACCGGTTTCAGATTATCTGATGATAACATCGACTCCAATGAAAGAGAGGAGATAAAAAAAACTGCATCAAACTATTTTGATTTGGCATGCTATTATGCTCGTTTGATGAAATACAAGTTAGAGCAGAAAAACCGCAGGGTTTTATTTATAACAAGTGGTCTTACCGGAACTGGAAAAACAACAGCTGCCAAAAAAGTGAAAATTGATTACAATGCAAAGGTTGTCAGCACAGATGTTGTACGAAAAAAATTGGCAGGAATTGATAAATACGAACGACATCATGATGCCTACAATACAGGTATGTACTCACCTCAGAAAATGCGCGAGACATACCATGAAGTCTTTAAAATAGGAAAAAAATTACTAAATCAAGGAAAAAATGTTGTTTTTGATGCAACTTTTAAATCAGCTGATCTAAGAAAAGAAGCATATCAAATAGCACTGCAGGCCAACTCAAAATTTGTGATTTTAAACACAATCTGCCCAGAGGAGGTTGTTAAAAAATATCTTGATAGAAGAGTTGAATCCAAATCTGTATCAGATGGTCGCTGGGAGATTTATGTTAAACAAAAAAATTCATTTGAAGATTTCAACAATGAATTACCTAGAATCAAAATAGATATTTCAAAAAAATCACTTAAGTATCAATTAGAAATTTTTAATAAAGTATTAAATCTAATAGTTAAATAAAGAGTTGAATTGTAAAGTGAATGTTAAAGCATATAATTTTGAAATTGAAGATGCTCTAAAAGATATAAAAAAGAACAAATACAAGAAAATACTTCTTCAACTACCTGAAGGACTTAAAAACCATGTTTTTGATATAATAAAAGAGCTTAAAAAACAGGTCGATGCAGACTTTTTAGTGTATGCAGGATCCTGTTTTGGCGCTTGCGATATTCCTAATATAGATTATAAAAAATCAGGTATAGATGCATTAATACAAATCGGGCATACACAAATTCCTAATCAAAAAAATTACCCTATTGCATGTTATTTTATAAATGCACAGTCAAATCAAAATATTGATGATGTTGTTAAAAAAGCAATTCCTTATTTAAAACAAAAAAATATTGGGCTATTAACCACTGCCCAACATCTACATAAATTAGATGAAGCAAAAAAAATACTCAAAGATAATGATTTCAATGTTTTAATCTCAAAAGGCGATGATCGAATAAAATATCAATCACAGATATTAGGTTGTAACTTTTCTGTGGCAAAAAATATTTCTGAAAATGTTGACATATTTCTATATATCGGTAGTGGAAATTTTCATCCACTTGGCCTGATGATAGCAACAGACAAACCTGTAGTAGCTGCAGACCCTTATATGAAACAAGTCAAATTCAAAGAATTACAACAATTAAAAGACGGTCTCTTAAGACAAAGATATGGGGCAATAGCACGGGCAAAAGATTCAAATTATTTTGGTATTGTTGTATCAGAAAAAATAGGGCAAAAAAGACTTAAAACAGTAGAACAAATTAAAAAAATACTTGAATCAAAAAATAAAGAATATATTGTCATAACTACTGACGATTGCACTGCATCAAAACTAGAATGTTTCAGAAAAATTGACTGTTTTGTATCAACTGCTTGTCCGCGAATAGCAATTGATGATTACATGCAGTTTAAGATACCGATTTTAACACCAATTGAACTAGAGATTCTATTGGGTCTTAAAAAATGGGAAGAATACAGCTTTGATGAAATAAACTAAATATTTTGAAAATATTTTTATATAAAGCTAATTTTGAGGGTTATCTATTATGAATAATTTATTAATCTTTGATTATGATGGAGTAATTGTTGATACTTTTGATGTTTTCTACAAGTATTTTATAAAAGCATGTCGCAAAGAGGGTGTTGAAGAGATAAAAACCAAGAATGATTTTTTAAAACTTTATAATGAAAATGTTTATGAGAGCATGTTTAAAATGGGTTTAAGTCGAGAAAAAATATTAAAAATTGTTTTAAAAACAAAGGATGGCCTTCTTGCAAACCAAGGTGAGATAAAGCTTTTTGAAGATATTAAAAAAGTGCTTGGAAAACTTGCTAAAAGTAATGTAATGTATGTGGTAACCTCTAGTGAAACTAATCTAGTTCGGCAGTTTTTAAAATCTCATAAAATTCACAAATATTTCAAAGATGTAATTGGCTCAGATAAAGAACACAATAAGATCAAAAAAATTAATGCAATCAAAAAGATACATCCAAATAAAAAATATTTCTACATTGGAGATACAAAAGGTGATATCAAAGAAGGAAAACAGGCTGGTGTTAAAACTGTAGCTGTTAGCTGGGGTTGGCATAAGCCAGAGTTTTTAAGACAAGAAAACCCTGATTATATAGCTAAGACACCAACAGATCTCCTAGAATTTTTTAAGATCTAAAAAATAGATTTTTTTTTATTATTAATCAACAAAAATATTTATATAATATATTTTATATAATAACTAATATATGTTTTATCTAAGGGAGTAATAAAAATGATAAATAAAAAAACGATTTTTTCTATTATTGCTTGTTTTTTGATGATGTCGACCTTTATTGTTGTAACATCTGAAAAAATTGAAAGTATTAGCATTAATATTTTGCTCAACTCAAAAAGTATTAGAAATATGTCTGAGAAGACAATAAAAATTCCTATGGGTGATCTTTATTGTAACGCAACTGAGTCATTTGATACAGATTCAAGATTTCTACCGCTTATAGCAACACCTGTTTGTTGTTACTGGGAAGGGGGAAACAAAAATTCTGCACCCTTACTTATCGAAGATGAAGAAGATCCATCAAGACCAGTTAAACGGTTTATAGAGCAGTATAATCCAGATGATGTTTATGAAATGCCCCAAGGTGATGTCGAAACAATATCTGAGGATGTTGCAACTTCCTTTTGGAATAAATCAGATATTGTCCTGGCAATAGAAAACAGTGATTCTGGCTACAATCAAGGTCTTATGGCAACACCAATTGCTAGTTACCTCAATATCCCTGTAATTGTTGGTTCACCATCATCTAGCTTAATCAACAGCTTGGAATGCGAATATGTAATATTAATCGGTGAAAATATAGATATTTTTAGTGATACTTCATATATTAGACTAGTGGGGCGAGAGGCAATAATATCTTATTTACTTGATCTATGTAAAATAAAATTCAACCAGGTAGACTATATAACACTTGCAAATCCACTTGATTCAAAGACAATAAATATTCAAGAAGAAAATAATTTGTTAACGGTTCAAGGAGCAGATAACGCAAAAATTTTTGGACAAGTGCATGCTGTTGAACCAAAAAGTCTTTATTCTTTTGAAGTGCCAGATGGAAATCAAATAGTAAAATTTAAACTAAAATTCAGTCCTAAAAATGGAGAAATAACCCAACAAGAGTCCTTAACACCTAATGGTGAAGGATTCCATTTACTCTTCTTTGATCAAGATGGGGGGGAATTCAATGCTACACCATTATATAACAATGGTAGCTTGTTTTACACCGATTCAAATGCATATGATGATTGGGAAGCATATTATGAAATTGATGTAAACGATAACCCTGGTACATATTACGTAAAACTCTGGGCGTATGGTAGAGTAGATAAAAAATGGAATCTTACAATTAGCTCGGAAGAAATAGATAGTAATATACGACCTCAAGCACCCTATCTTTCAACATTAGCACCATATTTAGCTGTAAACCATAAAGGTATTGTAATATCAGATGAACGTTTTTCTGAAAACATTGCAGGTAAAATAGGAAACATCCAAAGACGTTACAATGTAACACTCAATGAACAAGCAATAGGCGCTGCAAATGAGGATAACAAATACACTGATAGTATTTTAGATGAAACATTAGAAGAGATGAAAAACAATGATTTATACAGCTCATACATAAAAGATTCACCATATCTGGGAGTAATTGCAGATAACAACATGATTCCAATGTATTATTATCCCTCAGATGTTAAACGTAATTTCAATACCTTTGAAGGAACATATCAACCAAGTGACAATCGTCTTGCAGATATCAATGGCGATGGATATAATTTAACAACAAAACTGGAACTGGCAGTCGGAAGATTAATGGGCTGGGATGCCCAAGATGTAAGCGCGTTAATTGCAAGAAGCATTTTTTATGATAAAATAAAAGATAGCTTCGAAGGTCTAAGAGGTGGAAGTTGGGAGAAATCTGCAACAATGATAAATGGTCTTGCTATGCAAGAAAGATTAGTAATCGAGCCAAGAATGGAATACTTCAAAACAAATCTAATGATGAGAACAAACGGCTACAAAGTATACTCAAAAACAAACATGTTCTATAGAGTAAAAAATATTGAGAAAGCATTTGAAAACATGCAAAAATCAAGTCTTATATGGAATGAGGGACATGGCAGATATTATCGATATGAATATTTCTACCCCTTAGCACTTACTCCTTTATACTCCCAAATATTTGTAAAACTATTTTACCCACAAAAACAACAAAGCCAATATGCTGTATGTAACGTCAAAGATATGCAAATGGGTCCATCTATAACGACGATATGTGCTTGCATAGGCGGATTAAACGATGGAATACCACTTCGTTGCACAATATTAATGGCAAGTCTTCACGCAGGATGTAACGCTGTTTTTGCAAATACAAGATGTCCCAATGGTGCATTATCAAACATTGGATCAATTCTTGGTGCTCTAACAAAATCTGAATGTAATTTTTATTATGATGAATTATTTTATTACTGGTATGAAAATATCGTAAAAGACAAAAATAGTGTAGGAATGGCCTGTAGAAATGCTAAAAATATGTTCACCGAAAAATTCAGTCAGTCAGCAACATTTGAATTTTTAGTAAAAATTAATCCACTTGAGTACAACCGGGCTTGTGAAGATTACGTTCATTATAATCTCTTTGGCGATCCAGCGTTTAAAAAATAAAACTTCTAACTTTCTTTTCTCTTTATTAGAAATTTATGCTTTATCAAAAGATTTTTTATACTATCAGGACTATATTTTTTTAGATGAAGAGGGATTTAGTTAATCAATTTTTAGTATTTATTGTAATTTTTTCTTTATTCTCAACTCTTGGATATGGTATATCTCGTAATGACCAAGAGGAAATATTAGAATTAAACTCATCTTCGCTACTTCAAGGTTCAAAGCTTGAAGAAATAAATGGAGTAAAAATTCTATATTTAAATGGGTCTTATTACGAAATGGGATATCAACATGGATATCTCTTAAAAGAAGAAGCAAAAGAAAACATGCGTGCTTTTATGGCTCTTGCTGAAAATATCACAACATTTGAACATCTTAGAAATATGTGGAATAAAACTGAACCATATATTCCAACATGTTACATTAATGAGATGCATGGTCTTGCAGATGGCGCGGGTGTATCATTTGAGATGATCGCTGCTCTATACATGATTGTTCCTTATATGGATATGCAATGCTTTAGCTTCTCTGCATGGTCGAATGCCACCTCAGATGGAAGACTCTATTTTGTTCGTAGTCTTGATTTCCCTTTGGGCATTCAAGACCCGCTTTCAGGTAAATACATCCAAGAAAATTCCATTTTAATGATTAGAAACCCGGAAAATGGTTATAAATCTTTATCACCCGCTATAGCGGGTAGTATTAACTTTTATCAAGGTGTAAACGAAAAACAAATTGCTGCAGGAATTCAAGTATCCTGGAGTGATGACCAAACGTTAATGGGCAATCCGGTAAACTTTAAAGTCTTAAAAATTCTTGATACCATCGATAATTCAGATGATGCATTGGATATTTTGGTTTTAAATAAAACACTTGGCTGGAATTTGATATTATCTGATGGAGAAGAAAATAAAAGTTTTGCTGTTGAATTAACTGCTAACAAGTCATATGTAGGAACATGGAATAACCCTGTTGAAGGAAAAGAGCCTTTTTGGAAAATTAAAGAAGTGGTGAGACGTACAAATTTCTTTATACACCCTGAAATATCCTCAACTCAACGAAAAAATTATAACCCTGGCGGATTCATAGGTTTTTTAAAACTTTTTTTAAAACAACCATTTTTTTCTGTATGGAGAAAATATAGAGCTATGAGTTTTGAAATAGAAGAAAAATGGGGTGAAATTGATTTAAACTCAAGTATTTCTATTTTAAGAAAAGTATATTCTGGTAGGACAGATTTATTGTTATTTATCTTTTTATTATTCGGTTATAGATCTATTCTTTGTGATTTTCATCAATGGTCTGTTTGTCCTCAGACGGGTGATTTGGTTTTTTCTTATGCGGATGCAAATAATAGGGCTTATCAGACTGATTTACACTATTTCAACATGTATGATCTATTTGATAAATTTGGGTAATTTAACCCATGGACATATATGAGAGATTAGCTTCTTTTATAGTAATTTAATTATTGGTATTTCATGAGATTTCTTGTTTTCAAAATTATCATATGCAACTACTTTAACGTTTTTAAAACCAAATGATATACCGGTCCATTCCCATTTATAAGGATAAGTTTTATCTGTTTTTTCTTTGATATTATTTACATAAAACTCTACTCTATCTATGCCTGTTTCATTATCAGAAGCATTGACCTCTACAGTTATTTTTCCAATAACTATTGGATACAAAGCTATGAACGAAAAAATTTTGCTATCAAAGAAATATAATGCATTTTGAGGTCTGCTGATATGCACTTTTGGTTTAATTGTGTCAGGATATAAAAGTTCATGTAAACTTCCAACGTTAGGGTTTGAATCCCAAGATTGCTGATTTACTCCATTTGTTGTAACACCAATATAAGAAAGATTATCACCAGCATTGCCATGTCTTAAACCATTAAGCGAAATAGTGAAAGTCACTCCAATTGGCATGTGGGGTATTGGTGCATCGAAATCTACATACTCGATTTCGTATTCAATTAAAGAAGGATGCATCATAGCCATCCATTCACCATTCATATTAACCCAAAAATAAACACTCTGAACAAAAGGATCAAACGCTATATAATAATCGGTACCATCTTCAGTTGGTGAACCTGTTGAAATGTTATCATCTGTTTCTAAATAAAAACCAAGCTGATAAGGCAGCTCAAAAAATAAGAGCTGTTGAGTTAAAATTGTAAGCTCAAGAATATATTCACCGTCTACTTCTTTAAGCCAGGAACTAGTATCTGTTATATCAAAAAATACGTTATCAGCGTCATTTAATTCGTCAGCGGCGTTATGTGCATTACCCAATACTACAGCATTTTGATTTTCTAGCCATTCAGTTGCGTTTTCTCGGGCTCTTTGTTGTTGTTGCGGATCAGATGATGCATCTGCATCTCTTGAGACACCTGGAAACATAATATTTCCAGTATCATTATCATCACAATCACCATCACCATCAGTGTCATAACCTGTGTAACCAGGGTAACCAGGGTAACTACCAGTTGGATCACCATGTTCACCATCATCAGATGTACTATCAGGTCTTGCATTAAACCAATGTCCTAACTCATGGGCAAGGGTGTTATTTTGCACATCTGAGCCTACTTGAATACGGGTCTGATCAAAACAAAGACCTGCGCTACCTGGAGGTGAGCTAGAGGCATTTGTACCATATATGTTTATTGCACCCGCTGTACGATTTTCACTAGTGTCGTTAACAGTATCTATTTCCCCAACCTGAACGAATTCAAAACTACAATTCCATACCCGGTTTGCTTCTTCCAACCAATCTAAAAATTTATTCTCCCAATCTTCAAGTGTCATATCATCAAGTGCGTCTCTTACAACATGTTTTGAAACATTAATCCTAATTTTATCTGCATTATTTAAAATATTTAAATTTTCATCGTTTTTCATTTCTATTTTTATACTTTTATCATCTATTGAATTTGTACCAACTGCAAAAGTTGATGTAAACACTAGCATTAATACTACTAAATATGATATTTTTCGTCTCATTTTTTGTTTATTCCCCCATATCCTCAGCTAAAATATAAAAAAGATAGCTAATGGATTATGTGAGATAAGAAATAACTTTACGATTTATATAGTTTATTTATATACAATATATAATTTGACTTATTACGTTATTTTTGTTACAAAAAAAGCACTATATTATATATTTTTTTACAAAATTAGATTAGTTAAATGGGCCCGGAGAGATTTGAACTCTCGACCTCCCGGTTATCAGCCGAGCGCTCTAACCAATCTAAGCTACGAGCCCAATAACATTATGAGGAACCGTAATTGATGTTTTCATATAAAAAACTATATTTTTCTTATTATTTCCTAAGCGATATGTATATACATAACTAATATATTTCAGGAAATCAATGGATATCAAAAAAACTATCAGTGAACTTTCACAACATGAAAAAAAGGTAATAAAAACACTCAAAAAACTAAATGGTAAAGCAAAACCTGAAGAGATACAAAAAAAAGGCGATTTCACTCAAGAAGTAGAAGTAATGAATGCTATTTCATGGCTACAATCCAAACACTTGGTAAACGTCAAAGAAACAATAAAAACACTTTATAGTTTAGACAAAGAAGGAAAAAAATATTTAAAAAATGGGTTACCTGAAAAAAGAGCTTTAAATTTTTTAATAAAAAATAAAGGCCAAACCACCATTGAAGCATTAAATAATATACTTGATAAACAAGAAATCCCAATTGCTATTGGTTGGATGAAAAGAAAAAAATGGGTTGAAATAAAAAAACAAAACGGGGAAACATGTATAGAAGTAACAAATGATGGCAAAAAAGCAGCAAAGAAAGAAACAAATGATGAAAAAACCTTAAAAAAATTAAATGAAAACCCAGAAATTCAACTAGATGAAAAAGATATAAAACCTCTTCTTTCAAGAAAGAATTTAATACGAGAAAAAGAAGTAATCACAAGTACTGTATCATTAAATGATGATGGTAAAAAAATTGCATCAGAAAATCTTGAAATCAAAGATGAAATATCTCAGATTACCTCCAACATTATTAAATCCGGTAAATGGAAAAATAAGATTATAAGACCCTATGATATTCAAGCTTTTGCCCCAAAAATTCATGGTGGAAAAGCTCATCCTCTTGTAGATTTAATAAATAAAATTAGAAAAATCTTTCTTGAAATGGGCTTTACTGAAATAGAAGGTAATTTCGTTGAGTCCTCTTTTTGGAATATGGATGTCTTGTTTATTCCTCAAGATCATCCTGCTAGGGAGATGCAGGATACTTTTTACTGTAAGAAACCAAAAGAAATTAAAATAAAAGATAAACAATTGGTAGATAAAATAGGTTTAGTTCATGAGGGAGGTGGAAATACTGGTTCAGATGGATGGGGGTATACTTTTTCAAAAGATATGACAGAGAAACCTCTTCTTAGAACTCATACAACTGTTAATACAATTCGATATCTTTATAATAATCCTTCGGAACCATGTAAAGTATTTTCTATAGGTCGAGTTTTTAGAAATGAAAATATTGATTCAACTCATATACCGGAATTTTATCAGATTGAGGGTATAATCCATGAGAAAGATGCAAATTTCAGGCAACTTATTGGCGTTTTGAAAACGTTTTACAGAAAAATGGGTTTTGAAAAAATTCGTTGTAGACCCGGATACTTCCCTTATACAGAGCCAAGTATGGAGGTTGAAGTATTTTTGAATGGTGAATGGATGGAGCTGGGCGGTAGCGGTATATTTAGACCTGAAGTAACTGAACCTTTAGGGGTTAAATATCCGGTCCTTGCTTGGGGATTGGGTTTGGAAAGACTTGCTATGCTGCGTTACAGTCTAGATGACATACGTAAACTCTACATTAGTGACCTTGAATGGATGCGTGAAACCTCATTACTTTAAAAAATCATATTAAAAGTTTCAATTGTTTCAATTGGAGGATTGTTTTAAATAGATGAGTGAAGCCTATAAAAGATACTTAATACGCGGTTTTATAGATGGAGTTTTATCAAGCCTCGGTGTTGTAATCGGTGCTAGTACCGCTATTGGGCTGGGTTCTGCTAGTCAAGCAGCGACAATAATCATTGCAGCAGGTATCGGTGGTGGTGTTGCAAATGGTTTTTCAAATATATTAGGTGCTTTTGTAGGTGAAAAACTGGTCAAGGAAGAAGAGCTAAGAAAAATTGAAAAATCAATGCTTAAAAAAGGAGCTCTTCAAGGAACAGAATTGGATAAAAAACTTGAAAAGAGGGTATTTTACAGTGGAATATATGATGGTATAGCAACAATAATTGGTTCTTTAGTACCTGTTGCCCCTTTTATTTTCGGAATTTTTGTAAATTTAGAGAGTTTATTTTTGTTGTATATCTCTATTTTTGTTTCATTATTAGTATTTTTTATATTGGGTTTATATGTTGGAAAAATCTCTAAAGAAAATATTATATTTTCAGGTATGAAATTAGTTGGTTTTGGAATAGTTACTCTTATTGTTACTCTTTTAATTAGATTGGCTCTAAGTGGAAGCTAAATTCTTAATTATGGTATTATGAGTTTTACAATATCCATTTTCTTGTTTGTTTTAAAAAGCCTGTTCATTTCTTTTACTCTTTCTGCGTCCCCTTGAAGTACAAATATTTCTAGACATCTTTCCCTTTCTAAATGAGAATGAATCTGGGTTTTTGTTATGTCCTTAAAATTATGTTTAATATCTGATACACTATCTTCTGCATCATGTCTATGAATTAGAATAAGAATAGAATTAATGTGACCTGTTAGTTTATCTGTCTCTTTGGAATCAGATATAAGATTTCTAACACTGGCTCGTATTACCTCAGATCTTCCTGAGTAGCCATATTCTTTCTGAATTCTTTCTATTTGATTTAAAATTTTTTCATTAAGTGATACACTGATTATAGTCATCGACAACTAGAAATTATTAACATGTTTATAAACTTACCCATAAAAGTTAATAACAAATTATAAATATGTTAATAATATCTTAAATTTTGGAAAAATGCAAAATTTACTAAAAAGAGTTCTAAAAGAGCTTAAAAATCATATTCCTTTTACTTTAGTGGGAGCACTTACAGGTATTATATTTATGGCAATAATACTTCAAGGAAATTATTTAGATTCTATAAACAAATACTCTGAAAACGTATTTTTTATATTACATCCAATGCATGTATTCTTTAGTGCATTAGTTACAACCACTCTTTTTGTTAAATATCAAAATAAAAAAATAATATGGGTTTTAATTGTTGGATACACCGGAGCGATAGGCATTGCTACATTAAGTGATTCTATAATACCATATCTTGGAGAAAATTTACTAAATTTACCAAAATCAGAACCACATATAGGTTTCATTGAAAAACCTATATTAACAAATATCCCGGCAGTAGTGGGAATAGCGATTGGATACTGGAATGGTACAACAAAAATACCACATGCCGGTCATGTACTCATAAGTACTTGGGCGTCTTTATTTCATATCATAATGGCAATAGGAGCAACATTATCCTATCTACAATTTATAGGTATAACCTTGTTTTTATTTCTAGCCGTATGGGTTCCTTGTTGTACGAGTGATATTGTATATCCCTTAATATTTACAAAAAATTCAACAAAAGATTAAAAAACTAATAAAAAATTTTTAAACTATAATCGTTTCCAATAGTTATTAAAACAATAAAGTATTTTTTGTTAAAAGAGATGTATCATGATTAAAATAAAGGGAAAAAATTTTGTAGCATGTGAACAAACTAGTCAAGGTGGAAACAAATATTATAGTTTTAATCCGAAAACAGCTGAAAGAACTAATATTGAATTTTCAGATGCTACAGAAGAAGAAATAGATAAATCTTTAAATAAAGCTGAAGCAAGTTTTAAGAAAACTTATGGTTATTCTGAAGAAAAGAAGGCTTTTTTTCTAAGAGAGGTATCAAAGCAAATAAAAAATCTCGGTAGTCAGCTAATTGATATAGCAGATTGGGAAACAGCTCTTGGTAGTAAAAGATTAGAAAATGAGAGAACTAGAACTTGTAGTCAACTTGAGAAGTTTGCAGATTACATAAAAAAAGACACTTTTTTAGATATTACTATTGAAAAAAATATTGATATAAAAAGTATGAAAATACCAATTGGTCCAGTTGTAGTTTTTCCCGCTAGCAATTTTCCTTTTGCCTTTGGGGTATGCGGAGGTGACAGTGCTTCAGCTTGGGCTGCTGGATGCCCTGTCATAGTAAAAGCACATCCCTTGCATCCTCAAACATCTGAACTTTTTGCACATGCAGTACAAAAAGCTATTGAAAAAACTAATTTTCCAAAAGGATTTTTCTCTATGGTTCATGGTAAAAATGTAAAAATTTCAGAAAAACTTATCCTTCATCCTAAAGTCAAAGCAATTGCTTTTACTGGATCTTTTGAAGTGGGAAGAAAGATATTTAATCTTGCTTCAACTAGGCAAAAACCAATACCTGTTTATGCTGAAATGGGTAGTACTAACCCAGTATTTATTGTAAATTTTAACAAAGATACAGTAAATAATTTGGCTGATTCAATTACTCTTGGGGATGGGCAGTTTTGTACAAAACCTGGAGTTATATTTGTGACGGAGGAATCTAAAGATATAATTAATCAAGTAGTTAAAGAAATTAAATCAAAAAAACCAGGTTTTTTATTAGATAAAAAAATCCTTACAGGGCTTATAAAAAGAGTGAATCAGACAAAAAAAACCGGTAATGTAAAACTTTTAACTGGTGGACATAGGTTAAAAAATAGTTTGGGTTATGAGTATACAGTTTTTGTAACTGATTCAAATACTTTTCTTAATAATAAGAATTTACATCTTGAACATTTTGGGCCTGTAGCGATATTTGTGAAATGTAAAGATATTTCAAATTTTCTAGAGGTAATAGAGACACTTGAGGGTCAACTAACTGGAACTATACATATGCAAAAAAACGATATAAATAGAGTCAAGCCATTGTTTGAAGAACTTTCAAAAAAAGTTGGAAGAATAATAGTAAATGGTGTACCCACGGGTGTTAAAGTATGCAATGCGATGATACATGGTGGCCCTTATCCAGCGACAACTGCACCTAATAGTACATCTGTTGGTATGAAGGCTATTGATAGATTCCTCAGGCCAATTGCATTCCAGGATATTCCAGAGGAATTATTACCAGAAGAAATTAAAGGTTTTTTAAAAAAATGATTTCGCAAGTATAATTTAATAGTCATTGCCAAAAAAGAAGTCAGTTAATAAAAAAAAACGTGCAAATATAACTGATAGTTTTAATATTACTAGATTAAATTTTCTCATTCTAGGAATGTTTCTCTTTTGTATGCAGTGGGAATAAAAAGGATTATCGCTGTAAAAATTTCAAGACGTCCTATCCACATACAAAAGGTTAACCATATCTTTCCTACTTGAGGTACTGCTGCGTAGCTGTAACTTGGGTCAACTATTCCAAGTGCTGGTCCCACATTTCCCAGACAGGATGCAGCAGCTGATGAACCTGATATTATGTCCATACCCATAGCTAGCAGTGCAGCACTTGATATAATAAATATTAGAATATATGCAAAGAAAAACATAGTGATTGTGTTTAATGTTTTATCCTGTATTACATTATTTCCGAGTCTTACTTGTTCAACCATATTTGGATGAAGAAGCTGTTTTAGTTTTCTTTTAAGCATTTTAAACATTAGCAATATTCTTACTTGTTTTATCGCTCCAGATGTTGACCCGGCACAGCCTCCTACAAACATTAGCATAAATATTAGATATCTAGCGAAACTAGACCAGTTACCATAATCAACTGTAGTGTAACCTGTAGTGGTGATAATTGAGACTACTTGAAACGCAGATTGTGTAAGAGCTTCATTAAATAGATATCCACTTGCTATCAAATCTATAAGTATTAAAGATACGACAAAACCTATAATCATTAAATAAAACTTAAACTCAGGATCTTTTCTATAGGCTTTTTTCTTACCATGCAGGGAATAGTAATGAAGGGTAAAATTTGCCCCTGCGATGATCATAAAAAATATAATAATCCAATGCACTAGGGGCGAATAAAATGCTATACTATTAGTATGAATAGAAAAACCACCAGTGGACATAGTGGTAAAAGCATGATAGATACCCTCATAGATTGGTACTCCAGCTATTCTAAGGGCAACTACTTCTCCAACTGTGAAAAAAACATAAACCATCCATAGTAATTTTGCAGTCTGCATAATTGTTGGTTTTAATTTATTAAGTGATGGACCGGGTGCTTCTGATTCCATGAGTTTTCTACCACCAGATGTAAGCCGTGTGAGGACTGCTACACTTAACACAATAATTCCCATACCACCTAGCCATTGAAGAAGCGCCCTCCAGAAAAGTACACTTTGTAAATGCTCTTCTAGAGGGTAGGAAAGAATTGTGGCACCTGTTGTGGTAAGACCAGACATTGATTCAAAATACGCATCAGCAAAATTAAACACAGAATCCGTTAAAATAAAAGGAAGAGATGCAAAAAAAGCTACAATTAACCAGCCACCGGATACAATAGCAAATCCTTCTTTATCTGTAAAATCTTCTTTGCTACCAAAAAATTCTAGTGAAAAACCAATCAACAATGTTAAAACGAAACATATAAAAAAAACCAAAGCTGTTGCAGGAAAACTAAATCCAAGAAATACTATTTCTGGCTCCCAGAAATATAGTGAGACGATGATAGGTATTAAAAAAGCAAATGAAAAAAATTTTAGGATAGTTCCAATGGTTCCAATAACTACCTTACTTCTCAATATATGTCACCCAATCAACCATCTTCTAACAGATTTTTCATCAGTAGAATGAAATAAAACAAAAAGCCTATCTCCCTCTTTTATTATGTATTCATCATTTGGAATAAACCCTTTGTTATCTTTTTTAGATATACATGGTATTAGAAAGTTACCAGATTCAGGTGAGAATACTGCTATTTTTTTGTCAATACATCTCATTCTTTTATTTACTTTAAAATCTGTGAGTATCATGTCTTTAGTTTGAAGAGATCTAACCTTGAGCATTCTTCTTTTTCTTGTTCGTCCGTTTATTTCATGTCTCTCTTTTATGATATTTAAGATAGATTTTATTAATAAAAGATTGGGGACAACAGCGTTATCTATTAGTGTTCCTTCTATTGACTCTTTTAAATCTATTCTATTTATTAGTGTAATAGCTTTGGGTACATTGAATTGTTTTGCGATAATTGATATGAAAATATTTCTCTCAAGGCTGTTACCCAGTGATAATAAAACATCAAAATTTTCTATACCCTCTTTTTTTAGTACTCCATGACCTAGTGGATCTGCATTGATAACAGATGCTCTACTTAATTTTTTAGAAGCTTTTTGAGCTCTTTTTTTTGAAAGATCCATAATTGTCACAGATATATTTGAGTTTAATAGATCCTGTGAGAGTGTAAGTCCTATATCTGTTGCTGCAGAAATAAAAACGTTTTCAACAACTTCGTAGGGGTAGATTTTACAATCTACTACTTTTTCAACATCCTCGATTTTCACTCGTTCATCCATAAAAAAACATAGTTCGTCTTGGGATTGTAAAATTAATGAGTCGGTGGGAAGAAACTGGTTAATACCTCTAAAAATAGACACTATGCGTACACCATCTGGAATATCTAAATCAGATATTGATTTACCTAAACTTTTTGAATCCATGTCTATTGTTGCTTGATATATTCCTATTTTGTACTTTTTTACTTTTTTTATTCGTGAAGGGAAAGAAAAAATCCTGGAGGTCTGTGAAGAGACTATTAATGATGGGCATAAAACTATATCTGCACCTATTGGTGTATATCTTCTTGATAGAGGTTCTTTTGCAAGACTAGGGGATTTTACTCTTGCTATTGTTTTTGTGTTATAGAAATTTGCAAGTGAACAACTTACTAGATTTTCGCTATCTTCTTTAACCAGCCCTATGTAATAATCACAATCAGTTATACCCGCCTCTAAAAGGCTTTTATAATCTAAAACATTACCTTTTATTGCAAAAACATCCATTTCTTTTGCTTTTTCTAATGCGTTTGTATCATTATCTATTATCGCGACTTCATTTCCTTCTTCAACAAGTATACGAGCTAAATGTCTCCCCGCGTCTCCAGCTCCACCAATAATAATATACATAAAAACCTCAAAACTTTTTTTTAGTTTTCAAACTTAGGTTGAATATTTCGTTTTTTAAACTCTTTTAAAATACCTTCTGATATCGCAGAATGAACCTCAGCTCTCTCAGATAGTTTACAGAAATACCTCAAAGTTATAACCACACCTTTTGTCTCTAAAGAAAACTCCGTGGTTGGAACCGATGGAACATCATTTGGAATAGACATTCTATCCAGCATTTCTTTTCTACGTTTTTTCATAATAGGACCTACAATACTTTTTGCCACCTCTGCCATAATATCCTCTGCTAGTAAATAATCAGTTTTAGAAGGAAGTACAACTTGAATTTCATCCCAAACTAAAGACGACTTGGATGAAATAGAAGCTATAGGTTTTGTAAAAATATAAGAATTAGGGATGCTAATTTTTCTTCCAGTGTAACCACTTACTTTTAAACCTTCTTTTTTTTCTTCCAAAATGATATTCATAGTGGTCACTTCAGCAATTTTTCCTTTTATTCCATCAATCTCAATTAGGTCACCTTTTTTAATGGGGCTACTAAAAATAATATGTAACCATCCAATAAAATTTGCAATAGATCTATAAGAAATAAAAACAAATAATATTACTATAAAAGCAATGAAGAGCCCTATACTTGTATTAAATTCTCCACCAACTAATAAACCTATGAGAAGTATAATAAGAATAATTAATGCAATACTCCAAATTAGATAACTAATAAATTGCCATGTGTTTTTTACATTAAATGGATTAATATATTTCTGAAGAGCTCTTTTGAAAATCGGTTCTAAAATAGTTACAAAAAGTTTTGTAATAACAATTACCATAATAATGGTTATAGCGGGTGCTAGAAGACCAGATAA
>CAZOBL010000012.1:0-17562 GCA_964578185.1 uncultured Thermoplasmatales archaeon
AATAATTGCTGCATGTGGATTTCCAATGATATCAACTGATACAAGTGGTTCTTCTGAATATTGCATTATACCTTTAAGATTGTCATTTGCCGCGTTTTTAAGAGCATGATTTACTTCTTCTGCGGTAACTTCACGCTCAAGGACACATGTTAAATCAGTGAGACTGCCGTCAGGTGTTGGCACTCGTACTGCCATACCATCTATTTTCCCTTCCAGCTCAGGTATAACAAGTGCTGTAGCTTTTGCTGCACCTGTTGTGGTTGGGATGATTGAAACGGCAGCTGCTCTTGCACGACGAAGATCTTTGTGTGGGAAATCAAGTATTCTTTGATCGCCGGTATATGAGTGAATAGTGGTCATAAAACCTTGTTTGATACCAAATTTTTCAAAAAGTGTTTTTACAGGTGGTGCCAGACTATTTGTGGTACATGAAGCATTTGATATAATATTATGTTTCTCAGGGTCATATAAATGTTCATTTACACCTAAAACCACTGTTAAATCAGGGTTTTTTGCTGGAGCAGAAATAAGTACTTTCTCAGCACCTGCCTCCAGGTGTTGTGCTGCATCTTCTCTTTTACGGAAAAGACCTGTTGATTCTATTACTACGTCAACATCTAGTTCTTTCCAGGGAAGTTTAGCTGGTTTAACCTGAGATAAAAACTTTATATTTCTTCCATTAACAATTAAATTATCATTGTCTACTTCTACATCGCCTTTAAATTTTCCATAGATTGAATCATATTTAAATAGATGAGCTAGAGTGTTAGGGTTTCCAAGATCATTTATTGCAATAACTTCAAAATTTTCTCCATATTTAGAATGCCCTAATGATGCTCGAAGAGTATTTCTTCCTATTCTCCCAAATCCGTTGATAGCTACTTTAATCATCCCTTCCACAAACTAAAATAAATATTATTTTTCTATATAAGACTTCCGACTAAATAAGTAGTATCAAAACCAGTAATCAGCATGTTATAAAAACTTCCAATACTGACTTTTTCTTTGCACACAACAGGTTTATAATTTTCTGATCTACCAACATAAGTATCATTTTTTCCCTTCTCTGTTATTAAAACACTGTAAGTCTTTCCAACATGTTTATTATTTTGCATATATGAAATATCGCTACATACATCGGTTAAAATTTTTGAGCGACTCTTAACAATCTCAGTTTTAATTCGCCCTTTCATTATTTTCGCTTTAGTATTTGGTCTTGCAGAAAAACGAGTGATATTTGTAATGTCGGGTTTAACATTTTTTAACAACTCTACAGTTTTGTTGAACTGTTCTTGTGTTTCAGTTGGAAAACCTACTATTACATCAGTTGCAACAGTTATATCTGGATATTTATCTTTGAACTTTCTAACAATTTTTTTAAAATCTTGCACAGTATATTTACGATTCATTTTTTTAAGAATGAGATTGTCACCAGATTGAACGGGTAGATGAACAAATTTATAGATATGGGGATTATCATAAGCATGTAGAATAGATTCAAGATTTTTGAGAGCAGTAGCAGGATTCATCATACCAACTCTAACTCTATAATCCCCAGATATCTCTACAACTTTTTTCAAAAGATTCCCTAAATCTTTATTTATATCCAGGCCATAAGAACCAGTATCCTGAGCCGTAAGTAGTATCTCTCTACATCTCGAAGATATAGCATCTGAAACCTTTCTTACAATTCCCTTAACAGGAAAACTAACAAGGTTTCCACGTGCCAAAGTTGTGATGCAATAGGAACAAGAAAAATTACAACCCTCGGAAATCAAAATAGGAGCTGAGATACTATCATATTTACTATTAAAAAGAGTTTTAGATTTTTCAACAAAATCAATTTTTTCTTCTGTTAACAACTCAGATATTTGATATATGTATCTTGGGGGTAAAAATAGTGCATTAGGTATAACACTTCTAACCATCTTTTTTTGAACAGTTGCCATACACCCACTTACAACAATTTTTTTCCCTGTATTTTTAAGTTTTTTAAACCGAGAGATCATTCTTTGCTCTGTTGTATTAATGACTGTGCAGGTCAAAACAACAACAACCTCTGCATTCTTGACATTATTTACAATTTCATGGTTATTTTCTTCTAAAACTTTTTTAATTGTACAAGCATCGCTTTTGTTAGCTGTGCAACCATAAACCTCAACATAGACTTTCATAAAACCAATTTATTTCATAGCTTCTTCAATTCTATCCAACACAAATTTTTTATCAAGATTAGAAAGAAAATATCCTGCGCGAGGTCCTTTAAAACGATTAAGTATTATCTGATAAATTGTTTTAAAAGCCATTCCCTTCTTTAAATCAGTTTCTTCAGATGCTTGATAAATAGCGTTATGAATGTTTTCAGCATCCCAATTTATTTTTTCAAACTCTTTTTTTAGACTATGTAAAAACTTCTTTTCAGCCCCATCAAGTTTTAAAGATGGAAGTTTTTTCTGGATTTTGAATTTAACATTATCTGGGGCAAAATTTTTAAGCCAGTATTCGGCATGAGAAAGCCTCATCTTTAAACGTTTTTCATCTGATTTATTAAGATTTTTCGGGATCTGGTTAGTTCTTAATAGGATCTCTTTTAACTCATTCCAATTATCACTAATTTGTACAAGTGTGACAAGATGTCTATATGGTAGTTGAACAGGTAGTTTTTTTGGGATTTCATAGGGCTGTGAAAGCTCGTATGTTTTCTTTAAATCTTTCATACCACGTTCTTTTTCTTGTTCACCAAAATATACTTGTTCCCATTTATCATATTCATCTACAAGATTAAGCAGACCAAAACCTGAATCAAATGTTATATGCTTGTTTGGCTGGTTATTCATTAAAAGAAAACGTAAAACTTCAGGCGGGGTCATATGAAGCATTTCTTCAGCACTTAAAGCAGTACCTTTTGAACTATGCATAGCACCTTTTCCTTTTAGTAATATAAACTCATAAACCGTATAATTTGGGGCAGGGTAATCATATACTTCTTCAACGATTTTCTCACCAGTTTGACGTGCGCCTCCCACGGTGCCAAGGTCTTTACCAAAAGGCTCAAATGTTACATTTAGCATTTTCCAACGGGCAGGCCAATCAACACGCCAAGGCAACTTTCCAATATCTGTTTTACGAATGTCTACTTGGCCTTCATATCCACATTCGCATTTGTATTCAATATATGGGTATTCATAAAGAACAGGTTTACCACGACCAATTCTACTACATTTCTCACATCGTATATTAAATGGAAGCCAGTGTTTAGGTAGTTCTCTTTTTGATATTTTTTCAATAATTGAACGGATTTTGTCAGAATTCTCAAGAGCTGTCTCAATAGCTTCGTTGTATTCTCCTTTTTTGTACATCTCTGCAGCACGATAAACCTTAGGTTTTACACCTATCTCATCTAGTGAATTTAGAAAAGCAAAAAGATAATGATCTGCGTAACTTTTATGTTCACCACATGGACAAGGTATATCAGATATTGGCATACCTACATATTTTTCATAACTTTTTGGGAGATAAGGGTATACTTTTCTTAGCGGGTCGTAATCATCAGCAACATAAATTAATTCAGCATCTCCACCTATATCGACTAGACTTCTATATACTGCATCCGTTGTAAGAATCTCACGCATGTTGCCAATATGTATAGGCCCCGATGGAGTTATGCCTGTAGCTAGCACATGTTTTTTGCCTTTTTGTTTAAGGAGTTCTTCAGCCAAAACTTCAGACCAATGCATAAAATATTCCTTCCTGAATAAAAGAAAAAGATAAAGAGCTATCTTATTACTTTTTTGTGCTATTACACATTTTTTATAATAACCTTGCTCTTATAAGTGCACGAAGTGGAACATCACTGATTTTATCTTTAACAGTTTTATTAATAACAGATACACAAAGCACAGGTTTACCCTTTTCGTTTTTAATCGCTTTAATTGCGCTTCTAAAAGTATTGCCAGTTCCTACTACATCATCAACTAAAACAACTTTTTTATTTTTGACACTTGCATAATTTGAAGAAAAAGCACCCGCTTTCTCATGATGAGGTCTGAAAACTGAAAGCTCTAAACCAAGATCATCTGCAACAAAATTTGCAAAAGGAATACCATTTATAGCTATACCCAAAATAGTATCGACTTCTTCGCATTCCTCAATTATAATATCAGATAAAGCATTGGAAATAAAACCTACTCTTGATGGATAAACACCAATTGAACGCCATCCTACTTTGATATCCCCACTTGGTTTTTTGTTTTTACCTTTGCTTAAAAGCCATGAAACAGTTTCTTTAGAAACGTTTAATTCCTGGCCAATATCATGTTCTGAAAGACCGCTTTCTTTGTATTTTAATGCTTTTTTGATAAGGGCTTCAACTTCCTTCATTTTTAAAATCCACCTTTAGAAAATATGTATAAAAATTAAATATAAAGACTTATTGCTTAAAAACAGAAATTCATAGTAAAATCTAAATATAACATTACAATAATCCCATATAAAAAAATTGAGTGATGATATAAAATGGCTAAAAAAAATAAAGGCGAAGGTTTTCATTCCGCAGCTGGTTTAATTCGTTATTTCGACGCTGAAGAAAAAACATCATTGCGTATCCCACCCTGGTTTGTAATTGGAATGTGCATAGCAACAATTGTTATTGTTACAGCAATTCATCTGATTTATCCTTTATAAATACAGCTTCATTGAAATTTTTTACAAATTATTTTTTAAAATAATCAACTGTTAAATCTTTAGCTTTTTTAAGTGCTTCATCAACTTTTTCTTTATTAGGTCCACCACATTGAATCATCTTTTGACGGCCACCACCTCCACCACCAAGTATGCTGCTGATATCAGGCACAAAATCTCTTAGGTCTATATCTACATTATCTGAAGCCATGGAAACTAGTTTTTTACCATCATAAATATGAGCTACAAAGTTACCTTGTTTAATAATTTCACCAGCAGTTTTGATTGCATCTGAAGAAGTCGTACCGAAGGCAACTCTAACATCTGCCTTTGGTATATCCACCGCTTCATCAATGAACTGATCTATTTCATTTGAGGAAACTTTTTTCTTACTTTTTTGTGATTCTTTCCATCTTTCAAATAAATCACTGCATGCTTGACTTAATGAATTAACCTGTTTTATTTCATCAAAATCTGCTTCTTTTAAAAATCTACTCAAGGTTTTTTTAATCTGAAATTCTTGAACAGATAGAATTTCACAGACTTTTTCTAACTCTTCGATTTTATTGTCGTGTTTATTAATTTTGTAATAACTATTAATTGACTCTATTAAATCCTGGTAAAGTTTATCTTTTTCATTTTGGAATTCATCAACCATTCTACCTGCAGCGAAACTTACTCTGTTTACTCCATCTTGAACTCGCTCAGTTTTAATAATCTTTATTTTTTCTATCTCGGCTGTATTGTTTAAGTGGGTTCCTCCACAAGCCTCAAAGTCTATACCAGGTATATCTAAGACACGAATTGAATTTCCAGGTGGTACACCTCCCTGATATAAACGAAAACCATATTCTTTTTCTGCAGAATTTCGATCCATTACTTTTTTTGTAACCTTTACTTCTTTTTTGATGTAGTCGTTTGCAAGTTTTTCAATTTTTTTCATCTGTTCATTTGATATAGGTTCATAATGTGCATAATCAAAACGAGCTTCTTTTACACCAAGCTGAGAGCCTGCCTGCCAGATATGTTCACCTAAAATCTTTCTTAATGCCCCATTAACAAGATGGGTTCCTGTATGATGTTTCATTAATGAATAACGTCTATCCCAGTCAATTTGTCCTTTTACAGTATCTCCCCTTTCAAGTCCTATGTCTACAATGTGAATAATAGCTTCATCTTGTTTTATAGTGTTTTTAACATTAATTTTTTTCCCATTGTAAATAAAAGCTCCATAGTCGCCTGGTTGGCCTCCACCCTCTGGATAAAAAGCAGTTTTATCTAAAATCACCCAAGTTTCATTTTCATCTTTTTTATCTGACCATATTACTTTTGCATCAAATTCTTTTTTGTAATGATCATCATAATACAGTTTTTCTGATTTAGGTAAATCACTTTTTTCTTCTTTTTTATCATGTGTTTTATCTTCATGTGAATGAAGCTCTGCTACCATTGAATCAAAATTTTCCGGTATCTCAATTTTAACACCTTTTTTACCAGCTATTTTTTTAACTATCTCAGGGGGCATACCATAAGTGTCATACAATTTTATTAGATCTTCAACTTCAATTTCTTTATTTTCAGTAAGAATTCTTTTAACGAGATTTTTCCCTTTGGAAATAGTATCTAAATATTTTTTGGTTTCAAGATCTAATATTTCGCCAATTTGTTTTCTATTTTCGATTAGAGATGGAAAATCCTTTTTTAATAAATCTAGTTGATAATATACAACTTCCCTAAGTGTTTTTGAAAGTTTTAATTTTTCAATGAAACGAAGTGATCTTCTAATAATCAAACGAGCTAAATACCCTGCTTTAACGTTTGATGGTACAATTCCATCACCCAGCATAAAAGATAAACATTTCGAATGATCGGCAAGAGAATACAAAGATTGAGAATCATATCTCTTTTCTTTTTCTATATTATTTTTTAACCAGTTAATCATATCTGGAAAAACCGAATCATAAACAGTTTTAGAGCCTTGAGTGCACCATGCAATCCGTTCAAGACCATAGCCTGTATCAACAATGTTTAATGGGTTTTCACTATATTTTAAACCATTTATCTCAAAGTCACCGTTTTTATCTTCTACCATGTTCATAAAAACAAGTGTTGCAATCTCAAGGCCACCAGCAACAACTTCAAGACAAGGACCAGCGTTTCCTCCGCCAAACCAAAGTTGTTCCTTATATTTTATATCCTCTTTTTTAATTCCAATTGACTCGGTAAAATATTTATTACAAAGATCAACAGTTTTGTCTTTAAAATATATTTCATCATTGTCTTTGTTAAAAGCATGATGGCCCATCATCTCAAAAGTTGTAAGATGTCTTCCACTCACACCAACTTCTTCAAGGTCATTAAGTCTAATACAAGGTTGAGATATGACTAAAGGATTAGCAGGGGGTGGCACCTCCCCGCTTGTTACATGTGGCTGGAAATCAGCAATTGATGCAATTGTTAGATATATATCCGTTCTCCATCTGGCAACAACAGGGCACCTCTCACCTGTAACAGGATATTTTAATCGAGAGTGTCCATTTTTTTCAAAAAATGAAAGGAAACTTTCACGTACCTCTGATAAAGACATTGGTCTTTTTCCAAGAGGGTTATCTATAAAGGAAAATTCAACACAGGGTTGATCTCCACATAATTTATCATTTTCATCTAAGGTCCAAAAATATGCTCCGCATTTTTCACATTTTTTTCTATAGTACCCATTTTCATGGAAAAAACGCAAATCACATTCTTTTCGTAAAAACTCATCCATCTTCAATCACTGTTTTCTTGCATTCGGAATATGACAAAGGTTTATAAATGATATCTTTATCAAAACTTAATAATTATGCACTTGACATTGATAACCTTACTTCAAATTGGTAAATATATTTTTTTTATCCTTATTCCTATACTTATCCTATATCTTACATATCTATTTCTTACAAAGGCTTTTCGATATATGGGTTTTTCATCTTTTGAAGCATTGCTTATTGTTTTTGTCTCAATAATTTCTGGTTTTGATCTATTTATTTACGGTGTAAATCTCTCAAATATACATTTATTTGAATATAACACATGGAGAGTTGGAATTAACTTTGGAGGGGCATTAATACCGATTATTTTGAGTATCTATCTTATAATTCGAAAGAAAATTCATATTAAAAAAGTAGTTTTAGGTATACTTGTTGTTACAGTTATAACTTTTTTAGTTACCCAACCTGTCCCCTCAAAAGGAATTGTATCATATTATCCATATTTTCTACTGCCCGCAATTTCTGCTAGTATATCCTCTATTTTTTTACTTTGGAAAGATTTCAAAAAAGCAGCACCGCTAGCATATATCTCAGGGTCATTAGGGGTTCTTGTTGGTGCAGATTTTCTACATTTGCCTGAGCTTTTAAGTCATCAAAACTATCAAGTTACTAATGCAGTTATTGGTGGTGCAAATGTTTTTGATATGATTTTTATAACAGGTATTCTTGCAGTTATACTTGATGGTGTAATTATGTTTCGTCAGAGGGCTAAACGAGGGATAAATTAATATAATATAAATATTTTTTTCTATTCCAAATAATTAATAAAGTACTTTCTATTTTACCCCTTAAAATAGGCTACCGTTTTTCGGTGTATCAATATGAGCGAGTCGATAGATGAATTAATCAAAAAGAAAGATGAATTGCAGAAAAAAGCAAATGAACTAAAAGATAAAAGAAATAAACTTCACGAGAAATCAAAAAAGTTAGCAAAAGAGCGTGATCAATTAAATTCAAAAGTTCGTGAATTAAGAAATAATATTGGTGAGCATAAAAAAACTCGTGATGAATTAAATGAACGCGTACAGCATGCTAAGGATAAACGTAATCGTTTTAATAAAAAATATAGTGAAGTTAAGAAAGATATTTATGAATTAGAAAAAAAACGTTCAACGGTTTCAGGTACAGATTTAAATGAATTACGAAAACAAGTTAATAATCTTGAAACCGAGCAAATGACAAAACCTATGTCTGCTCAACGTGAAAAAAAAGTTATTGAGTTAATCTCTGATATTCATAGTAAAATCAAAAAACAAGAAGATAAATTAAATAAAGATCCTAAACTGAAAAAAGCTTTAGAAGAAGAAAAAGTAATTAAGAAAAAAGCTGAAAAGCAACATGAAACTGTAGAAAAACTTGCTTCTCGTGCTCAAACTGAGCATGAAACAATGATTTCTCTTGTTCATCAGTTGGATAATACTTCCAAGAGTGTTGATGAGATTCAGGAGAAAATAGTGAGAACTAAAATAGAAGCTGATACAGTTCACAAAAATTTTATTGATTGTGTCGACAAGATTCATGATTTAGAACGTGAAATCTCTTCAGAGAAAAGTAAAACATATAAGAAGAAGAAAAAAGCAGAGGCTAAATCAACTCATAAAGAAGCAAATGAAATCTTCGAGCGTTTCAAACGCGGTGAAAAACTTAGCACCGAAGATTTAATGACTTTGCAGAAAGCTGGGTTGATTTAACTTAAGAAAAATTAAAAGTTTAATACTATCAATCTGATATATCATATTGTGTTGCGGGGTTTGTGATATTTTATGCAATGTGAACTTTGTGGAAGGGAATGTGAATGTAGGCCTGCTACAGTTGATGGTGTTAGGATGATGTTGTGTCCAAATTGTCTCCGTCAACATGGTAAAAAAATTGAGACCAGTTCTGCGGTTTCTGGTGTAAAAACACCAAGACCTATTTTAGCAAGGATTAAAAAACCAGGATATCGTGATGTTTATAAGGAGATGCAAGGAAATAAAGAATTAGTTTCAGATTGGAATAAGGTAATACGTGAAGCCCGTAAGAAAAAGGGTCTTTCCCGTGAGGATTTAGGTTTTCGTATTGGTGAGAGAACTGTTACTATAGGTAAGATTGAGAATGGGGATCTTCGACCTTCAGATGAGATGATTAATAAATTGGAAAAAGAGCTTAATATTAGTTTGGTTGAAGAGATTAAAGGATCTGAGAGATTGCCAAAAAGTAGTGGATCTGGTAAAGGTTTAACTTTAGGTGATTTCATAAAGAGAGAAGAATAAATATATTTGTAAAAAGGGATTTATGTCTTTGTTATGAAAAAGATTTTTAGTGATGCTATTGATGAGTTAAAAAAAGGGAATTTAGTTGTTTATCCTACTGACACATTGTATGCATTGGGCGCTAATATTTTTGATGAAAAAGCGATTAAAAAAGTATTCAGTGTAAAAAATAGGCCTTTAGATCTTCCTCTACCTGTAGCCGTTGCAGATATTAATCAAATGAAAGATATATGTCATTTTGATAAAAGAGCAAAATCTCTTGTCGATTTTTTTCTTCCTGGTGTTCTAACCTTGGTGGTCGAGAAAAAAAATTGTGTGTCGGATATTGTAACCTCCGGTAGTTCCAAGGTGGCTGTAAGAATACCTGACAATTCTAAAGCTCTAGAGTTGATAGAAAGTTTTGGTCCTTTGACGGTTACAAGTGCAAATATCCATGGGCAAGAAACACCAGGTCTTATAAAGGATGTTCTTATGCAGTTTAAACAATCTGATATTTCAGCGTGTATTAACGATGGTTTTCTAAGATATAGGCCATCTACAATCGTTGATATAACTGAGGATAAACCATTGTTGTTACGTAAAGGAGCAATTTCTTTGGATGATATTATGGATGTGATTTAGTTTAATGGATCATGAGATTTTTGAAAAATATATGCGTGCAGGTAAAATTGCTGCTGAAGCCCGTGATTTTGGAGTGAATTTGATTAAATCTGGTGTTAAATTTTTAGATGTTGCAGAAGCTGTGGAGTCTAAAATAAAAAAGGCTGGTGGTGGTCTTTCATTTCCTGTAAATATTTCTATAAATGATGTTGCGGCTCATTATTCGCCTGTTGTTGATGATAAACGTGTATTTCACAGTGGTGATGTGGTAAAACTTGATGTTGGATCTCATGTAGATGGGTATATAGCAGATACAGCTGTGACAGTAGAGATAGGTTCTGACGAAAACAGTGAAATGATAAATGCATCAAAAGAAGCACTACAAAATGCAATAGATTTTATTAAACCAGGTGTACATCTCTCAGAGGTTGGGAAAAAAATTGAGGATACGATAAAAGGTTACGGGTTCAAGCCGATTGATAATTTGACTGGCCATAGTCTACAATGTTATAACCTACATTCAGGTGTTTCAATCCCCAATATCTCTACTGGTGTTGGAAAAATAAAGAAAGATTATGCCTTGGCAATTGAACCATTTGCGACCAATGGTAAAGGTCATGTAATATCTGGTGATAGTAGTAATATTTACATTTGTAAACAAAATTTCCGTTTTAGAATGATACGTGATAAAAAAACAAGATTTATATTTAGAAAAATAAAACAGAAATTCAATACGCTTCCTTTTGCTCAAAGGTGGGTATCTAAAATATTCCCAAATCATTACGATATGGTAATTAAAAAACTTAGATTTCATGGTATGATAAGTCAATATCCGCAGCTAATTGAGAAAAATCATGGAATCGTAACTCAAAAGGAGCATACAATTATTGTTAAAGATGGTGGATGTGAGGTGACAACTCAGATATGAGTAAAAAGAAGAATTCAACAATAAAAAATTCAGGTATTAAAAATTTGAAAACAAAGATTCTGAAATTGGAGGATTTAAATTGGACTCAGATCGATGAACTACCTAGGGATAAAACGGTTTTTTTCCTTCCTATTAGCCCTCTTGAAGAGCATGGTCCACATCTACCTGTAGGAACAGATCTTTTCACATCTAGGGATACAGCTACAAAAGCAATAGAGATGTTGCAAAGAGAGAAACCAGATTTTATATATGTATTGTTGCCCTCATTACCAATTGGTAATTGTCCTTATGTAACAGATTTCCCAGGTAGTATCTCTGTTAGTAGTAGGGTTATTAAAGAAATCGTATATAAAACGGCTGAATCACTTGGAAATTTTGGTTTCAAATATATGACCATTTGTACTTATCATATGGCTGTAGGTCATTTAAAGGGGATTTATGGTGCTATGAAAAAGATTAGATCTAAACTTGGTATGTATGTTACTGAGCCTTGGGGTCCTTATTTTCATAGTGGAATGATCCAAAAGAATGAACCAAAACTTGGTTTTGATACAACTAAAGAACGTCATGCAGGTTTCAGAGAGACTAGTCTTATGAAATATCAATATCCTTATCTAGTGGCAGATAGCCATAAGAACCTTCAGAGTATCTATCGGGATTTACAATCACCTAAGATAATTGGTAAAACTTTTAAACAAATTGGTTTAAAAGATGGATATGTGGGGAGTCCTGCCCGTGCGGATGCTGATTACGGACGTTGGTTTTTTACAGAAACAGTTAAAGTCTATTACAATGGCACAATTGACATGTTAAATGGGAAAAAACCACCTGAATTGCCAAGAAAATTAAGAACAGCTATGAAAGTGTTATTCTGGCAATAGAACTCTATTTTTTTTATATTCTATCAAATAAACAAGCAGCTATTAATGGCAGATATACTGTTGCATCACCATCAATTGTTACATTGTCTGCATGTTCTTTTATTTTGCCCCAGGATATCGCCTCTCGGGTTTGTGCACCACTAAGGCTTCCATCATATTCAACAGCTGTTGTTATGTATACTGCGTAGTCTAAACCGTCTTTAAATTGGTTCCACCATATTGTATGATGTTTAGATATACCTCCACCAATCATTAATGCACCTGTTTTTTTGGATTCAAATACAATATCTGAAAGTTCCTGCTCGTCTTTTAGCAGGTCAATTGTAAAATCCCTATGGTTTTGGTAATACATCCATAGTTGTGAACCAAATGCTCCATCTGTTATACCTGGTACATATATTGGTATTTTATTTTTCCAAGCCCAGTATATTATTGATTCTTCCTTTTTTTCAGTGTTTTCTAATTTTTTTCCAAATTCCCATATTAGATCTTTTGTTGACCATTTTTTTTGTTTTGTATATAATTCTTTTAAAACAGGTTGCATTTGTTCTTCTAGTATTTTACCATAGCATTCATTTGGAATGAATATGTTTCCAAGTCGATTAACTCCCTCCTTGTGAAGCTTAACATCATCCATTAGAAAACTTCCATGGTAATAATCTTTCCATACTCGTGCAAGATCATGATCCAGAGTTCCGCATGTTGTTATTACTACATCAAAAATCTTTTTTCTGATTAGTTCTTTTATAACTCCTCTCGTACCAGTTGCACATATACATGCTGGGAAAGACAAAAAATTTGTACAATTTTTTTCTTTCACCATTTTCTCTATTATATTTGTACCTGCGGCTAGTTTTTTTGCTGTGAAACCACCAGAATTATAAAATTTTTCTATCATCTGATTAACAGTGGTATTTCTAGATATAGTTATATCTTTAATTGGCTTCAAATCCATACTCTTACTGTCCTAAAGTTTTTTTAGTATATTGCTATAGCCCCGTATCCTACACATGAGCTACCAGGATGCACCTCATAGCTTGACCCATATTTAAGTAATTCTGCTCTTTTAGCCCCAAGTTTTTTTGACGCTTGAATCATAGCACCAACTGGTCCATATCCACACATTGAAATATTATTAGTTTCAACTGTTTCGACTAGACCTTTTGGATTCATATCAAGTATTTTGTTAATTGCGAGTGTATCTTGTTTTTCTGCGTATTTATCGACTCTCATATCAGAGGGCGGCATACTCATATAGTTGAAACCGACATGTGAAAAATCACTACTAGCAACTATTGCTATTTTACAGTCTATTCTATCAACTGCATTTTTTATGATATTACCAACCTCAATTATTGTATCTATATCCTGCATCATCATACTAATCGGTACAAAATCAAAATCTTTTTTACCTGCGCAAAATTGCAAAAAAGGCAACTGAACTTCAATACTGTGCTCCTGTTGATGAGAGGATTCTTCATTATCGATAATACCCGTCTTTAACATATCTGCAAGTTTCTGATTAACTGCAACATCACCAAGTGGAGTCTTCCATTCACCTTCACTCATCAATGCAACACCAGAACCCATACCAGTATGATTTGGTCCAAGAATAATAAATGTATCAGCAAAACCGCTCTCAGTTAATTCAAAAAAACTATGTGCAGCGATTGCACCGGAAAAAATAAAACCTGCATGAGGAACAACTACACCAAATAATTTCTTGCCACTTTTCTTAATCTTTGGTAAAGAACCTGGGCCTCTAACATCTAAAAAGCATTCTTTGATAGTTCTTCTTAATCTATCAGGTTCTGCATCATAAAATTGTCCTGCAACAGCAGGTTTTCTTTTTTTTAACACTTTTAACCTATCTCCTATGTATTTTACAGCTTTTTTTATAATACATCTTTTTTTCATAAATATTTTCCCTAAATAAGATTTATATACAAGCGATAAATACGGGAAATTATATAATAAAAAAATTGTAATTGGGCAGGTAATTGGTGAATGGATTCTGTATGTAACATCGAGATTGTAAAAGATGGTAGGGATTTTATTGCGAGAGCTCATATGAATGATGGGACCATAAAAGAATTCCGAAATCGAGTTTTTGAAGATGTTGTGACAGAACTTGTAATAGAACTACAAGAAGAATTAACAGAAGAAAAATAAAGTATATCCGCAAGTTATAAGATCCTACTTTTGTTTGATATCTATCAGATTTTCAATTCTTTGTCTATCCGGATTTTTTAGTTTTTTCATTTCATAATGTGAAATAATTGATACACCAATTGTACATACAATAGCAGTTCCAAGTATTACAACAAATGTAACATCCGTAAAAAAACCTTTTAAACTTGGTATTAACTCATCAGCAAGTCGCGGTCCAAAATTTATTGCAAGGATCGCAGCTGCAAGACCACGTGGCATAGTCACAGCCATAGTTTGCTTATCATCTTTTTCGAATCCACCTTTAACAGTTGAGATTATCACTGCTAGATATCTCATCAATAACAGTAAAATTAATACCAGTATCCCAATTACAATATACTCAATTTTTTGAAACCTAACCATTATGCCTAAATATACAAAGAAAAATGTTCTCATAAGAAAAGAAATGAGACTATGATATTGCTTATTTTCTTCATCCATCTCATAACGTCTACCAGTGTAATTAATCATTTTCAAAATCTTTTTCCCATTACCCAAAATCAAACCAAACATCAAACAAGAAATTGCACCAGCACCAGTTCCACCTTCGTTCTCACCGACTAAATTAACTGTCAAGGAAAATACCAGAAATACAAAAGCTAAAGTTGCCACATAAGAAAATTGTTCTTTTCTAATTTTATGCATTACTGGAAGCCAAATCAAACCAGAAACAACACCAACTACAGCTCCTATAGAGAATGTTCCAACCAAGTTTTTAAGACCAATTGCGATATCAATATTTCCGCTCAAAACCATATATGATGCTGCTAAAAACACAACGATGCTAAGAGGATCTGTTATAATACTTTCAATTGTTAAAATCATTTTAGTTTTTTCTTGAAGATTTTTAAGTCTACATACTAAAGGAATGACAATTGGACTACTGGTTCCACCTACTATAGCTCCAAGTAATAATCCTACAATGACACTATTCTCCATTGAAATTGCTAAAAAATTAAAAAATGCGAGACCAACAACAATACCCATTGTTGCAAGTAGGCTGAGGCAAAAACCAGATACAGTTAATAGTAAACCCCGGGGTGCTCCTCTAAAGAGCTGATAAATATCTGTGTTGATTCCACCATCAAAAAGAATAATTACAATAGCAATGGATGCAAAAAAATTTGAAATAGTAGATAAACTAGTCTGGCTAATATCACCTTGTATATTAAATGCTAAACCAACAATTAAACCAAATAAAAGTAGCCATACTATACTTGGAATCTGAGTCCTATTAAATATATAATTACCTATAAAACCCAGAATCATAATAAATCCAAATACAAACAAACCAGATGGAACAGTAATCATAAACAACTAACTCAAACTCTAAACAACGATTTAAAACCTTCCTTTTTTTAAAAATGAAAAGAAATATTAAGAAATCCTTGAAATTTTTAGATGTAGTTTACTAAAAACAAAGCTAGAATGAAAAAAATCAATGCATACATAATATATACAAGTCTTTTTCTTTTTTTGACCATAGTCTGATAATTTTCTTTACATTCTTCGGAGCAGAGTGTTTCATCAACAGGAACTGCTTTTCCACACATCTGACAATGACTATGCTGAGGAATCTTTCCGGCCATATATACCAATCTCCAGTAAATAACAACCTAGATATAATACTTTTTGTCGAATTTATTACACAATTATGTGGCCATTACGAATACTAATTTTGATTAATGACTCAACATCAACATCAAATTCTTTTTTTATTTCTTCAGCAGCATTTCCTTTGTCAACAACGACAAAAACACCTTTGATATTAACATCCATTTGTTTTAAAGCCTTCAAAACAGCTCTTAGAGAGTTACCCGTACTTAAAACATCATCTACTATGATAATGTCTTCATTTCTTTCGACTCCATTTATAAAAAATTTTGATTTTGAATAGCCTGTAACTTGATTAACAGTTATCTCAGCAGGTAAACCATAACTTCTCTTTCTAATAATTGTAAAAGGGATATTTAACTTAAGAGACAGGGCAGATGTAATGGGTATACCCATGCTTTCAAGTGTTACAATTTTATCAAAATTATCAATTTTTTTTATAAGTTTTATAAGTTCTGTGGTTATATCTTTTAACAGCTCAGGCTTTATTGAAGGGATGCCATCTGTTATTGGGTTAATAAGATAGTCATAACCCTTTTTTTTGATTATCTTTGAAGATTGTATAAAAGATTTTTTTAAAGAATTCAAAGTTATATTTCACCAACCTGCCTGCACACTTTTTCTAAATCAGGTATAAAATTATCGATTATCTCTTTTTTAACATGTGGCATTAAAACCAAACGTATGGAAGAAAGCCGTCGCATATTATTTACCTTCCAGTTTTTTTTAGTTAGCTCTGAAACTATTTTATCAGGTTTCTTCAATTTAATGCCAATTACATTCATTATAGGTTTTGTGAGTAGATTTAAACCAATCCCCTCAATTTTTTCTTTAGTATAATTTGTAACTTTCATACAATTTTCTACTACCTCTCTATAACCTTTTAATCTAAGGTATTCTGAAACGGCATAAGCTGCAGCTACAGGTGCTCCACTTCTCGTGCCGAGGATTCCTGATTGTTCTAAGGTACTTATATAGGGTGTTTTTACACTTATTTCTTTATTCCATTTATGCTCTCTAAGAACTAAAACTCCAAGGGGGATTGCAGAATAACCCATTTTATGTGAATCAATAGAAATTGAGCTAACACCTTTCAAGTTAAAATCAAAATCAGGCAGATTATAACCTAAATCTTTTAAAAAAGGGATTACGAAACCTCCAAATGCCGCGTCTACATGTAAGAATATATGTTCATCATAGCATAACTCACTTATCTGAGGTATTGGATCTACAGTCCCCAATTCGGTTGAACCCGCGATTGCAACAACTGCTAAGGTTTTTTCGGATATTTTATTTTTTAAATCTTCAATATCCATAATGAAATTATTGTTTGTTTTTACAATTCTAGCTTTTACGTCCATAAGTGATGCAATTTTTTGAAAAGAAAAATGAGCATTCTCTGGTACCAGTATCTCCTTTTTTTTGGATAAGTTTTTTGCTATCCACATTGCATTAATGTTACTTTCAGTCCCTCCACTTCCTATTATGGCATTTGATTTGTCGGGTGCGTTTAAGATTTTTTTTATAAATTTGATATATTCTGATTCTATTTTTTTTGTTCCTTTAAAGATCTTGGGATCACCGAG
>CAZOBL010000012.1:17572-27185 GCA_964578185.1 uncultured Thermoplasmatales archaeon
GGGAAGATACGGCCGAATGACAAGATTAATGTCGCCCAGATCGGATTTGGGTGCCTGGGAATATCTTGGGGTCACCGAGATTTGTTTCAAAAAATTCAAAATATGCTTTTTTTGCGATTGAGTGTGGTTGTGTACACATCGAACCAAGAATATTGCCTTTTAAGTAACTGAAGTCTTGTTTTTTGTAATCCTGTAATTTTTTAATTATTTGTTTTCCTTTTTCCATTTTGTTTGTATCAGCTCTTTTCTTTTGACTTTATTTACATATCAGTAATTGAAATAAATCTTTCGAATTATATTTTTCAGTAATCTTTTTAAACCCAATACAATTAACGATAGTTAATAGCAACCTCAAAAAATAGAAAAAACTATTAATCCACATAATATAAAAAACAAGGAATTAAATCGGGGGCTTAGATACTAAAGTACCATAAGTATCTTTGTTTTTAAGAGGTGAAAAAATAATGTCCAAAAATAATATAAAAAAAATAATATTTTTGATGCTAGTGGCTACACTACTAATATCATCAAGCTCTAATGCTTTAAAACTGAAAAAGGAAGTTAGGGAAACAAATATAATGGAAGATAACAGTTTAAAAAAAATAGATGAATATATATCTGAAACTGTAGATTATGACCCGTTAACAGACATAAAAGTAAAAGTTACAATAGAAAAGATAAGAGCTCTTGACAAAATCGATTTATTTACTGACCCTGACTTTTACGTAAAAATTATCTTTGAAGATTATGACCAAGTATTTGAAAGTCCTGTTTTCGAAAAAAATCAAAGATATTTAAAGCCAAATTGGTCTGTAGAATGTAACGTTCCTGATGATAAAGAATGGGTAAATATAACTATCCAGCTGTGGGATTCAAATCTTTTTATTGACAGTTTATGTGATATTGCAAAAAATGATAATGATAATCCTCGTAGAAGAGATATCTCTCTATTATACAATATAAAGACTGGCCACTGGATGGGGGATGATCATATAACTACACCATATGATTGGTCGCCGGATTATAGTGGATATGGTCGTGCTTGTGGTACAGATGACAACTCAATATACGAACGTGATAAGGACTGTGAACTTTGGTTTGACATAACTCAAACTGATTACGATGGTGATAATATTCCATATTGGGCAGAGGTTAATGTTTTTGAAACAGATCCTCATATAGATAATACAGGTGAAGATTTTGACTATGATGGTGTAGCAATTGAATGGGAATTTAAATGGGGATATCGGCTTGTATATAATCATACAGAAAATAATTCAGATGTAAAAATCGAACATGAATGGGTTTATAACCCTTTAGAATATGAAAACCATAGTTCTTTAGATCCAGATGGAGATGCTCTAAATAATGTTGAAGAATATCTAACATCTGCCTGGGGATCAGATCCTTTTAGAAAAGATATATTTGTTGAACTTGACCAGATGAATGGTAGCAGCGATGGTACAATACCTCCTAGTATCTTGCCTAATGGTTCAAAAGAATTAATGAGAGATGCATTCGACAGACAAAACATTGTTTTTCATCTTGACGACGGTCAAATGGGTGGCAGTGAAATGATACCATTTGATAACACCGGTGATAATACAACCCGCGAGGAATGCAGAGAAATATATAAAAAATATTTTTTACATGGAAATAACGATACATGGAGAAAAGGTATCTTTCATTATGGTGTAATGGTGTATAACGCAACTTGGCCTGGTTATAATTTTCAGATAGGAGCTTTTCAGGTTTCAAGTAAATTCATGGAAGAATTTTCAAAAAATTTTATTTCTGGAAATAGAGATGTAGTATATGCAAGTTGTTATATGCACGAACTCGGCCATTCACTTGGTCTGACTTGGTTAGGGGGCCACACAAGAAATGGTGGTAACCCTCTGCATCCAGTATGGTTACCATTTAGACCATATGAAAGTATAATGAATTATGGTTATATGTATGGGAATTTCTGGTGCAACTTAGTAGACTATAGTGATGGGTCAAATGGTAAAAATGATTTTGATGATTGGAGCAATATAAATTTCTATTACTTCCAACAATAAAATCAAAATCTTTTTTTATATTTTTAGCCAATAAAAACTAAAAAATCAATATATTTTAATATGGGTAATTGTATTTTGGTTATATGATGGAAAAGGACGTTAAATCTAACATTAATGAAAGTGAAGTAACTTCTTTTTTGAAACTTCCAGTATACACTCGAGAGGGAACATATGTTGGTCATGTTAGAAATGTTTTTGTAGATATGGATGATAAAAAGGTGAGTAGTTTACTTGTAACAAATACAAACCCGACTATCGTCGAAGGAACAGTAGATGTAGCAGTTCCATATCGTTGGGTGAATTCTGTTGGGGATATAGTGATACTCTCTCATTTTCCTAATAGAGTCACAACTCGAAAAGAAGAGGAAGAAGAGGAAACAGAAGTAGAAAAAGATATAGATATGATAGAATAAAATATCTTTTAATTACTTTCTTTTAATTTTTTTCTATTTTTGATAGTTTTGAAGAGAAAATACTTTTATATAATGAAAGTTATATATATTATAGTATAATATTAATTTGTGCAGTAATTTTACTTTTTTAGTAAGAACTGTACAATAATATTTATATACAGGGAAAACTAAATAATAATATGAAAATATAAAAATTGGTGATAAAAAAATGACTAAAAGCCTAAAACGTATAAAAACAGGCATAATAATAGGAATATTCATAGTTAGTATATTTGCTGCATTCACTTCTAATGCCTCTGCTGGTTTCATAAATGTTAAACCAATTATTAACGTGAGACACGATAGGGCAGAGGAAAATGTTATCCCTAAAAGTGGTGTATTAGAAATCGATCTTAAAACAACTTTTACTCTAACAGGTGTTGGGGCAACTTTTGTACAGTCTGCAAGTTCAAGTTTACTTAAAAATTCAGCAGTTACAATATCGTTACAAGTTGAAAATAATCATGATTGGGTTGATGCAAGTATAACGAATCAACCTGCTAAACTTAAAATAAATGAACCAGGTACAGAATGGTCGTCAAGTTTACAGTTAACAGTAACTGAAAAAGCACCAGCATTTACTCTTGGAAAAGTTAGAATAGTTGCTACTTTAAGCGAATTATCTGGTATTCTATTTAACATAGAGGAAAAAACTGAAGTTTTTGAAGTACCATTTGAAGTAGGTTACTGGCCTGTAATAAAATATGAGCTACCCGAAGGCAATTTCAAAGAAACTGGTCCATTAGATACAGTAGATTTTCCAGTAAAACTCAAAAACTTAGGTAATGGAGTAACGCATGTAAAAATCGAACCCATTAATTTCCCCGGTGAAGAATGGACTGTCAGCGTCCCTTCAAGTATAACACTTAAAAGTGACGACCTGGTCGGAGAACAAAACACAGAAGCAACAATACATGTAACGGTAAAACCACCATATGGTTTCGGTTTCCACAACGATAGAACAAATTTCAAAGTTAAATTTACACCAATATATCTAGGAAGTAACGAAAGTGCTTTGACAGGTGATACAGAAATAATAACCTTTAACGTACAAAGTGTTGGTATGTCACCTGGCGCTGGATTTGAAGTACCTCTAATAGTAACAGTATTAGTTGCTTTATTTGCTGGTATAGGTATATACTTCTATAAGTTTAGGAAGAAATAATAAGAAATAATTATTCTTCCATATTTTTTATAATATAGTTTTTTAGTAATATTTTTATATAGCTATTTTTATGAAAATTAGTAGTAAATTATAATTAGGAATATAAATATACCATAATACTTATATATGTATTAAAATAAATAATCATTATAAATTGTTATTCAATGGCGAGATTAAGATGGTTAAAGAATTTAATAAATTCAAAATAATAACAATATTCCTGTTGCTACTATTTTCATCGTTGGCAATGTTCTGTTCAACAGGTCGATCGGGGCCACTAGATCAAATTTATGAGTGCGAACCGTTTATTGAATTAAAATATAATGAGTCAATTCTAGATCAACCGATTAAACCTTATGAGGATCCCATTGAAATCCCTTTAAAAATCAACGCAAGAATCATAGGTCCAGTTGCCGATATTGTGAAAAATAATCTTGCTGGTGATATCTATCTAATAATTGATCTTTCTATAGAAAATATATCTAAAGGATGCTATGCCTCAGTCACTCCTCCTTTAGTAAGATACCCTGGTATTTCTGAGGAATATCAATCTGCGAATACTACTTTGTCTATTACAATCGACAAAGATTTTCCTGCTTTTTCATTAAAAAATGTAGTATTAAATGCTAGTGTAAGACGTATGGGAAACAAAGCAACGCTGGTAAAAGCTAAGAGTTTCTTTATAGACATTCCTTTTAAAGTGGATTATTTGTCTCAGTTAAGTTTCTCTTATCCTGAAAAAAATGTAAAAAATATTAATCCTCAGCAGACTGCAGTTTTTCCAATAGAGATAGAAAATTGGGGTAATGCAGAATCCAAAGTAAATATTGAGGTAGTTGATGTTCCAAAAGGATGGCAGGCAAGTATAAAAGAAAATTTGACGTTAGGTTCTAGCCTTTTTAATGGCGATGCTAAAGAGATTGTATCATTAAATGTTAAGCCACCTATTGATTCAGGTTATCACGAAGATAGAGCTATAATAAAAGTTAAAATGACCCCGGTTTTTTATAAAAATTCAAGTATAGCTGGTGAGCCACATTATCTTTATTTTATTGTTCAAAGCAAGGGTGTTTCTACACCTGGATTTGAATTTATTGTAATACTTGGTGCATTTTGTATAGTTTTCTATCCACTATGGAAAAAAAATAGGAAAGAGAGGTGGGATAGAAGATGAAGAAAATTATAATGTTTGTATTAGTGTTTTTACTTTTATTAGGTTTCTTTTCACAAAGCGTTGCATCAACGCAGCAAAATAGTTACAATGAAAGTCTTAATTATTTATCTGATCAACCAGAAGAAGATGATACTGAACAAAGTTCTTTTACAGAACAAATGATAAAAGAGTTACTAAGACTTCGTTTTCAACTAGGTAGTATCCAAGGAGTGGGAAAATATTTTTATAATCAATTTAGACCTCCTGTAGCATTTCAGCCGTTTCCAAATTCCGTGATTGTAGATTATAATGAACAAAAATATTTTGAAATAGCAGCTAAAAATCCTGATACAGGTGAATATCAAAAATTAATAACCTTAGCTAACACTTATGCTTGGGGATGGATGAATAAAAAAGTAGCTTTTTCATTTGAGGTTGTAAAAGAGGATAATTCTTCTTTGGATTTGTGGAATATACAATTTGAGCCAAAAACACTAGAAATGTTTCCAAATAGGGATAATTTAAATTGGCCTGGTGCAGATTTACCTCTAAAAACCAATGTTTCTATAATGCTTAAGTCCAATGATGTAGATCCATCGGTTTTTACCCAAGATATTGTTCTAAAGGTAAATATTATAAGAGAAGAGGCTTTAGATAAGTTTGGTATTCTTAGAGGTGTTCCAGATTATGTTATGGACAACAGAGAAGAATATCTAAAGAAACAGGAAGAATTAGGTGCTCCACCATTCTTTACAAGTGCTTTTTTGTATTATTACTATAAAATCCCAATACCTTTTGTTGGTGGAGCTGGAACTCTATGGTGGATAAATAGAGAATATCCATTATATGAAAAATCGGTTGACAGCACAGTTGAGATATTGATCAAGGTTAATAAATACCATCTAGCCGTGTTAGAACCTCCTGGAGAAGTTAATATAGAACCCTATGAGGTAAAGTCTATACCTATTAACATAAAAAATCTGGGGAGTCATATTGATACATATAATTTTGAAGTTAAATCTAGTAATAAGGATATAATGGTTACACCACCTCCGTCTATTACACTTGAACCCGGTGAAGAAGCTCAAGCGTTTGTCGGAGTTGCTGCACCTAAAAAGTTTTACTCTTTAGATGAAATAACATCCATATCTGTTGAAGCATATTCTGTGCAAGATGAAGATAACGTTTTTTCAAACACAATTGTTTTGAAAACATCAGGTGTCTATGCTACTGGTGGGCCAACAATAAATCTTTCTTTGATTATAGTTACCATCTTTATTATCTTTCTAGTTGGCTTTTATATCTTTAAACGTTACAGGGGAAAAGGTAAGAATATTAAAGATTTGAAAGAATGGTTTTCTAACTTTTCAAAATTCTTCGATAGATTCAAAAAAGAAAAAACTGAAAAAGAAGAAATAGAAAGTGAAGAAGTTGTAGAAGAGGAATGTTTAGAAGAACCCCAAGAGGAATATATCGAAGAAGAGATAGCTGAGGAATATAAAAAAGAATCAGTTGATGAAGATTTAATTGATAAAGAAAAACCTGTTGAAAAAGAAACACAAATAATTGAGCAGGTTGAAGAAGAACCAGTAGAATTTCAAGAAGATGAAACTCAAGGTATAGATACTGTAGATGATCAAGATATAGCTCAACAGCAGGAAGTTGAAAAGGAAAGTGAAACTTTAGAGCAATTACCCCCTGTTGAGGAGTCTGATGAGGAGCTTGCAAAAAAACAAAGAAAACAGGAAAAACTCAGAAAAAAACAAGAAGCTTTACAAAGAGCTCTAAATGAACAAGAAAAACAGAAAAGAAAAATGAAATTTAAAAAATAAATGTTTTTTCTTCATTTTTATATTACTAGTACAAATTCTCTTGTTATTGTTAAAAGAATCAATATTGCAATAATTAATAAAATAATCCAAGCTGTAGCGTTCCATTTTATGATTTTTGTTCCATCTAAAGGCTCTATAGGTAATATATTAAATGTACCCAATAGCGCATTTATAAAACATATAAATCCAAATATTCTACCTATTGTAGGTTCTTCTATGAATAAATGGTAAAGTGGGAGTGTTACTGCAGCTATTGCTATATTGGCTCCAGGCCCTGCTATAGCTATTTTACCTGTTTCATGGGTCTGTGCTCCTCCTCTAAACATTACCGCACCAGGAGCAGCAAAAACAATGGGTGTTAAAAATCCAAGTATTGCCGCTAATGAGAGACCTTTGGGAAACATTCTATATTCTGCCCAGAGTCCACGTTTCTGTGCTATTAATTTATGTGACATCTCATGGACAAAAAAAGCAGTAAGAACACCTATTATGGACATTGCAAAAAATTCAGGTATAATATCTAATCTATAACCTGAATACATTGCCTCAATAAGATTGTTACCCGATAATGCAAAAGTAAAGGCTATTGATAAAACAAGCATTGATATAACTATATGTTGTAGTTCAAGTTTACTGAATTCACCGGGTTTGCTGGGTTCAATTGTACCTTTTGGAAAATACATATATTCCCGTGGTGGAATATCCTTAAATGATTTGTAGACTTTTTTTTCTTCAGTCATACTTTACTTTACCCTGAATTTTTTTAAGTACCCAAACCTAAGCTTAGAATGTAAGGTAGTGCTATGAATGTTCCTATCATACTTCCAACATTTGCAAGTGCCACAACCATTAGAAGATGAATTACTCTATTTTTAAAGAAATCACTGAAACTTTCAATTTTACTTAGTTCTTTGAAGTCTTTTACAAGAGGTTTTCTAAATTTAAACTCAACGTATCCAGCTACCCATCCAGCTGCAACCGCGGGATTTAATGATGTTAAAGGTGCTGCTACAAAAGCTGTAAAAATAGATGCCGGGTGCGCTCTTGCAATTGCTGCACCAGCAGCAGATAGAGCACCGTTTATTACAAACCACCATAAAAAGGCGTTAGCCGCCTGTTCCCAGCTACCATAAATTGCAATATATAATATTACTGCTGCAAATATTGCTGGTACTACATAGCCAATATATTTTAAAAAATTGAATCGTTTTTTCGGTATTTCCTCTAAACTTTTTGTATCAATACTTTCTGTATCTTCTTCTTTTAGACGTTTTTTAATGCCTTTAAGATGTCCTGCTCCTATAACAGCGAGTACTTTTCCCTTTTTTGCCTCATCTTTTATTTTTTTGGCTATATATGCATCTCTTTCATATATCAATACTTGACTTACACTTGGCGCAATTTCACCAAATTCTTTCATCATTGCTGTAATTACATCTTCTTTCATTAGTTCCTGAAGATCTAACTCTTCTAGTTCTTCTTCATCAAAACCTATTATTGCTTTTAAAAACTCCCAGCTCAGCCTTGTTTTTTCGCGCAGGCCCATTTTTCGCCAGGCCCGCTTAAGTGTTATTGTAATATCTCTATCTACAAGAGCTATTTCTTTTTCGTGTTTTTCCGCTTCATTTATAGCCGCTATCATCTCAGAGCCAGGTTCAACACCGTATTCTTTTCCAAGTTTCCTCTGGATTGAGGATAAAAAAGTCTGAGCTAGCATCAAATATGCATTGTTTGATTTTAAAAGCTTGTTGATTGGTGTTTCTTCCCATTCTTTTTTCTTTGTAAGCGCTTCAAATCTTCTATTGCATAGTTCAACTGCTACAATATCTGGTTGATATTCTTCTATTGCTTTTTTTACTTCTTCCACGCTATCTTTGGATATATGTGCGGTTCCTACTAGGATTATATTGTCATCTATTTTTTCTAGCAAAATTTTTCTCCTCAGATAAGTTAATAAGTATTTTTTTAATTATGTAAATAAAAGCAATAAAAAAAATATTTCTAAATTTTTTTTTTAGATTTCAGCTTCAAAATCTTCCACGGTAGGCTTAAAATCATCATATTTTTTGATATCGCCTTTTACTTTGAGTATTTCTCTTGTTAGAAGCCAATAAATCAATGCAAGAGCACGTCTGCCTTTATTGTTGGTAGGTATTGCTATATCTAGATATTTTAAATCGTTATTTGTATCACAAAGACCAACAACTGGTATACCCGTGTTTTTTGCCTCTGTTAAAGCCTGAGAATCTGCAAGAGGATCTGTAACTATTAAAAGCTCTGGTTCTAGAAAATTTTTAGATGTAGGATTAGTAAGTGTACCCGGTCTGAATCTTCCATCAAGGACCTGTATACCTGTATTTTCTCCTAACATTCGAATAGGTTTTTTACCATATTGTCTAACTGAGACGGAAAGAATTTCTTCTGGTTTAAATTTTGATATAAATTTAGCGGCTTTTTTTATTCTTTCATCTGTTTTTTCAATGTCAATTATATAAAGCCCGTCATTTCTAACTTTGTAGATAAATTGTTTAACATCAGATGTCTTCTGACGTGTTCCAATATGAGCTCCACTAGTCATATAGGTTTCTTCTGAGGTTAGCATTCCTTCCTTTTCTGATTTTTCTTCATCTGTTTTTTCGGCTTTTTTTTCACTTGTTTTTTCTTCATCTGCCATAAGAAGCATCCTCTATATCTTATTTTATTGCGCTCTTTTAACTGTTATTGGTATTGCATCATCTTTAAACTCAATTAAAGCAATGTCTAATGGTGAGTTTATATTTTCAGGTATTTTAATTAACGTTGGTGCACCCATTGATATCTGTAGAGCTCGGGCACCTATTATTCTTGCTTTTTCAAACCTTGTATATCTTTTCATGAAATATATTCACCAAATCAAATAATCTAACAGTAGAAGCTACCAAATACAGGAAACATTTAAAAACATTACC
>CAZOBL010000013.1:0-1156 GCA_964578185.1 uncultured Thermoplasmatales archaeon
AAGGTTGAGGGCCTTGTCCTGTAGAGGTCCGCGAGTTCGAATCTCGTCCCCTGCACTAACTAATTTTTACTAATAATGTAAAAATATTAGCAACCTTGAGAAAACACATAAAAACCTTTCAAAAAGGTTAAAATATTTTCCTTTAAAACCAAATTTAAGTGTTTTTTCAACACTTTCATCTTCATCAAAATTAATGTTTAACTCAATTTCTCCATTAGAAAAAGCATATCTTTCATAACTAATTTTATCATTTTGATCTTCAGCGGTTATCAGAACTTTATGTGCCAAATAAGACAAATCCTCATCAGCAGTTGGAAAATAAATTTCATAAAAATCCTCAGTTTGACTCGAGTCGCCTTTACATGAAACATTAACACCTCCTTGGTTGTTATCAACTGAACCATACACAAGTATTGGATTTTCCCAAGGTTTAGAATCAATAAATGCTGAAAAGTTTCCAACTTCACTACTAAACTCGTTTAAAGCATTAATTACTTCTGTTTCATCATCTGTGAGATCCTGAATAATTGTAATAGTTGTCCCTATTATATTTGCAAGTGATTGCACAAGTGCTACAAAGTTTTGTGCAGGATTAACTTTGAAATCTTCCCACGTATTCTTTATATCCTTTAGATTATTAAAAAAAGTCAAAAAAAGCTGTGTTTTATACGAAAATTGATTATAGAGGTTTTTACCAGTGTTAAATACATTAATAAAATAATCAATAGACTCATAGACCCATCCTAATCTTTGAATAATCCAACTCCAAGCATCAGTCTGAATAAAATCAGGGTTACTATCTGGGTCATAGCTTTCATTAAGTATTTTTTCTAGTTCTTCTGTATCAAGTTTATTGTTGTATATTAATCTGTCAAATACTTCATCTATTTGTTTTTTTAGCTCTTGATCTTCAATTTCATTTTTTAATTTTTCAACTTCTTCTTTATCATTTTTAACAATTGGTAAATGTGTAGCTGATGCATTCAAAGGCATCAACAAAAACAAAAATGTTACAAAAAAAACCAATAATATCTTTTTTCTCATGTCTTATGTTTCCCCCACAATTAATTACACATAATATGTATCACAGAACAAAATATAAAGATTTTTAATTAGGTTTTTTCCGTATTCAGCTCTTTTTTTTCCTTTTTACTCT
>CAZOBL010000013.1:1166-14591 GCA_964578185.1 uncultured Thermoplasmatales archaeon
AAGCAAGAAAGCAATTAATGATAATTCAATGGTTTTTATGGTTTGAGCCTTGTTCTATCACGTGGAAAAAGTATACACTCCCTTATATTTTTGATATCTAAAAGTTCCATCAAAAAGCGTTCTATACCAAAACCAAAACCACCATGTGGTGGCATACCAAAACGAAACGCATCCAAATATGATTCAAAACCATCAAGTTTTAAACCACATTCTTTTATCCTTTTCTTCAAAAGATTATAATCATGTATACGTTGACTGCCTGATGCAAGCTCAACACCTTTACATTCTAAATCAAAACCATGAGAATACTTGTCCTTTAAAGGCATTGTATAAAATGGTTTAGCCTCAATAGGATACTTGGTGATAAAATAAAAATCATGACCTTGTTTTTTCATCAAATCACCTAAGAGTTTCTCATCTTCAGTACTAAGATCATCACCCCATTTTATTTCACTACCATTTTTAGAAAGCATGTCTACAACTTCATCATAGACAAGACGTTTAAAAGGAATTTTAGGAATCTTGATTTCTTTATCTAAAAGACTTAACTCCTCCGTGCATTCTGATGCTTTTTTCCACATACTGTGCACAAGTCCTTCAAGTACACCCATAACATCTTCTTCACTATCAATAAAAGCCATTTCCACATCAACCGCGGTACTTTCATTTAGGTGACGGCGGGTGTTATGCTCTTCAGCTCTAAAATACCAGGCAATCTCATATACACGATCAAAACCTGTAGCCATCATCATCTGTTTATAAAGCTGAGGAGACTGTGCAAGAAAAGCTTTTTTTTCAAAATAATCAAGTTTAAACACTTCGGTGCCACCTTCTGAGCTACTAGCATTAAGATTAGGTGTATGGACCTCAAAGAAATCATTACCCCTCAGATACTTATGAACTGCAAAAATAACCTCACTTCTAATTTTAAAAATAGCTTGAATCTCAGGTTTACGAAGATCAATAAAACGATTATCAAGACGAGTTTCAAGTTCTGATTTGATTTTATCAACCACGCCTAGTGGAAGGGGTGTTTCTGCGTTTGATAAAACCTCTATTTTATCAGGTAATATTTCATAGCCATTTCGTGCCTTCTCACTTTTTTGAACCAGACCTGTAAAGGATACAACTGATTCTCGATTGATATTAACAATTTTTTCAAAAATCTCAGGATTTTCTTTTTTTAGAGCAGTAACTTGAAGTGTACCCTTTTTATCTCTTACTATTATAAATGCTATTGAGCCAAGGTTACGTATGTCTTCAATCCAACCTGCAACACTAATTTTTTTACCATATTCTTTTTCAGATACATCTTTTGAATAAAAACTTCTAAGAGAATTCATAATAAACAACCCATATCAATACATTGAATTTAGTCTTTTTGACAAAAAAGATCCAACTTCCTTTAACATCTTATTGTTATCCCATTCTTTTACCATATTTTGCAAAATCTCTTTATCTTTCTTTTTGAGTTCCTTCACCCAATTTCTAATATTTGGAATTGCGCGAATTACATTATCAACAATTGTAACATCAGCTGTCTTTGCAGTTCTAGACAAAGGATTTAAATCAATAGTTATAACAGTTTTTCCCATGTCTTTAAGCGCTTGGCAACGATCACCATCTTCTAATGGAACAAGGACTACATCAGATGAATAAATCCCATCTCGCTCACACAGCCCGCGGTCATGTTCAAGACCAGGTATACGAGCATTGGCGTTCATACCTAAGACTTGATCTGCACCAGCATCCTTTAAAATACTAGTTAATTTTAGAACACGTTTTTTTGTACGATGAAAAAGATTAACCTCAATATTTGCAGGTATCATATCTGATAATTCCACACATTCAAAAGCTGTGAGTGCAACCACATTTCCATTTACAGATATCAGTGGTTTCTTTGCAAGAATCAACAATGCAGCAGCAACCTTTTCAGCATGTTCAGCAAAAATTTGGGTTTTTTCACCTATTAAATAATCAAAAGCTTCACCTCGGCCATGTGCAATCAGCCCTGTTTTATGGACTAAACCATCTTTTAAACCTTGAGATATTTTTTCTCTAGTAATAAGAGATTCATAGCGAGGATGACTTTTAGGAATATTACTTCTCATAATAAAAAAATGTAACAATCAACTAATTATTAAAAGATTACTTAAGAAGAAAAAAAAGAAAAAATCTGGATAAAAAGTTTATCCATACATACTAGGCTGCGGTGCCTTACCCGCTTGAACCATAGGTTTAGCTTGTTTATGGAACTTCTGAAGTTTCTTTTCAATACGTTCCGATTCTTCATATAAAGGAGTAACATTTATTTCAATACCCATAATCGCACCCATAACGTTAATTGCAGCAGCTGCAGCTTTTGCATCTGGATAGTTTGGATGAGCCTCTGCGAGAATTGATATAACCTCAAAACCACATTGTTTACCAAGATTTAACAAAACACCAGAAACACCAGCTATAATGCCATTTTTAAACTGAGGTATCTTCTTTGAAACAAGCATTGTACGAGCTTCCTCAGTGGAACCAATAGCATAAGCATCAACTTGATCCCCGCTGCCTCCTTTACCTTCAACGACCATACCTTCAGGAGAAATTAGATATTTACATTTCTTCTCATTTGCCCATTGCATAATCGCATCAGATATAGCATTTATAAGATGTGGTTTAGGTTTAAACTCTGATACAAAAATCACAATTTTACCTGCCCCCGGCTGATCACCGGCATAAATTCTCACAGGTGATAGTGGTTCGCCAGTATGAACCACTGACAGTGCTGGAAATTGAGAAGAACGAACACAACCTATTTGTGTTAAGTTCAAAGCATCAATTAAATAATTAGCTGCAATAGTACTAACAAGACCAATCGAGGGAAAACCAGCTATAACAGTTGCATCACTGAGATCAATTTCTTCAAAATCTATTATCTCTACAAATTTATCCAAAGCAACATCACCATCCACTTTCTAATAATAGTAAATACATTTTCTAGCATTTAAAATTAATTGGTAAAAAAATCATGGTTTTTTTAACCTTTTACAACACCAAGAGGTTTGAGTTTTACAACTTTTCTAGATATACCTGCACCGTCAACCACGTCTATAACTTTCCTTATATTTTTATATGCACCGGATGCCTCCTCAGCTGCAACCTTGAAACTTGCCGGATGAACATAAATTCCTTTATTTTTTAGTTCTTTAACAATATTTTCACCACGCCAGTTTTTAGTAGCTTGTCTTCTGGACATAATACGTCCCGCCCCATGACAGGTGGAACCAAAAGTCTCCTCAGCGTTTTTTGTACCATGCAAAAGATAACTCTCAGTACCCATATCCCCTGGTATAATAACCGGTTGACCTACATCACGATATCTCATAGGTATCTGCTTAGAACCTGGTCCAAACGCACGAGTAGCACCCTTACGATGAACACAAACACGTCTACTCTCACCATTTACATTATGTTTCTCAAATTTAGCGATATTATGACAAACATCATACACTATATCCATACCAAGATTCTCAGCCTTATCATTTAACACATTCTCAAAAGACTCACGAACCCAATGAACAATAAGCTGCCGGTTAGCCCACGCAAAATTCGCAGCACAACCCATAGCACCTAAATAAGCACTAGCCTCCTTAGAACCCAATGGGGCACAAGCAAGCTGACGGTCAGGAATAGAAATATTATATTTTTTTACAGCACGCTCCAACGTTTTAAGATGATCGCTGCAAACCTGATGACCGAAACCACGGCTACCGGTATGAATCATTATCATAACCTGACCTTTATCACGAATACCATAAACTTTTGCAACATCTCTATCAAAAATCTCATCAACTTTCTGAATCTCCAAAAAATGATTACCAGCACCCAGCGACCCAACCTGAGAAACACCTCTCTTAATAGCTCTATCCGATACCTTAGATATATCAGCAAAATCAAGACAACCATTTTCCTCTAAAAAATCTGGATCTTTATCCCAACCATACCCTTTATTTACAGCTGCTTTAGCACCTCTCTTTAAAATATCCTGAAAATCATTTTTGTTAAACCTTGTCCTTGATTTAGAACCCAGACCAGATGGAACATTTTTAAACATCTCATCAACCAGATTCTTAACCGTATCCGCTTGAAAATCATCAACAGATAAATCCGTTCTAACCAATCGAACACCACAGTTGATATCAAAACCAATTCCACCAGGAGAAATAACACCTTCATCTGCATCCACTGCTACAACACCACCAATAGGAAAACCATAACCCCAATGAATATCAGGCATAGCCAAAGCTCTGCCTACAATACCTGGTAGAGTAGAAGTATTAGCAGTCTGCTCAGGCGCATCATCAGCTCTAATAGATGAAATCATATCTTCAGATGCATAAATAAGCGCAGACGTACGCATATTCAAATTACCATTCTTACCCTTATAACTAGAAGGAATCTCATAACGATACTTATCAACCTTATTTAAAGGACCATTCCAACTCATAAATAATAAACCTAATTCACAATAAACAAAAGCCTTTATAAAACTATACAAAAAAAATTTTTAAGATTTTATTTTTTCTTTTTCAGATAAGGAACACCAGTTCGTTTATTTATTTTAACTTCATAACCCTCAGGTAACTCAATTGCTACACCCTCCTCAGGCTCTTCTTTACTAAAAAAACGAATAGCTCTCGTACCGCCACCTTTCACAGATATTTCTTTTTCAAAAAGGAAATAATCATTATACTTAAAACCCTTTGATTTATTATAGACGAGTTCTTCATCAACAGATTCCCATTCATCTGTAATTTTCTCTTCAGACTCTTCAATATCTTCTAAATCCTCAAGGGAATCCTCTTTTTCGATTCGTTCTTTTTCATCTAATTCTCTTAATTCTTTTTTAATTTTTTTTGCAAGTCTACGTCTAATACCTTTTATCTTCGTGAGATCTCTAATGGTAACTCCTTCAAGGTCTGCTAAAGAATCAATACCGTTTTCAATTAATAGTTCAGAGGTTTTAGAATCGACACTATCTAAATTATCAAATGGATCGACATCTTCTTCAGATTCGGAAGTTTTAACCTCTTCCAATTCTTTTTCTAGTTCTTCTTCAATTTTTTCTTCAATTAAACCGTTTTCATCGTTATCTAAATCTTCTTCTCTTAAGAATTCACTGAAGTTTTCTTCCTCTGTAGACTCAATTTTCTCTTCTTGTTTTTTTAAGTCACTAATCTCTTTTAAAACATCTTTATAAATACTCTTCTTCAAACCCTTTATTTTTTTAAGTTCTTTAGCTGAGCTGGCCTTTAAAGACTCCAACGATTTATAACCTGCGTCGTAAAGTAAAATAGCAGTATTATCATCAACACTATCTAGTGTTTTAAAAACATTAATTTTTTCTTCATTGTCTTCTTCTTCAATATCTATAGCTGGTACAACATGCTCTTCATATTCCTCATCTTTAACTTCAGATACCTCAGGTATTTCAACATCAGGTTCTTTTTTATCAATCGTAACATTCTCAATATCCTCTTGCTCAGCAACATCATTATCAAACTCTCTAGACTCAGGAGCTAAATATTTCTCTTTTTTTCTAATAAGCTCTTCTTCAACAGGCTCTGGTATCTTCTCAATTTTTACTTCTATGCCACACTTTGGACAAAATTCTGACTCATTATCTAGTTTACAACCACACTCTGGACAAAAATTATATTCTTTTTTTACAACTTTAGGCTCTTCATAAGTTTGTTTTAACTTTTCAACTTCCTGGTTATATTCTGCTTCATCTACTTGATGTAGTGATTCTGAAGCATCTTCTTCAACTTCATTTATTTTTCTTTTTTCAATTGAATTTACCGGTTCCCACTCTTGGACATCATTTATTTTATTATCCTTTTCTCTATCCTCAACTAAAACCTTTTTTTCCTTAGGTTTAACTTCGATAAATTCAGGGCCCTGTATATCAGGTTTTTCAACCTCATATAAATCATCCTCTCTAATAGACGGTTTTTCTTGTTTTTCAACTGTTACCTCTTGTTCTGTTGCTTTTGGATATATATCTTTACCCTCAGTGCTGTGGTGAATTACGACCTTTGGTTCTAAAGGGTCCAGTGTTTCTTCTTCTCTTATCTCCTCAATTTTCTTTTGGCTTTCTATCTTGTAATCCTGTAACTCTTTCAATCTTTTAATAAGACTCGAAATATACTTTTTTTCTTCATCTCCAAGATCCTCATAAGAAAAGTTATCAAGAATACTATGTAATTCCTTAAGCAGCTCTTTTTTTGATTTAGAGGTTTTTTCCATATATAAAATCCCCAATAGTAGTTTAGTATATTCTGTCTATTAATACTATACATCTTTTATTATATTAATAAATTATGCTCTTTTTTAATTTTTTAATCAATATTTTTTTCAAAATATTAAAAAGTTTATTAAGATGTTTTTACATGACTTACTTTTTGATTAAGATGAATTTCAATGGAAAAGACATAATATCGATAAAGGATTTTTCAAAGCAAGAAATAAATTTTATCATTAAGACAGCTAAAAAAATGGTACCATATGCCAAAGGAGAAAAATATAAAAATTTACTAAAAAGTAAAGTTTTATCTTCATTATTTTTTGAACCTAGTACAAGGACAAAACTTAGTTTTGATAGTGCAATGAGTCGCCTTGGAGGTAAAATTATCGGTTTTTCGGATCCTGGTGGCACCTCCCAGAAAAAAGGGGAAAGTCTTGCGGATACAATACGTATGGCTGATTCTTATAGTGACGCAATTGTTATACGACATCCTCAAGAGGGAGCTGCAAGGCTTGCAGCAGAATTTGCTGAAGCCCCTGTTTTAAATGCAGGTGATGGAGCTGGAAGACATCCTACACAATGCTTGCTAGACCTTTTTACTATAAAAACAGAGAAAAAAAAGATTGAAAATAAAAATATTGTTCTTCTTGGGGACTTAAAGTATGGTCGAACTGTTCATTCTCTTGCATATGCTTTATCTCTTTATGGTGCTAATTTAACATTTGTGTCTCCTAAGAGTTTAAAAATGCCAAAAGAAGTAGTTGAGGAATGCAAAGAACTTGATGTAAATCCCAATTATACTGCAAATCTGAAAAAAGCAGTAAAAGATGCAGATGTACTATACGCGACACGTATTCAAAAAGAACGATTTCCAGATCCAGAAGAATATAACAAAGTTGTTGGATCCTACAAAATTGATCTTGAACTTCTTAAAAATGTTAAGAAAGATTTTATTGTTATGCATCCACTACCCAGGATTACTGAAATCCATCCGGATGTTGACAATACCAAACATGCAGTATATTTTAAACAAGCATTTAATGGAGTTCCTGTGAGAATGGCGCTTCTTTCACTTATTATGGGGGGTAAAATATGAAGGAGTTAAAAATTCAACCAATTAAAAATGGTACAGTTATAGATCATATAACAGCAGGTAATGCATTAAAAGTACTGCATATACTAAAAATTCATGAGAAAACATCATCCGTTGTAAGTGTAGCAATGAATGTTGGCAGTAAATACGGAAGAAAAGATATCGTAAAAGTTGAGGGACGTGAACTACATCGCCGTGAAGTAGATAAAATAGCACTTATTGCACCGAAGGCTACGATTAATATTATTAGAGATTATGATGTAACAAAAAAACATAAAGTGGAACTTCCAGATGAGATCACTGAAATTGTTACATGTTCAAATCCTACTTGTGTTTCAAACAATAAAAATGAACCCATCAGGAGTCATTTTAAAGTAATAAGTAAAGATCCTCCTAGGATTAAATGTTATTATTGTGAACGTGAACCTGAAGAAATTGCTGATCAAATCATTTAATTTCTTCAAGAATTTTTTTTGCCCTATCTAGTTTCACATTTCCTTCTTCAATTAATTTATCCGCTACTTTATCTATATATCCACCTTCAGCTCCAGCCATAACTGCTATATTTTTTGCATGAAGAGTCATATGGCCTTTTTGAATCCCAACAGTTGAAAGTGCAAAAACCGCTGCGAAATTTTGAGCAAGTCCTAATGCTGCAACAATCTGGGAGAGATGTTTAGCTGATTTAATCCCAAGTATTTTTTTACAAACTATTGCTGTTGGATGAATATTTCCTGCACCACCGACTATCCCCACTGCTACTGGAAGCTCTATTTCTCCAACAAGATTTCCATTATCATCTTTCCAATATTTAGTAAGAGAAGTATAACGACCATCTCTTGCAGCATATGCATGAGCTCCAGCTTCAATTGCACGAAAATCATTACCAGTAGCTATAATTAAAGCATCAATACCATTCATGATACCTTTATTATGTGTCGCAGCTCTATATGGGTCAATTGATGCGAGAGTATATGATTCAAGGAATGCATCAACTACTTTTTCACCACCCATTTTTTCTTTATCAAAAATAGCTGTCGCATTAGCAATTCTTCTATCTGCAAGATTTGAAAGAATCTTTAAACGAACTTTGCCACCTGTAAGTTCTTCAATCATTGGTGCAAGAGCTTCACACATAGTATTTACAGCATTTGCACCCATTGCATCACGCACATCTACATAGATATGAGTTACAATCATCTTTCCCATAGGGCTATCCAATATTCTAACCTCTAAATCTTTTGCGCCACCACCAAGATTTACAAGAATTTCATCTTGTTTGTTGGCAAGCTTTAAAAGTTTATCTTTATGTTCCATAATTGTCTCAGCGGCACCAGCAATATCATCCACTTTTAACACCTGAATCTGACCTATCATCAAAGGCTCAGATATCTGTGTTTTAAAACCACCATTAATCCTAGCGATTTTAGCAGCATTACTAGCAGCGGCTACAACACTACTCTCCTCTGTTGCCATTGGAATAATATAATCTTTATCATCAATTTTAAAATTTACAGCAAGACCAACTGGGAGTTTAAAAGTTCCAAATACATTTTCAATCATCCTATCGGCTGTATCTATATCTAAACCTTTTGAAATTTTATTGACTTCTTTATCATCTAAGCCTGCAAAATTTTTAATAAAATCAATTCTTTCTTCAACAGATAACTTATAGAAACCAGAAATTTTTGATGTTTTTTCAACCATTTTACAATATTTCCTCCCTTAACAAGAAAATTTGAAAATAACTACTCACTATTAAAATTGTCTATAAAAAAATCGTTTATCACCGAATAATTATTGCCACTCTTTTAAACCAATATTCTCTTTCAAATAATTCAAAAAAGTATGATAAACATTTTTTCTAATTTTGCCCTTAATTTGAATATCAACAGAACGTTCTTTTTCACTATGAATTTTTGATATCTTTATAACTGCTTTAGCTTTTTCAACATCTTTTAGAATTGCAACAATCTTCAGATTTTTACCTTGAGAAATCTCATCTGAAAAATCCTTAATCCCTTTTATGGTGTCCCTAAGATCAGATTTATCCTCAGGATGATTATAAAGTGTTTTTCCATCCACAACGATTTGAGCAGTATTTTTAAATTTTGCTTTAGCAAGACCACGAAGAATTAAACTAGCCGTTGGCAAAAGCTCAAAATCCTCCTCAAAATACTTCCCTCCAATCACTTTAGATAAAAAACCCGGCGGGTCAACCTCTTTTTTATCAACATCAAAATCAAACTTAATATGAAGATTTTTCAAAAATTTTTTTTCAAAATCATGTTTACTTTCACTTTCTTTACTAGGATGACTTGCATCAGTCCAGTCCATAACCTCTTTTGGTGAACCCATAACCCAAGGGGGTTCCCTAAAGCCGCTACCATACCTACTCATAATCAATCACTAATTTACAAATATAAATCTTGTATATTATATATTCTCTCTATTTTTAACTGCGGTACCATAATTAAAAGAAAGCATCTCTTCTTTATTCATAAGACAACGTCCACAAGCAAGAAGATTATCTTTTTCATCGACAATTAAACATTCATCATAAGGTCTAAGATTTTTATCACAATCTCTGACAAATTTTGCAAATACACTTTTACCATCTCTAATAAACTCAGCTACCTCTGAGTCAACAACCACCCTTAAAATTGGAGATTTAAATGATTTATGAAGAATTTTTGCTCCTTGGATTTTTAATGTAAATAAACCATCACCAGCTCGCATAGACAAAATATGTTTTCCATCACAGTAAACATTTCTTATCTTATCTGTTTTTTTAGATTTAACAATACGAACTTTTCCTGAGAGTAGAGCCTTTGATGCATCTTTTGAAAACTGAATATCACAAACTGCACCTATTCTTCTTTTATCAAAATTAAATTCTTCTTCTACATTTTTTTCCAAGTCTTTTATTACTTCATCGCCAGCCCAAGATATCATTTTTTTATCTTTAGAAAATACCTCATACATTTTTAAAATCTCATCTTCAGTTTCACTGTCAGTAATTTCAGGAAAAACAGATTGAGCGAAAGGATACATCTCATCGAGCTCTATTGGTACAGGTCCTAGACAAGAATCAACAATAATTCCAATATTAGTATTTTTCTTCCTGATTTTTTTTATTTGGCTGCTATAAGTAAAAGAGTAAGGCTTATCTGATTCTGGAAAAACAATATTTGTTTTAACATCTCTATATCTATCCACAATCTTATTATGAACCCTATTTACGATTGGCCTATGAACTGTATGACTCCCAGTATAAAATAATGCTTTATCTTTACTAGTTTGTTCAAATCTTTCCAGATATTTTTTAACTTTATCTGAACGAAGAATTTTGATCGATTCAAAAAGATAAGGATTACAACTGGCTCTTCTTTCAACCAGCTCCCATAAATTGCCTTTTTTTATTGCAGTTCTAATTTTTTTTAATTCGTTATATGAGACATATAGATTATGTTTAGCTATTTCCTTAGCTCGAGTTTTTTTATCTAATCTTTTAATTTCCTTTGCAGAATATTTTGAGCAAACTGGACATAAACAGGGTAACTCATCTAGATCTTGTAGTTTTTCAGTTCCCCAATAAAAAATTAACCGATCATCTTGAGCATACTTGGCATAAGCAGAAGAATCAAAAAAATCACAACCTAAAGCAACAGCTAACGGAAAAATTAATGGATGGCCACAACCAAATAGATGAATAGGTTTACCTGGTTTTAAACCCATTTTTGAATAAACTATACTTATAACAAGATCAGAATACCTTTGCTGCTCCATTAAGGGGACAACACCTCCAATAGGATAAAAATCAGCATCAATTTTAGATAACTCTTGAGCACATCTATATCTTAGGTCAGAATAAATAGAACCCTGAACTGTACAGGCGAGATTCATATCACCTTTAAATTTCATGCTTTTTTTAGCGCGTTTTACAGTTTCAACAACACCATCTTCAATCTGTTTTTTTGATTTATCAAGCGTAGAAAAAATATCAAGAATTGTACCAATATCTGATCCTATATCTCTTTGAAACTCAACGATTTCAACAGGGTCAAGTTTGATATCGCCATAAACATAAGATTGGAATGTCCCAGAATCAGTCATAATTGGTCCATCAAAATCAATAAGTTTATGAACACCCTCTTTCAGTGATTTCTCTTTAAGCTTTTCATCTTTTTTTATTATATAAGAATTTGTAATCACTATCTGTGTTCCGAAAAGTTTTTTCATCTCCTTTGGAGAAATTAATAGTCTATTAGGATTAATAACAGGCATCAAATTAGGGGTTGTAACCTTTCCATGATCAGTTATAAAATTACAAATTCTACCTGATGCATCTCTGTCTTTTATCTCGAATTTCATATCCATGCCCAAATGATTTAATATATAAAACTTTGTTTTATCTTTACACCTTAACAAAATAAAGTATAAAGCTTTAAACTCAAGCTCCTATTTGAATGGGATTAATAAGTCTTTTGAGAGTAGCTATAGCTGATAAAGAAGCCATATAACTAGAACCAGGATTATTTGGATTAGGCATGTTTTCAACCTCAGCTCGTAGCCTTCCAAATTTACCATGAGCAAGTATCTTATGACTGTTCCTGGTAGCAACTGGATCTATAACTATCTCAACTTTTGTCTTTTCAAAACCGATACCTGCAATAGATAGATTAGCAGCTACATTGATGTTTTTTGGAAATTTTTTTACAGCTTCTCTTGCTGTACCCTCAAAAATAATCTCTCTTTTAGCAACCTTTCTATCCAAAGCCTTGGGTGGTTTAGTTGTAACCAGTGTCACTTCATCAATTTGTTCAACACTAGCAGACAGCACACCGTCAATTCCACATACCGCCCCAGATGGAAGATAAATCCTACATTTATTTTTCCTTGCGATAGATTCAAGTTTCTCTCGAAAATTATCATCAAATAAACTACCAATGCTCATAATTATGATATCTTTACCTGAATTTAGAACCTTTTCAGCATATTGATTAACAGCCTTCTGAGATGCAGCTTCAAAAACAACATCAACATAATCTAAAAAATCAGATACAGATTTAACCTCGCTTTTTTTTATATCTTTACTAAGTTTACGACTTGCATCTGTGTCAACATCAAATAGATATATTTTTTCAATTTCTTTCATTTCATCTGCTGCTTTAGCAACATCAGTACCTATTGCTCCGCAACCGATCATTCCGATTTTCATGTTTTCAACCAAAACCTTAATACCAAATGTTAATATAAAAAATGTTGGCTGAATAAATGGATGAATATGATTTTTATCTCAGAGAAGATCTAGATGAAATCGGAGATATAACATCAGATGCTATTTTTAAAGATGAAGTTGGAAAAGCAACCATAAAAGCAAAAGAAAAATGTATAGTAGCCGGACTAAAGGAAGCCTCTGTGGTCTTTGAAAAAACCCATGCAAAAACAAAACTATTTGTAGAAGATGGAATAAAAATAGATGAAAATACAATTGTCGCTGAGATAAATGGATCAATCAAAAGTATACTGTCGGGAGAGAGACTTGCTCTAAATTTTATATGTAAAATGAGCGGTATTGCAACTTTAACTAGAAAATTAGTAGATAGCTCAAGAGAAATAAACCCAAAAGTCAATATCGCCGCTACAAGAAAAACAACACCTGGGTTTAGAAAATTTGAAAAAAAAGCTGTGAAAATTGGCGGTGGAGAAACTCATAGATATGGTTTATATGATGCAGCGCTAATCAAAGATAATCATATAAAAGCAGCTGGGTCGATGCAGCAGGCTATATCGAGAGTACAAAAAAATGTAAAAGATAAAATTGTTGAAGTTGAAATTGAAAATGAAGAACAAGCTATTATAGCAGCAAAAATGAATGTTGACTATATAATGCTTGATAATTTTTCACCCGGTGAAGGAAGAAAAATAAAAGATAAAATAAAAAAAATCAATCCTTCTGTTAAGATAGAAGTTTCTGGCGGTATTACTCCAGATAATTTATTAGATTATGTAGATTATGCTGATAGAGTTT
>CAZOBL010000013.1:14601-25696 GCA_964578185.1 uncultured Thermoplasmatales archaeon
TCACTTGGTTATCTTACTCATTCTGTAAAATCTATAGATTTTTCTCTAAATTTTATCTAGTAAATAATTTGTTTTTAGGAAATATTTAATAACTAATATTGCTTTACAATATTGAGATATATATAATAATCACAAATATGTGTGGGGATTTATTAATTTGTGAGGGAATGGTGATTTAATAATGAAGAAGATTATTGAAGATGTAGTTGAAAATGAAAAAAATAAAAAATCCAATAAATCTACTAAAAATCAAAATAAAAAAGATAACAATAAAAATGATACATTAAAGGAGTCTTTAACTAGAAATGCTACAGATAGAGAACTTGAGAATGTATTAGAAGGTTTGACCACTGAAATAAAGGTTATAGGTTGTGGTGGGGCTGGTTCTAATACAATCGCTCGTTGTGTAGCTGCTGGTATAACCGGGGCTGAACTTGTTGCATTGAATACCGATGCTCAGCATTTGCTTACTACTGAATCGCCTTCAAAAATACTAATCGGGCGTCGTCTAACAAAAGGACTTGGTGCAGGTTCTCTTCCTCGTATTGGTACTGAAGCAGCTCAGGAGAGCGAACAAGATATCCGTGAGTCGCTAGGTCGTCCTGATATGGTTTTTGTAACATGTGGTTTAGGTGGTGGAACTGGAACAGGTTCTGCTCCTGTTGTTGCAAAAATTGCTAAAGAAAATGGTGCACTTACAATTGGTGTTGTAACTCTTCCATTTGGTGTAGAAGGTATTATGCGTATGGAAAACGCTGAGTTTGGGCTTAAAAAACTACAAGATATCTGTGACACTGTTATTGTTATTCCAAATGATAAACTTCTTGATATTGTACCAAATCTTTCTTTAAATGCTGCTTTTAAGGTTGCAGATGAAGTACTTATGCGCTCGATTAAAGGGATCACTGAGATGATTACAATGCCTGGTCTAGTAAACCTTGACTTTGCGGATTTAAAAACTGTTATGAAACGTGGCGGAGTAGCAATGATAGGTTTAGGTGAGGCTGAAGGTGAAAACAAAGCAGTGAATGCTGTAGTTGAGGCGCTTAATTCACCGCTTTTAGAGGTTGATATATCTGATGCAACAGGTGCATTGGTAAATGTGACTGGTGGAGAGGATATGACCATTAGTGAAGCGGAAAAAGTTGTTGAAGAAATATATTCAAGAATTGATCCAAATGCACGTATAATCTGGGGTACTACAGTTGACCCAGCGTTAAAGAGAAACCTTCGTGCTATGCTTGTTATAACAGGGGTTAAATCAAAACAGATACTAGGCCCCGAACAGAGAAGAAACTTTGAAAAACAAGAATACGGTATAGATTTTGTTGCATAATCAAAAATTGCGACAATTTTTTTTCTTTTTTTTAATTTTTTAAGCAAATTCTTTATATATGACTATCTGTTTTGACCCTTTAAACTTTCATCTAATAATTTAACTTAGAGGTGACCTTCAATTGAAATTATTTAAAACTGGTAAAAAAGAAAAAAGCAATAAAACCTTTATGCAGAAAGCATGGGATTTACAAAATGATATAGAATCCCGGCAGAAACGTATAGGTAAAGGTAAATATGGCCGAGTTTTAAAAATGGCACGTAATCCTACAGAGGAAGAGTTTTCAAAGACTTCAAAAATTACAGGTCTAGGTATAATCCTTGTAGGTGGGCTTGGATTTTTAATATTTTTGATATCAACAGAAGTAGCCCCATGGATTGCGGAAATGCTAGGTTTGATATAGGGAAAAATAAATAATTTTTAAGGATTGATAATTTATGTCAGAAGTAGAAATAGAAAACACTGATGAGAAAAAAACAAAAATTTTCTCAATTAAAACACAGGTGGGAAAAGAACAAAACACAGCAAATTTAATAAGTAGTAGGGCAAAAAAATCAAAAATTGATATACCTGCGGTTCTTGTAACACCTGAACTACGTGGATACATATTTATAGAAAGTTATAACCGGGAAAGAATCCAAAATATGATTAAAACCGTTTCATATGCAAGAAAAGCACTAGAAGGAGATGTACCACTCTCACAAATTGAACATTTCCTATCTCCTACATCAGCTGTTGCAAAAATAGCTGAAGGCGACGTAGTAGAGATGGTTTCAGGTCCATTCCGTGGAGAAACAGCCAAAGTCACCCATATAGATGACTCTAAAGAAGAAATAACTGTTGAATTATTTGAATCAGTTGTACCAATTCCTATAACTGTTAGAGGAGAGCAAGTAAGAGTTGTTAAAAGAAAAGATGAAGATAAAGAAAAAAAGGAGAAGTAGATAATTTATGGCAGAGACAATTGAAGCACTAGTAGAAGGAGGAAAAGCATCAGCAGGTCCACCACTAGGACCAGCGCTAGGTCCTCTAGGTGTAAACATTATGGAGATTGTAAACACGATTAATGACAAAACCAAAGAATTTGATGGTATGAAAGTACCAGTAAAAGTAATCATTAACCCAAAAACCAAAGAATATGAAATAAAAGTAGGCACTCCACCAGCTGCATCATTAATACTTAATGAATTAGGACTTGAGAAAGGATCCGGTGCTCCCTCCTCACATAAAGTAGGAGATTTATCAGTTGATCAAGCAATAAAAGTAGCGAAAATGAAATATGATAACCTTCTTGGTAAAGAACTAAAACATAAAACTAAGGAAATAATAGGAACCTGTGTATCCATTGGTTTAACAGTTGAGGGTAAAACTCCTCAAGAAGTCCAAAAAGAAATTGATGAAGGTAAATACGACTCTAAATTTCAATCTTAATATCCTTATCAATTTTTTTCTTTTTATCCTGAGTATTTTCATCAGGTTTTTTAAGCATTCTTTTTTTCATTCTCTCAGCAGGTTCACCAGACAGGATATCTTGACGAATCATTCTCTGCTCACGTTCAATGGCAAGAAGCCTTTCTTTAATAGTTTTAATTTCAGATAAAATTTTTTTTATGTCAGGTTCTTCTTCCATAATACAAACACCTATGAGTTTTTATCTTATAATACTTTTTTTAGATTCTTTTTAGGCCTCTTGTAAAAAATTGTTTAATTGACTTAATCATTCTATGTTGCCTGTATTCAAAAGGTAAAGATTTTCCTTTACCCCATGTTTTCTTTTTTTCAATTTCATTTAAAATAGCATCAATTGTTATTTCATTAGTGTTTACAACTGTATATGCTTCACCAGTAAATTTTGGTATATGTGCATCGCTTCCACCAGTTCCACCTAAATTTAGGTTTTTTGCGATTTTTATTGTTTTAAGATTAGTTTGGGGTGTGCTGCAACTATTAAAAACTTCTATAGCAGAAATCCTGTCTTTTATCTTATTTAACCCTTCTTTTTTAATACCTGACATATTTCTTAAAACATGAGGTACAACTGGTGTCCCACCCTCGGCTTTTATTTTTTCAATTGTATCTTCAACGGTTAAACCTCGAGGAATATTTTTTTTTATATTATATGCTAGTATATGCCCATCAGATGTTGAAATTTCAACCCCCGGTATAACAATAAAATCCTTAGGTGCAACTTTCAAGGCTTCCAGACCACCTTTGATATTGTTATGATCTGTGACTGCCATACCATCAAGTCCTTTTTTCATCAATATTTTAATTATTTCTTTTGGGCTACCTTGTGCATCTTCTGAATATCTCGAGTGAATATGTAGATCTAGTTTCAACATAGTTACATTATATAAGTAATCTAAAATGATATTAGTAACTTTTGTAAAAAAATGAATGCGGGCGCCGGGATTTGAACCCGAGTTATAAGCTTGGCAAGCTTAAGTGATACCAGGCTACACCACACCCGCATAAATAATTTTTTTTGGTGTTTTGAAAAATCTGAAGCAATAATACATTAAAAAGACTTACGGAAAAACATTGACATTAAAAACGCTTTAAAGGTTTACTTAAATGCCGTCGAGCACATACTGGAGTTTCATATAAACCCGGTTTTAGTTCTCTTTTCACAGGTTTATAAATAGCCGTATTACAAGTTGTCTTACATCTTTTACATTTATACCCTTGGTTTTTACCTTTTGATTTCATATGCTTACCACATTTAGGACAAATAGGATTTTCTACTTTTCTGCTAATCTTATTTAGTTTTATAATCTCTATCTTTTCAAGATTGACAGTTAGCGGTTCTTTTCGCACACCACCATAAACTTTCACTGTATCTGCTATCATTAAGTTACGTATGATATCTCTAAATTGTTTAGTCGGTTCATATGCAATGCAATCAACAGTCCCCGTATCGTCTTTTAAATCAAAAAAAACGTGGCCTCCTTGGATAGTTTTTGGATTTGAATTCACAATTCCTTTACATATCACTGATTCAAAAGGCTGCATCTCATTAATTTTTTTGCTTTGCAAGTGGTCATCTGTTGCCTGATTTGTTATAAAAATCAACCACCCTATCTTTTCCTCAGATTCTACTATTGAAATACTATTAACAATCTCTTTGTAATCCTCCCCTCTAATACCATACAACACTGGACAGGGTGAACTCGGCGTTATCCTATTATGAGAATTTTCGTAGTCATAATTGTCAAAAGTACTTTCTGTATTCTTATCTAGTCTTTTTACTGACTCATCATCTACATATCTTTTTGATCCCCAAACCTCTTTTTTTCTATAAGCAATCAACTCTAGGGTACTATCTTTGTTTTTATCCCATGAAATAGCACCTGTAGCACCGATTAATCCTCTTTTGTTTTTATAGCCTTTGTAAAAGGCTTTGCATCCATTAAGAAATGTTTGGGTGTCTTCTAAAGTCACTATTTTTTTTACACAATTCTCGTAAAAACCTGAGCTGATTTTTTTATTTATAACAACAAACCCTGGATTCGTATTATTATCATCTATCCAAGAATATTTATCAATATTTTCTTCAATTATATTTGATATTTTTTCAATATTTAACCGCTCTTCATTTTCTTTATCCATAAAACAAAATAAATCAACACCGTTGAATTTACCAATTATTGTTGGCTTGCCCCTCCCTTTTCCTAATTGTATTGAAATTGCTCCATTACCCCGAGTCTTCCAAGGAATGTTTGGGTTGAGCCTAACTAGTCTGGGAAAACCAATTATATCAATATTTTTTTCTCTCAAATCATTTATTAGTTTTAAGGCTGTATATGTAGTGCAGCCACCCGATTTGGAATCTGTATCATCTATACCAATCCACATAATTTAATTCAACTATTTTTACAATCTCACTTAACACCGTTATAGTTAAATACTATATGTATTTTTATTAAGATTTACCGAAGAAGCCAATGAACCGAGAAGATCTATTAAAAAACGTACGAGAAACCTTAACCAATGCAGGTTTTTATGTTTCAGATCTATATTCAATGAGACCTGTAGGTTTTGACCTAGTTGCAAGAAGAGATAATTCTTTATTAATCTTAAAAATTCTAACCAATGTAGACGCTCTCTCGGAGGAAGTAGCTAAAGAGTTAAAAACTCTTTCTCAACTACTTAAAGCAAGCCCAATATTAGTAGGGGAAAAAAACGGGAAAAAAACACTTGAAACCAATGTTGTATATGATAGATTTGGTGTAAAGGTAGTAAATTCAGAAACTTTTAAAAATCATCTTTTAGAAGGAATACCTCTCGAAATTTATGCAGCTCCTGGAGGTATTTATGTAAATCTTGATCATGAGAAAATAATTAACCTTCGTAGAAATAAGAATATTTCACTTGGATCATTCGCGCGTACTCTTAGAGTATCTCGTAAAACAGTGCAAATGTATGAAAATGGAATGAACTCTAGCTTAGAAGTGGCGATAAGAATTGAGGATTTACTTGGCACAAATGTTACAAAGTCAATTGATATCCTAAAACATAAACCCTTTGAAAAACAAGAATTTACAGATTTAAAAAAAGATAAAATAATGGATTTTCAAAAAAACATTTTTTCTTTACTTGAACATGTAGGTTATAAAGTGATTCCTATGGAACGCTGTCCTTTTGAAGCTGTAAGTAAGGATAAAAAGAAAATATTGTTAACATGTGTTGATAAATATGATAAAAAAATTCTAAAAAAAGCTGAAGTAGTAAAAAGTATTTCCAGTATTACCGAAAAACATGCTGTATTAATTGTTGATAAAGATGTAAACAAAAAAAATATCCAGGGAACCCCTATTATCGCAAAAAGAGAACTTAAAAAATTACGAGGACCTGAGGAGATAATAGAGCTTATACTTGAACGGGTTTTATAAGAAAAAGCCTATATTAATATGTTTTTTTGTAAATTTCTGACCAAAATTTTATAAATAGGGTCGTCATTCCCGAAGACTACAATTTCCTATAATATAAGGTTTACAAATAAATAATTATACCATTTAACAAAAGTAATGATGTCTTATGGCAGATAAAGAAACAGTTGAAAAAGTAAAACAAGCTCTTGATGAATCAAAGAAGCTTGATAGAAAATTCAAACAAACAATTGATTTAGTGGTAAATCTAAAACATGTAGATCTATCTGTCCCAAAAAACAGAATAGAAGAAGAAATACAACTTCCTAAAGGAAGAGGTAAAAAAGCAAAAGTTGGTCTTTTTGCAAGTGGAGAACTTGCTGTTAAAGCAAAAAAACATGTAGATTTACTTATCAAACCTGAAGAAATTGAGGATTACTCCAAAGATAAAAAGAATTTCAAAAAAATTGCTGAAGAACATGATTTTTTTATAGCAGAAGCACCTCTCATGCCAACTATTGGTAAAAGCCTAGGTACCGTTTTAGGTCCCAGAGGAAAAATGCCTAAACCAGTACCACCTGGAGCAGATGTATCAGATCTTGTTAAAAACCTACGTGGTACAGTACGGATACGCTCAAAAACCAATAATACATTTCATGCTATAGCTGGATCTGAAGATATGTCTAGTGAAGAAATTGCTGAAAACATTGATACAATCCTTAGACGAATCGAGACATCTCTTGAGAGGGGAAGAATGAATATTAAATCAGTTTACATAAAAACGACCATGGGTCCAACAGTTAGAATAATCTGAAGAAAAGGGTGAATCATATTTATGGCACATGTAGCGAAATGGAAATACGATGAAGTAAAACAGATTACAGATGTACTTACACAAAAACCAGTTATAGGTCTAGTAGAAATAAGTGGAATTCCTGCTCGTCAATTGCAACAGATGAGAGGCAATTTACATGGAAAAGCAATAATACGTTCATCAAAAAATTCACTAATACTAAGGGCATTAGATGATGCATCGAAAAAAGTAAAAGGAATTGAACAACTCAAAGATAATCTCAATGGGCAGACAGCTATTATTGCAACAGATATGAATCCATTCAAACTATATGGTAAAATAAAGTCAACTAGAACAATGGCACCTGCAAAAGGCGGAGAGATAGCAGAGCATGACATAGAAGTAAAAAAAGGAGATACACCATTTAAACCAGGTCCAATTGTTGGAGATCTTCAAAAAGCTGGAATACCTGCAGCTATACAACAAGGAAAAGTAGTAATAAAAAAAGATAAAGTCATAGTTCCATCAGGTGAAACAATACCACGTGAAGTTGCTCAAATGCTTACCAGACTTGAGATTTACCCAATTGAGATAGGTATGAATCTTCAAGCAGTATTTGAAGATGGAAATATATTCAAGGAAGATATATTAGATATCGATGTTGATGAATTCATAGGTAAGATGAAAACTGCATCCAGCGATGCTTTCAACCTAGCTGTTGAAACAGGCTGGTTGACAACAGAGACAGTACAACCATTGCTTATGAAAGCATATCAAAATGCATATACACTTGCAATGGAACAAGGATTGATAAATAAAGAAACAGTTAAACATTTAATTTCAAAAGCAAACTTAAATATGCAATCTTTGAAAAATATTGTTGATAGTAAAGAAAATAATTAAGATAAAAATAACTAATTAAGGAGGAAAATAAGAAAATGGAATACATATATAGCGCGATGCTTCTTCATTCAGCAGGAAAAGATATTAACGAGGCTAACGTGAAAAAAGTACTAGAGGCAGCTGGTGTTAAAGCAGATGATGCTAGAATAAAAGCACTTACTGCATCTTTAGAAGGCGTTGATATCAAAGAAGCTATAAAAAATGCTGCACCCGTAGCAACCGCTGCAGCACCTGCAGCTGGAGCTGAATCTTCTTCCAAAGAAAAGAAAAAAGATGAAGAAAAGAAGAAAAAGGAAGAAGAGGAAGAAGAGGAAGTCTCTGAAGAAGAGGCAGCAGCTGGACTAGGCGCACTATTTGAATAAAAAAATTAAATTTTTTTTTATATTCATTTTTTCCTTTATTTCAAAGGAACTTTTTCAATTTTTAGAAAATTAAATTTTTTTAATTCTACAATTGTTTTGATTAATTTTATTTTTAGAAAGGTGGGGGACGGGATGCATTGATAGGAGGAATGTGCCTCAAAAGCGGAAAGCAGGTAAAGCTAACCTCCCCATTTAAATTAACCTTGGTCCCCCAGTCTTTAAATACTTTATTCTAATAAATACTTTTCGCCACCATATTATGTTGTATATTTGGTTTTTTTATATTACAATTTAACTTTTTTAGTTTGGGTATCCTCCAACTTTTAAAGTAGGATCTCCAACTATCAAAAATTCCTCAATTGTAAAGTAGTCTTTAGCAACCTTATGTATATAATCCAATTGAGAGCTAAGAAACATTTCACCCAAAGTTATTCCTTCCTTATATGAGTCAAAAAAGTAAACATTAAGAGGCCCTGCCCCAGCATAAATACCTTCATTATCCACCAAGGAATATGCAGGCCTTGTAGCACCAATTGATGCTATAGCGCCTCCGTTTTCTTGGTTTATAATTTGATATGCAAAACATGGGAAATAGTTAGTATTATCATATTCTACACCAGTTAAAAATTTTAATATTTTTACAAATTTTGTATAATAATTTTCTAAACTACTCATATTAAAATCAAGTTTAGCTGTAAGACAGGCATCAAAAAATACTATTGGCATCTTATCTTGATTTCTTAAAAACTGTAGGAATGGTGTAAAATAAAATATTAGTCTTCCATCACGTATTGCATTAGGGCGGTATGTACCCCAACCATGCTCAAAACCATGACCAGAATAAGAAAGAAATCCTGCTCCCTGGTTAATAGCCCAATTAAAAGTAAGAGGATGAAGCGTTCTTTTTGAGGTATGCAAGAATATATGTTTGAAATCAGGTGTTAATTCAGCTATTTTATTTGTTACTATTTCTCCTTCATATACAAATGGTGCTGAACCTTTACTTAACGGGAAAGTGTCTCCACCGGCTAGAATTATTTTTTTGAACCATTCTTCCTGATAAGTCTCAGTTTCATATGTAATGATTTTTTGAACCATTCTTTTTACTTCTTCGGTGTTTCTGCATGGTAGCCGTCCAATTATTACATCAGGATATAGATCTACATCATCGATATTTTTCATTAGTGGTGGAAAACTGCTCATGTTATAGTTTACCTCTCCGAAAGTGCCGTTTAAATTAGAATCCCAACTGCAGAAACTATAGTTTTCATCATATAAATCTGCGTAGTATAAGTCTGATAAAATATTATCTCCGAAACCTCTCCAAGGATATGCATCTGTTGATCGAATTGGTATTTCTTTTAAATCACCTATCAGAAGTATATATGATGTATTCCAGTTTTCTACTGTGTGTTTGATAAAATATTTAATCTTTTCAGGTTTATCCTGCCCTGGGAAGCATTTATAAATTTCTTCAACTGTCGTTAAGTTGGTTTTGAGATTATAGCTATTTTTATGGTTTACTAGATCGACAGATTCTTCATAGAAATCAGATGATGTGATAATAACTAGATTGTAATCTTTCTCTTTTTTGAAATCTTGGGTGTTATGTAAAGTATAACTAATTTCTATTGTTATATTCCTTATGTATTTGATGGTTTTTTCTTCAGGGTTATATCTTACTGGGTAGATATCAAAAGTTAGAAATTTTACGTGTTCTAAATTTTTGTTTAGACCCACTCCAGTATAGTAGTTGGTCCATGTTTGTGGAAATAGTTCAGAGTTGTTGTATATTGCCATATTTAGTTTTTCCTCAGATCTTATTGTGTTTAGATCTGTGGTTTTAAATGATAGAACAGGTAAGACTTTTTCAAATACATCTTTGTTTTCCACGTCTGAGATATTATAACTTATATCTTCTATTTCTGTACCCCATGGTAGTTCTATTGTTTCTTTGAATAGGGGTAGTTTAGGTGCTCCAAAAGTTGGTAAGTATGAGTTTGCTTCTTCAACTATTATTTTTGAGTAAGTTTTTTCTCTTTCTATTATTGGTTCGGAAAATTTTTGGGTTAAAATTATTTTGTTGGTTTGATTAATGTTTATGTTTCTCTCATTTTTTTGTTGTTGTGCTGATGTAAACATTATTGTAGATGTGAAAGTCATCAGCAATAGAAGTGTTGTAATTAATAGCGTGATTTTTTGTTTAAGTTTTTTCTTTTTCATAGATTTTCTCCCCTAATAAGCAATTCGGTTAACTATAGTTAATTTATAACTCTTTCCTTATTTTTAAGATTAATCCAGATATTAGTATATAATTCTTCTTAAATAATATGCAAAATTATTTATATGTAACAAATATTTCATGTATAATGATAGCGTGCTACAATGTAGCATAAAAAATAGGAATGGGATGCGCCAACGAAAAAAAATAAAAATAAAAATAACACACCAAAAAAAATCCCTATTATATGGGTAAACATTCTGTAAAAACAAGTTTATTTGTAACAAAAGGTTAAAAATTTAGAGAACTTTATATAATAGAAAAATACTTTAGTAATCCCGTGAGGAGATTATGAATAAAAGTATGCTTGCCTTAATAGGCATGATAATAACGCTGGTGTTTGTCATAGTAGCTTTTATGGGGCCATGGTATGCAGGAGAAGAAATGGGTGCAGATTCTACCATGTACTTGACTGAAGCTAAAACTGAATTTGGCGGCCAAGAAATGACTATAGAATACGAAGACATGCCAGACAGTGATATGAAAGATGTATTTGGAACAACCTACATGTTAACCATTGTAACACTAATATTTGCAATCATATCTGTTCTG
>CAZOBL010000014.1:0-13961 GCA_964578185.1 uncultured Thermoplasmatales archaeon
TATGTGATTGGTGAAACCGATGTTAAAGTTTCATCTGATGCAGGGCAGGTTTTTATTGTAGATTGTATGACTGTAGAAATTTGTAACACAATTTTTAATGACACCGCAGTTGGGATAACAGTTGTATTTTCCAATTGGTTAAATATTCATAATAATGAGTTTTTGAGAAATAGCCAGGGTATTTATCTTTATTATTGTAATGGTGTTAGAGTCACTAGTAATAATTTTATTGATAACAGCATTCATGCTAGTTTTATATCTAAAGGATATATATGGGCAAAAAGGAATATTTGGCGTAATAATTATTGGGAGAAAAGGATTGGATCTAGAGGTAAAATTCTTCCTAAGTTGATTTTAGGTTTGTATATCAGGGATAGAATACGAATTTTTGATTTTGTAAAAATGTTTTATCCTGTTTGTAATTTTGATTGGTCACCATCTTTATATAAAAATATTGTTTAAACAAAAAAAATATTAATTTTTTTTTAAAAAACATCAAGGCGGTCAGGGATCTTATCAACTCTACTTAAGAACCTTGCTTGATTTCTTCTATAACTAAAAAGAACATCTGCTTTTTCATCTTGTATATCCCATGGTTTAATAATTAATAAATCGCCATCTCTTAATTTTTTAATCTTTCTTTTTCTACTACCGGGAATCCGGGCCATTCTTGATTTTCCATCTGCACAGGCTACACTTAGGCGTGATCCGCCCAGCCTTCTATTAACAATTGCAAATAATTCATTTTTGTGTTTTTTTGGTAGAGGAAGCCTTATATTTAATTTCTTATTTTTATCATCCATAAATAACACTACTTATTCTCCGTTTTATCTACCTACTGGGTTTATATTACTTTTGTAACAAAAAAAATATCTATTTATTGCTAATTTTTATTGTTGGAAAAAACGGATCTGCCAGGTTAGAAAGATTTTGCAAGAGAAACACTGTATTAAAAACTTATATCTCTTGTTCGTCCGCAAATATATCTTGAGGTTGAATTCTTTACTTTATTACTTTTTTTTCTTATCGAGTGATAGAGATATTTCAATTGAAGACACATTAGAATTTCTACCTTCTTCATTTGTAACGCTCTCTGTTGAAATCTTTATATCTTTTAGTTTTGCATCTTTCATAAATCTATTACGTACGATTTCTGCAGTATCAACTGCTGTACTTATCGCTCTTCCTCTTGCTTTTATAACGACTCCATTTGCACCACCGCTATTAAACTGTGTTATTACTGCGAGAACGTAGCTCATTGGAGGTTTTCGCCCAACAAATATCGTATTTTCATCAGCTTTTTCTTCTTTTGTTTTACTTCTATCCGCTGTTGTTTCTGCCATGGTTTTTTTCTCCTTTCTTAAAATATTTAATGCAACCTGGCCTATTAGACCAGATTGCTTTTTAACTAAGAATATTTATTTACAATTTCTTTAATTATCTTCAATTTTTTTTACATTTATTGCATTTGGTCCTTTTTCAGAAGATTCTACTTCATATTCAACTTCGTCCCCATCATTTAAATTTGTACCCTCTTCAAGGGCATTTCTATGAACGAATATGTCTTTTTCATCTTCCCCTTCTATAAATCCGAAGCCTTTTCTATCATTGAACCATTTTACTGTTCCTTTCATTACATTTCACCTCCTCAGACTGTTTGCATCTGGAATGTGTAAAAAGAATAAAAAAACAAAAATCTCAAAAATTCGAAAAAACGAAGTTACGAAAACCCTTATTTTATATTTCTTTCTAATAACTAAAGCAAATTCCTAGTTTAAATAGTTATCTACAAGTGTATATTATTTCTATTTGTTAAAATAAATATCTCTAATCTTTATCTGGATCTGTAAAAAATTCTTCTAAGAAATAAAATTATATTTAACGGATCTGCCGGGATTTGAACCCAGGTTTGAGGCTCCGGAAGCCTCTGTCCTATCCAAGCTAGACTACAGACCCAAAAAAAATAAAGAATTTTATTGGGTAATAATTTAGTGTATTTTACACCCAGAATTTAAGTTTTTATTAAAATAATCCTGATGGTATTCCTCAGCTTCCCAAAAATTATCAGCTGGTTGAATCAATGTTTCAATATTTTTTTGGTAATTACCAGATTGTTCAAGATTTTTCTTTGAGGTTTCCGCGAGTTTTTTTTGTTTTTTATTATGATAAAAAATAACCGAACGATATTGTAAATCGATATCTGGACCTTGCCTGTTTTTCTGAGTTGGATCGTGTATCTCCCAGAATTTATCCAATAGATCTTCATAGGATATTTCCTCTGGGTCATATTCTATTTGTACAGCCTCAGCATGTCCTGTCCTATCATTACATACTTCTTGGTAGGTTGGATTTTCTTTATGACCCCCGATATATCCAACTGTTGTATTTTTTACTCCTTTTAATTTTTTAAATTCTGCTTCAACTCCCCAAAAACAGCCTGCTGCAAATGTTGCAAGTTCCATATAGAAAAATACCTCCATATAATACAAATATTTAGAAAAAGTATGGATAGAATGTTTTTAAAAACTATCCATCATATTTTTACAGATTTATTTGAGTTTTTATGGTACTACCACATCAAAGCTGTGATAGTCAACAAGATAACCAGTTATTTCATCTAAATCATAGCTTAGTACTTTTACTCTTAGTGATGCATGATATGTTCCACTTTGGTTGTAGAGGTGTCCTGTGTTTTTGGAGCTACTGTAGTATCCATCTCCGAAATCCCACCAGTATTCTATGTTTCCAGATATATCACCTGTGCTATCCCGTGCAAAGCTTTCTGCAGCATTGAATATAAACAATCTTCCTGAATTCTGGTAGCAGTCAGCGAGCGCATCGACACCCCACCAAGGGTCAAAATGCACGTTTCCTATACATCTATCACCAAATCCGTCTGCTGGTCTGCCGGTGACGGGATCTGTATAGTCGTCAACGCCATCTGGGCCTGCAGGTCCATCGTCTCTACCCCACCAGTTGTATCTTGCATCTACCATAGTATCTACTGTGTTGTGTACCCCTATATCCCATGAACATTGTGCTCCGTAGATATAATTATAGTTTATTACCACATTTTCAGGTTCGCAATCTGAGTATCCACTTGTTATCTTGATGGCTGTTCTTAGGCCAGATGATGGGTTTCTGAATTTATTATGAACTATAGTAGTATCACCACTGCAGCCATCTATTAAAATACCTGTATATGTATCTTTAATATCATTATTTGAGATAATACTTGTTTTACAACTGGTTTCAACGTTATGATATAGTATTGCAATAACATTAGCTATGTTTCCACCATCTATTTCAAAACCGTCAACTTCAACACTTATTGTTGATCCATCTGAAACAACGTTGTTTCCAACAAGTGAGCCAGCATATGCAAAAATAATTGGTTTGTAAGTCTGTGTGGACCAGTCGATAGTAAATGTATCTAAACCAGTTGGATATATTTCTGCACCTTCTTCCCCTAAAAGACTTAAGCTTTTATCTATTAAAATTTGACCGTGATAAAACCCTGCTCTTACATGTACTGTTTCGCATTCGCAGACCGCTTCAACTGCATCTTGAATATCGTTGAATGCATCATACTGCCATATTAAATCACTGTTAAACTGGTTTACATCTGATTGACTATACCAGTTGTCATCAACCCATACTTCGGGTGCACAAGGTGGTCTGACAGTTACAAAGGCTTCAGCTGCATCTTCAACTAAACGTTCATCGGGCCCATACCCTACAACTTCAACGATGTTGAGAGTATCCTCTAGTGGATTTGTTACATACTCAAAATACAAAATCTCCCCAATATCCATACTCTCATTTTCTGCAAGCAATCCTTCATTTGAATCTGAAACATCTACACCATGTAATGGCACCATACCGTCATTGATGACTGTAATATTCCAAGTTACCGTTTCACCAGGTTCAATTATAGTTGGTGTCGCAGTCTTTTCAACTGATATATCTGGATCACCGCAGATAACTTCAACTGTAGCTGAAGCTTCGTCTGTTACAATACTGCCAACAGGGTCCAAACCTTCAGCATAGACATTATTTATTGTAGTTTCGGTGGGGTTAGTTGTATATTCAAAATATCTTTTTTCGTTTACCTCTAAGATAATATCTTCCCATATGACACCATATAATGTGTCTGTAACAGCTACACTCGATAGAGTTACATCACCTGTGTTTTCCAGTGTTATATTCCAAGTGACCTGCTCACCGGCATAAATAACATTGGGGTTAACTGTTTTAACAACTGTTATATTAGGATTTATTCCACAAACTTCAACTGTTGCCTGGTCATCATCAGTAACAATATTTCCAATTGGGTCATATCCTTCCGCGTTTACTACATTAACAGTTGTTTCAGTTGGATTTGTTGTATACTCAAAATATTTAATTTCAGCTACATTCAATAAGATATCTTCCCATATAAGGCCATAAAGCGTATCCGTAACAGTTACATTTTTAAGAGTTACATCACCGGTGTTTTCCAGTGTTACATTCCAAGTAACCTGCTCACCAGCATAAATAGATTCAGGTGTGACCGTTTTTAATACAGATATTCCAGGATATAAACAGTTAACATTTACTGTTGCTTCATCTTCTGCAGTTGCGGTTTCATTTGGGTTATAAGCTGTAACATCAACATGGTTTATCTGTTGTTCACAATCTGCTACAATTGCTTTAAACTTCAATATTGAAGTATGTGCTGGAGGTAGATAAAACTCCCACTGATAATCATCACCAACGATAGTTGGTTCAAGTGGAACTCCATCTAACTGAGCGTTATTATCATATATCAAACCCTCTGGTAAATCATCCACAAGTGTTATGTCATATCCCCAGCAAGCATCACGATTTTCAAGTTCGATTTTAAACTCTACAGTTTCATACCTATCAACAGTAATCTCATCATAATAATCTGTCGGTTCTTGATGTTCTTTTACAGTCTTTTCAAGTTCGATTGGAGAGGAGTATAATGGTTCATTTTGTTGTTCTTGTTCATTTTCTTCCGCGGGTGGATTAAAAATTCTTGAGAAAAATGCTAGGATTTGCTGAATGAAATCAAAAAATGAGAAACCTCTAATTTTAACATTTTCGTTATCAACATTCTCCGACAAATAATTGTTTTGCGAAAAACTAGTTTTCTGTGCACTAAAAACCGGTGTAAAAGTAGTCATCAAAAAAATTACTACGATTGATAAAACAATAGCTTTTCTATTAAAAATTTTTCTAAACAAACTCATTTTCATAAGGATACCCCCATTATTATATAAATATCTTATAAATAAACCCTTTTATCATATAAATATCTATCCCCTTATTAAATAATCCCAACTTTTGGTCAATAATAGCAGCAAATATACAAAGTAAGAACTGTTCAACAAACTTTATAAACTATAAAATAAACAATTATATAATATAATGTCAATAATAATCAGGGGTTTAAACACTAAAACAAAAAAAATATGGACTTTTCTTTTAACCTTTATTATACTTTCAAATTTTACGATTATAGCTTTTGGAACCACAAACATTCAATTAGAAGGAGAAATAAAAGCTATTCTTAACGACGAAACCTATGGATCAGTATGCCCAAATATAAACATAACAGACAACCAAACAATATATTTTAACGCAACAAAAGATGGAAATAACAACTACTTAATTAATCACACTCTAACATTTGATTTAAATATAATCAAAAACGAAAGCCAAGAATACATTCTTGGGCGATATCTAAACATAGCCTTTATAATACTAAGATTAAACGGTGAATCAGTAGAAGATAATCTTTTTTCCTCAACACTGAGCAGTCGTATAATATGGTCACTAAGAAGACTAAATGTCTTAACTGATAATACATCAAAAATAAATATAACCCTAGATTACAAGACAAAAAATTACTACGAAGAAGCAATAGTATATGCATTTGCATTAGGATCATTTGGTAATGTATTTTCATGCCCCGATCCTGTTTTTACTTTTAAAACATTGCAATTAAATTTCGTCTATGACGAAAACATTCAAAATGACACTTCTCCACCTATAACAAATTGTATTTTAGAAGGAGAACAAACTTAGGAGTGAATAAAATATGGAAAAAGAAATAAAAAAGAAAAAAATAAAGACAGCCGCAGTAATATCTGCAGTACTAGTATGTCTTGTTGCAATCTCCTCAGGCCCTTCCTTAATGGCTGAGGACACACAAGTTGCAGGTGACTCAGATGTAAGCGGAGCTGGTTCAGAAAACGTTTTTACAGGACCAGTCAACGTAACATTAATTGCACAAGATGACTTATCTGGTGTAAACACCACATTTTATGCAGTAAACCCAAGCACTACACCAATACCACCTGAAGAACTAAACATTTACGTAGACACATTTACAATATCTGAGCCTGGAGCATACGAAATACACTACTTCTCAGTAGATAACGCAGGAAATGTAGAAGACGTAAAAGTTACAGTATTTAAAATAGTCGAAGAAGATGTAACACCACCAGAGACAACATGCATACTTGAAGGTATGATATAAAAAAAATAAAATAAAGAAAACTACTAGGAAAAAATATTTTTTCCTATTTTTTTAAATTTTTTTCTATGAAAAAATTATTTTAACTATATAGTATATATTTTCTAATGGAGAGAACTCTATGGGTTTCTTTAAAAAATGGTTAAAAAAAAGGAAACTAAAAAAATATATGAAGAAAACACCAGAAGAAGAATATGCTATTTATAAAAAACGTATAATGCGAGGTGAATCTGAACAATCAGCTCGTGCCGGACTTAAAAATATCGATAAATATCTAAAAGACAAGAAAAAAAATAAATAGCTTTTTTAATCAGTCCAATATGGATATCCAGCGTTTTTCCAGTCGCTTAAACCGCCTTCAAGGAAATATATTTCTCCATAGGTTTGATTTATCATTTTTTTACAAAACATAATTGCTGTGCTATCAGTATAGTTACCATCATTTTCTTTAACTTGTGTTCTACCATAATCATTATAAAATAATAAGTCAACTGTTGTATTGTATAGTTCTTCTATACCCTGCGGCAGGTTTTGTTTATCATATATCATAATAGCGTTTTCTAAATGTGAGTTATCATATCTGCAGGTGCATCCTGATGGTACATCGATTATAGTTATGTTTTCTGTTTGGTTGTATATTCTATCATATGCTTGTTTTATGCTTATTATTGTATAATTTGTGGTGAGGGCTGGTATTTCATCGGCTTGATTTGGTTTTGTATCATTTTCTTCTTTGTTTTCATTGTATAGTATTGTATAGCTTGCTGCAGCTGCTGCAGTTATTGAAATTATTGCCATTATTGCTATTATTATTAATTTTTTTTCTTTGATTTTTTTCACGCCGCCTATCTTAATCTTAATTGTATTTGTATATTATATGAGTTATTAGTATGTAATAGAAATAGTTTTTTGTGTTTATAGATATAATAGTTGGTTAGGCTTTATAGTTTTTATTTTTTGAATAGTTTGTTTCCACATTCGGTGCAGAATTTTTGATCTCCTGAGAGTTTTGCCCCGCATTCTGTACAGAAATTCATAGATGTGTCCTCAATTGTATCTTGGTGTACTTTTGTATCAGTTGGTGTTTGGAATACTGGTTTTTCTTCGGTTGTCATTTTGGTCTCTGTTGTTTTTTCAAATGATTCTTGTTCATCAAAGTTTTTAATCGCTGTATCTTCATTGTTTTCCGAGTCATATGAGAGGCCTTCGCCTTCTTCTGATATTTCATCCATTGATCCTGCCATCATCATTGGTTGTAGTTTTGTGTCTTTTTGATTGAAAGTATTTATTTTTTCTTCGTTTTTTTCTGGGCGCTCAGGGTAAGCTTGATTTGTATTCATGTCAGCTATATCGGTTTGTTTACTTTTTTTCTTATAGATGAAAACTGCAGCTAAAGCAATTCCTATAATTACTATTAGACCGATAATTATTATTGGGTTTTCAATGAATGATGCAGCTGTATCTTTTGTTTTTTTATTTTTTGGTTCTGTATATACTTCAACTGTTTCAGTTGATGCGACATATGTGTAATCCCATTTTTCATCCCGGTCATCATCAATTAGATAATTACCATTATTTGTTTCTTCAACAGTTGTGTTTTCACCATTTGACTCATTATGGAATAGATCATATACTCCGTCGCTATTTTGATCTATTAAACAACCTGATATCATATCATCTATCATACAGATGTCAATGAGAATAGTATGATATACCCATGCTGATTCTTTGTCACCATCAGATGCTTTAAATGATAAAGTGAACTCACCTGATTTTGTAAATGTATGTGTTATGTACGCAGTGGTAGCGTTATTATAGAAACCATCCGTTTCTTCAGGTGTTGTGTCACCCCAGTTTATAATATACTGAAGTTGATCGCCATCAGGATCTGTTGACATTACTTCAAAAGTGTATTCAATAAACTGATTTCCTTCTATATTCCCTTGAACTTCAGGATTACTTGGCGGATGATTTGGTTTTGATATTACAACATTTGCTGTATCGGTATCTGTTTTTCCTTCATCATCTTCAACAGTGAGAGTTACTATGTAGCTATCAACACTTGTATAGACATGTGATGTAGTCGCACCAGTACTGCTGTTTCCATCACCAAAATCCCAACTATAAATTGTGATTGTTCCATCTTGGTCAGTACTATTACTTCCATCAAAATAGATGGTTTCATCAATTATACCAAAGTATGGACCACCAGCATCTGCAGTTGGTACAAGACCTTCAATTGTAGCGCTACTAAAATCAGTATTCTGCCCGCCGTCGTTGTCTATAACCAATAATTTTACATCATAGTTTCCTGATGAATCATAACTATATGTTGTAGTGGAAGATGAAAGCTGAGGTGTATCCCATGTTCCATCATTATCAAAATCCCAGCGATAGCGATAAACGTAACCATCGGAATCTGAACTATCTCCACCATCAAAGGTAATTGTTTCGCCGACCTTTGCTGAGTAAGGACCATTTGCATCAGCGTTAGGAAGAGCGTTTCTTACCTCAATTTGTTTTTGAACTATATCTGTTGCACCATCACCATCCTCAACTGTTAAAGATATAGTAAAAGTTCCAATATCATCAAAAACATGATTTGGATTTTCTAAAGTTGAAATATCTCCATCGTCAAAATCCCAGTACCATGCAACAATAACACCGTCATCTATACTTTGATCGTTAAAAGAAACAGCGGAATCCCTTACCGCAACACTAGGAGAATAAGAAAAATCAGCGTTTGGAGCTTGATTTGGATTAACAGTAACATTTACAAAAGCATTATTTGATGTATTACCATCATCATCTTTTAAGTTATATGTGAATGTATCAACACCCGTATAATCAAAATCAGGGTCATAATTTATTACACCAGAATTAACATTAACTGTCCCATGAGATGGACCTGAACCTGACACTATACTAACACTGTTTTCATCAATACCCCCATCAGTATCATAATCATTGTTTACGACATTTATATCTACATCTTCATTTACCTTTGTTGAAGCTGTATCATCTACAGCAACAGGTGGCACATTTAAAACAATCACGGTTTCGTTTTTACTAGAAAAGTTTCCATCGCCATCACTAACTGTTAAATTTACAATATATGAACCATTATCATCATATTTATGAGTTGTATTCCTCATAGTTATATTAGTAGTAGTATAATTTGTTCCATCACCAAAATCCCATAACCATGAAGTAATGTTATTATTTGGATCATAAGATGTATCATTAAAATAGACAATATCCGCAGTGCTTGGCCTTGCTGGATTATAGTCAAAATCTGCAGTAATATCTGCTGCATAAGCTGAAACAGCGCCAATGGAGACTATCAAAGATATCGCTAGCATTAAAATCGTTATTATTGGTGTTTTTTTATTCATAAATTTTTAAATCCCCTATAAAATTTAGAGTTGGGTTAATCGGCTTTTCTAACTTAAATTTTTTTAAAGAAATAAAATAAATATATATAAGTTTTTTTAATAATAACGAAATAAATTTATTATTATTTCATTTTATCGATTTCATCACGAATTTGTTTTATGAGTAGATCCTCAGAAAATAAATCATCACGCTCATCAGGTAAAACAAGGTCATTTACCGATTGATCAAGATTATTTTTTATTAAATCATCTACTTTTGCACCAGTATACAAATCCTCAGTCTTCTCATTTAAATTTTCATCCATATAATTAGAGGGTTCTTGATGATTTTCTTTTGAGATTAATGTATCAGAAATTTTCCAAGAATTATTATGATTTTTTTCTTTGATATTTGTCATATTTTTCCTAGATTTTATTTTTTCATCAATTCCCGATGTATTATTTACCACTTTTTTACGAATATATATCAGTGAAATAATACCTATTAAAACAACAATGAATACAACGATTAATGTTTCAAAAAGACCCAAAAATTTGTTTGTTTTTTCATTTTCCTTTTTTTCTTTTTGTGATATATATTTGCTAAAAGATTTGCTAGTTGAATCATAGGTGTAATCCCATACTCCGTCTTCATCTTCATCAATTAATATTTGCCCATCTTTTGTGAAGGTTACATTTGAATGAGTTTTTTTATTTGAGTTATAGTAAACATCATTTCTCCCATCGTTATTTGTATCTATAAAATAGATTGTGTTGTTATTGATTTCAATACTTTCTACGCCTTCTGAATTTGTTGAATTTGAACCAATATTTTCCTCTACATTGTCAGGTATTCCATCAGAATCCAAATCTGAACTGGAGTTCTGTTGCTCATTTGTGTTATTATCTTCTAAATCGTTATCTTGATCGTTTTGTTGTTGATCATCATTGTTTTGGTTATTATCGTCCGTATTAGTTTGACTTATTATAGCATAGGTATTATCAGTGTCTTCTTCATCTGAGTTATCAGTTACAGTTAATGTTATTGTATAGTTTCCAGCTTGACTATATGTATGGACGGTTGTTACCCCTGTTTTTGTTGTTCCATCCCCCAGAGCCCAGTTATATGTTGTGATTTCTCCATCTTCATCGTAACTATTTGAGCCATCCAAGGTTAATTCTTCCGCCACATTTGCATAATATGGTCCACCTGCATCCGCATTTGGAGCGATATTTTCATCAAATGAAGGGATTATCACACCTCCTCCGTTATTACCACTATATGATTCGGTCTCAAATCGATAAGTTCTATTTGTCCAATTGTTACTTCCACAGTCTCGTGCCTTAACATTCCAGTTATAGGTTGTACCATAAGATAAACCCGATATAGTGCATGTTTTTGTGCCATTTGAACTGTTGATACCACTATTTGTTCCAATATCTGGGTTTGTTGTAATTGACCAGTTAAAGTTATCTCCTTCAGGGTCTTGGATATTTATGCTCAAAGAACTACTTGTTCTTGAAATATCCTCTGAATTGTTAGCTGGAGACATACTTGACAATATTGGCGATCTATTGGGGGGACGAGGTTTTGTAGTAAAAATATAGTAATTTCTTGTCCAGTTATATGTATCTGTTGCATTTACCCATATTGTGTATGTTGTGCTATATGATAAAGTATTTAATAAAATGCTTTTAGAACCATTTAATGAATTGTTTTCACTTTTTGTTTGTCCATCGCTACTTTCAATTGTGTAGTTGAAACTGTCGCCATCTGAATCCTTTATTGTTATATTCCAGTTTATTGTTCTATTTACATTGTTTGAACCATTGGATGGAGTTTCAGCTGAAAAACCTAATTTATTGTTATCATTAGTTCTAGCATTTGAATGTATATATCCGCCGCTCCAAGTGCCTTGTGTTTGATTATAAGACCATAACTGATAATAAATTCTCTCCGATGGATCCAGTCCGTTTTGAGTGACTGATCTGCCTGTATTGTTATACAGTTCAATGCCTTCTCCTTTATTCCATTCACCGGGATTTTGTTTATATTCTATATATGTGTAATCTGCGTTTGTGCCCCTGCCCCAGTTTAAATCTATTTGAAATCTTGAGGCAGCGTTTAAATTAACGTTTGTTGGTAGACCTGGTTGGTCTTCAAGTCTTGTTGTAAATGTATACCATTTTCTGCTCCAGTTATATCCATCTGTAACGTTAACCCAAATTGTATACAGGGTGTTGTAGCTGAGGCTGTTTAAATTAATTGTTTTATCACCATTTGTATCTTGATTTTGAGTATTTGTTTGACCATTGCTACAGTTTATAGTCCAATTGAAAAGATCTTGATCTGCATCATTTATTGTTGCAGTCCAAACAAATGAAAGTTCGTGCCCAGTTGATGTGTTAAGTGGATCTACTGCTTCAACATCTGCAGGATTATTGGCATCTGTTGTATTTGTATAATCTGCGTATGTACTCCATAAGTTATCTGTTTGATTGTAGGCCCAAGACCGTAGATAATATTTTGTCGCAAAATTAAGATTAGTTACATTAAATTGGTTTTCAGTTGTGTTACATAATAGTATAGCATCCTCTCTGTTAGTTGGATAATCGCCTGTTTTGTATCTAATATATGTTTTATCTGTTTTAGAATCCTTTGACCAAGAAAGATTTATAGCACTTCTGTTAAACGTAGATGCAATAAAATCATTTGGAGCGCTTGGTGTATAAGGACTTCTTGTTGTAAATTCAAACCATTCACGTGTGTAGCCTAAATCATCTGTTGTGTTAACCCATATCTTATAGGTGGTATCAAAATCTAGATCTGATAGGGAAATTTGTTTACTCCCACTAGTGCTGTTTATACCAGCGTTATTTTGTCCATTGCTACAGTTGATAGACCAGTTGAAACTATCAGCATCTGAATCAGTAATTGTAATATTCCAATTGAAAGTCATTAAATCAACAGTTGAGCCGTTAATAACTCCAGGATTGCTGTAAACTGGTAAATGATTTGGATTTGTAGTCGTACTTCCACAAACTGCAGTACTCCAAGTTCCATCTGTTTGGTTATAAGACCAAGCTTTATAGTAGAGTGTAGTCGATGGGTTTAGATTATCATGGCATGTAAAATTATTCGTATTGTTATAGAGCAGGTTATGTTCACTTTTATTCCATGTTTCATCTTCTTGTGTATGCCACTCGACTCTTGTAAAATCTTTTTGACTGTCATCAACCCATGTTAGATTTATTTGAAATCGACCATAAGGATTAACCTGAAAGTTATTTGGTGAATCAGGTATGTATTGATCTCTTACTTGGAAGTTATATGTTTTATTTGTCCAGTTGCCTGTACCAGAATCTGTTGTATTGACATACCAAATGTAGCTTGTGTTGAATTGTATATTTGACACAGTACAATTTTTTGTTCCATTTGAATCATTATTACCTGTATTATTTCCAATATCTGGCGCGGTTTCTATAGTCCAATTAAATGTATCTTCTTCAGGATCTTGAATTGTTATATTTAAAAAACTAATGGATGGCGATACATCAATTGAATTGTTAGCTACTGATGGATTAGTCACAGTTGGTGTTTGATTTATTGGCCTATGTTCTGTTGTAAAAATATAGCTTTCATTTGTTGAAATATTACCATCTGTTGCATTAACAAACCAGGTATATGTTGTATTATATGATAAGCTTGAGATAGAACATGTTTTTGTTCCATTATTTTCTCCTATATTTGTATTATTTCCAACATCGGGACTAGATTGAATACTCCAATCAATTTTGTCACCATCTGCATCCTCAATTGTTAAACTTATTGAAGCTAAATTCTTTGATATGTTAATTGATTGATTGGTAGGGTTTTCATTAGAAAATGATGGTGGTCTGTTTATATCTCCAATTTCTAGCTTCTGTGCAGGATCTCCAAAAAAATGTGCACTATACCATGAGTAAACCCATGCATTTGAACCTTGAGAGTTAACTGTTGCAGCCATTTTATCTGATGCATACATAAATGCTTTACCTAACTG
>CAZOBL010000014.1:13971-25200 GCA_964578185.1 uncultured Thermoplasmatales archaeon
CAATTTTCTTTATTCGCTGATTGATTGTTAAAGAAATAATCCCAAAAAAATGAGTTGATATATTGACTCGGGCCATCAGTACATATTGAGTTACCGTAACCATATCCTGTGTTTAAAACTAAGGCATAAGCATGACTTGTGGAATCAGCACACATCATTAATTCACAGCCTGAGTCTTTTGTACCACTGTTATGGAATCTTCCAGATAGGCAACCCTGAGAATATCCAAAAAATGGTTTTGTATTTTCTTTTAAATGCCAATCTTCTAAACTAAAAGGTGTTTCCCAATCACTGTGATCAAGATGGTTTATTATAGCTGTTGTATCAGCTTCAAGTGAATTTACAAAATTTGTTTTATAATTTGAACCGATATCTTCATGATAGAGTTTTTCTGTTGTATCTATTTGATTGTAAACATTAGCATTGTTCCATTCTTCAAAACCCGTAAAAGTACGATATGTATCTGTGCCTATTCGTATTTCTTCAAGGTAATCTTTGGAGGTAGCAGTCCAACCAAGGTTTCCACCCCAAAATGCTACACTACCTTTCCAACTGTCAGATAAACTACTGTTTGTATCATAGTTTATTATTTTACTTACTGCATTTGAAACCATTGAAGCATTATATGCAGTTATCCTACCAAGGTATAATTCTGCATATAAATCATTTGCACCACTGTTTCTACCTCCACCCCACATTCCACCTGAGCCATTATAATACCAATCACCATCTAGATGACTATAGTATTTGTCACAGGCCATTGTATCATATGTATATGTTTCTTCGCGATCTTCAAAGAGTCGATAAGGCACTATTTGATGACTTGCATCACTATCCCAGTCACCCCCTAGAATTATATATTCAGTATCCCAATCTAAATAAGCATCTTTACAAAACTCTCTAATATGTGCTTGAGTGTCATTAAAAAGAGCTGTATTATTGTAATAATCAGAACATGCACTGATTTCTTCAACCGTTACAATTTTTGCTGAAAGACCACTATATGATTGTCTATGATCAACTAAATCTGACCAGTTGTAATCATAGCCAGTTGTATCTGATAAATCATTATTTGTAATAATTACATATTCATACGTTTCCGCGGGATCACAAAGTCCATCAGTATATTCAAATCGACCATCATAACTACCATCTAAAACACTCTCCCCGGAACCAATACCATCATCTGAATAACTACCAATTGCTTCAGGGTTTGAAACCATTGAGTCAATTACTTCAATGTCCCCTTTGTTAAGACGAAGTAAGGAATCCTGCCAATGTCGGCCTAAACGATTATCTTCTTTAAGTTCTACAGTTATGACCATTTCCTCATAATAACTTAATAAACCTAAAGCAGGTTTGTATTCAACAGGATACAATAAAACAGTAATAATTTTAAAACCACGGCAAAACCCAATTTCACCGTCGGAAAAAAATTTATCAATAATAGAATCTTCTGATATGTAGGCGGATTGATTTATTATAAAATCATTGTTAGATGGATGACTGAATGGTACATAATCCTGCTGAGGAACAACAGGCTTGTTTGAAAAATCATAATCTAGATTGATAGTGTAACCTACGGATACATCAATTTTTTTTATTTGTTTATCCCTTGGAATTAAAATATGAGCAGGAAAAACAGGCAGAGCAGGTTCCCCTGGTTTAGAAAGAGATGTACAGTTTGCTATATGGATTTGGGTAAACAGTCTGTTATTCAATTCTACTTCATTTAAGTCAGGTTTTTCAAAATAGAAAGTACATATGATTTTGTTACCTTCTATTTCTACTTTATTGGGAAGATTTAATGAAAAAAGAAAAAAACTGTTTAAAAAAACTAGTAATAAAGCTATGGTTATAGCTAGAAATATAACTTTATACTTTTTTAGATTAGCAATTAAATTATGCTTGAGCACAAGGCATTCCCATCCAAAGGAAATAATAATCCTTTAAACCAAAGGTTGAGTAATCTAATGATTTAATATTTATATAAGTATTTCTAAGCAAAAAATATTAATAAATCATTTTATTCCATTTAATAGAGATAAACTTATACTAAATCCAAACAAATTCAAATCTATAAATATTTTATTTTACTTGTATTTACAACTTTTTTTATATTTTCTACAAGAAAAAGCCTTTTACGAAACAATTTTTTCGAAAAATATTTAGAAAATTAAAAATGTTGCCTAATGTCACAAATATTTTTATATAAGGATAGTATTCGGTTAAAACTATGCCAAAAAGAAGTAAAGAACAAATTGAAAAAGATGAAATAAAAATTCTAAAAGAGCTTGAAAAAAACGCTAGTGAAAGTATTAATAAAATCGCAAAAAAATGTGGTTTTTCTCGCCAAAAAGTATGGAGGATAATAAAAAGACTTGAGAAAAACAATACAATTTGGGGTTATGTAACTATTGTCGATGGTCAGAAACAGAACATTAAAGATTATACTGTTTTGATTAAAAGAACGAATAAACCATCTGACAAATATTTACTCGATAGTATTACAGAAAGGAAAATTGAAAAAGAAGCCAAAAAAATAGACATTAAGGTAGATAGTAGTTTTTATACGAACGGTATATTTGATTGGGTTATTTGTTTTACTGCAAGAGATATAAAACATGCAAAAAAGTTCTGTGAAGCATTAAACACGATATATAAGGGTTATATTCAGGAGACTCATTTACTTGAGAAAATGTTTCCAATTAAAAGATGTGGTATTGCAAATCCTGAGATAAAAAAATTAAAAGAATATACTACGTTATAAAATAAAAGAAAATATTTTTTTATTTTTCTTCTTATTTCATTGTCATTAGAAATGAGAAGAAAAGTTTTATTGGTGATCTATCTGGGTTTCTACGAACATGCTTGATTTTGTAGATTAATCCTTTTGTTTTTGCTTTTTTAGGTTTGTTACCTGTTCTTTTTACGTAATCAATTATTTTATGTTGTCTTTCACCTTTAACAGCTTCTTTTCCATTTTGTACTATTTCTGCAAATGGATATTTACGGTTGAATAGATAAAGACCACATACTACTACTGTTGCACCTGCTACTATCTTACCAAGGTTTGCAAGGTTTCCTGAGAGACTTGCAAGGTTTGCTTCGTTGTCAGCTATCGCCTGCATATTTGCGTTTATCTGTTGTGCATGTGCATCAAGTGTTAATTGGATATCTTCTAGCTCATCTAAAATATCTTGGATATCATCTTTTATACTTTCTATAGTCTCATTTATTTTTGAGAAGTTTTTTTGTGTTTCTTCTTCAAAGGCAAAATAATGATTTTCAAAGGCGACTAGTTCATCTCTGAGCATATATACTTTTATTTTTAGATCCTCAATGGATTTATTGTGTATATTTATCTGATTGCTATTTGTCATTGTGTATGCCATAGCAGCTGAAGCCTTTGCGTCAATGTTGTTTAAATCAGATTTTACCTTCTGAATTTTATTGTAAATATTTTGAAATTCAGTTATAACTTCAATGCCATCTATCCAGTAATTTACTTCTCCACCATTTGATGTACCATTAAAATATGCGGTAAGATTACCATCTGTCATCACATAAACTTCAACTTCAGTATCAGTCTGCGATTGTGATGCATTAGCAGTTATTGATAAAGATACGCAAATTATTAGTATTGCTATTAAGCTAATTTTCTTTTTCATAAATTTACACCATTATTTTTTCCTTTTTTCCTGTATTTTTATATAACATACTTTTATAATAATAGTGTGTATAATAATATATAAAGTTTTTTATTCAAAATAGGTTATAGTTATTTGTAAAGTATAACTTGTTACAAATAAAAGAAAAGTGTGTAAAAAATAAAAAAAAAATAAAAAAATTTTATGTTTTAGCTAGATAGACCATAGTTTGCGTGGAAGTGCATTCCAGTAGTAAACTCGCTATAAAATACAGGCTGTACATCATCGTTATATGCCTGCCAAGCACCATTATCATCTCCAACAACGTTGTTGTTGTCGTAGAAATCAACAGTTCCGTCACTTGTATGGCCACCAGTTGCTGCAACTGCGCCTTGACCCCATTTGGTTTTATATAACTCTACAGAGCCTACGCCATCAGTACTATAGCCTTCAGTTATAACATAGTTGTTAGATTTCAACATTAAATCTTTGTTCAATTTTTTAGCATCAATATTAAACAATGCCATTGAAACACTAAAGCTATGCCATGATTTTGTTGCTTCACCACGGACGATAGATTCATGATCATATCCCCTAATGGTAGCTCTATTTTCGGTGTTTTGGAAACCGACGTTCATGTCAGCTTTATCACCGCTAGCTGTAAGAATTGCAACTGCCGCTAGGTTATTATTAGATGCTTTTCCTTTTTGGAATTCTTGTTCTCCATGATAGGAAAATGTTGCGCCTTTTGCAGCTTTTGTGCTTGCATGAATTTCAGTGTCTATTACATCTGAAGCTTCTGCATCAGCCCAAGGTGCATCATTGTATCTTTCTAGATGTTTTGTTTCTGCTTGGAAAGTTCCTTTGAAATGTCCGTCACCTTGAAACTCACTATAAGCATCATCTGTTTTTACGAAAGTTACGACAGATCCGCCGTTTGAGTTGTAATTTGCATCGATAAAAGCTGCACTAGCCATACCTGTAAAACCAATCATACAAAATGCTGCGAGTACTGCTATCAATAATTTTTTCATATCTTTTTTTGCCTCCCTTTTGGTTTACTTCTGCTTTGATTTATTTGGCAAGGCGGAGTGCAAAGCCGAGTGTCTCTCGCCTGTGATGCGAAATAAATCGCATGTTTTTTATTTTTATATATAGATATAATTAGGTATTTAAATAATTTGTGGTAAAATATAAAATTGAAAAAAAATAAAATCGTGCGTAATTCTAATTAAAATATTATAAAAAAAATAGAAGTATTATTCCTTTTTATTTTCCAAATCTTTTGATGCAGATTCATTGTTATCAGTTGAAGGTTTTTTACCTTTAAACTCAGTATAACCACATTTACCACAGCTAAAACGATTATTATGCTGAGCTAAAAAAACACCAGGGCCACATTTTGGACAGTGGCGACGTTCACGTTTAATACTACCTCCTTCAACTTTAAAAATCTCAGTTTTTTTCATAAAAAATCACTTACCCTCATCTTTTTTTGTATCATCCTTAGTTGCAGATTTTTTATCCGACTCTTCGTTACTATTTTCAGGATTATCATCAGTTTTTTCTTCTTTTGATTCAGCAGGTGTTACTTCATCTTTTTTTTCGGTATCTTCCGCTTCATCTGTATCATCTTTAGGTTCCTGCTTTTTTTCTGCAGATCCCTCTTTTTTTTGTTCATCTTCACCTGTTTTTTCTTCTTTTTTCTCATCAGATTTCTGTGTATCCGCCTCAGACTTTTCATCAGGTTTTTCTTCTTTACTCTCTTCAGGCTTAGCTTCTTTCTTTTCCTCTGCGGGTTTTTCCTCTTTTTCTTTTTTACCCTCAGATTTTTTACCTCCAGCCTTATTTCGTTTTACCACAAAATTACGTTCCAAACCCTTAGTTTTTTCAATAGAAGAATAAACCTTAGCATATCCCACTATCTTTTGAACACCAAAACTTGGCATGATCCTATGAACCAAAATATTTTCTTTTTTTGCATTAAGTTTTTCGGCTAGTTCACTTTGAATAAGTTCACGAGTAGGAGTCTTTTCACCTTCATGAGTACAAACAAAATGTACTTCAGTTCGATTAAGCAAAGGATTATTACGTTTCGATTCAATCTCTATTTCCATAAAACATCACTTTTCAACCATTTTATCAAATACATCTTTAACTTTATCTTTATTTTCGCTTGTAGGTTCTACAACTAAAACCCCCTTATCCGGCAATCCATATATTACTGTTACGTCTATTGGCGCAAAAAAAATGGATACCAACGAGGCAAGATCTTCTTCACCGTCTACCTCTATACGAATACCATCAAATTTATCAAATTCCCCATATGTATCTTTTATAGCATCCCAAAGCGCACTTGATATACAACCCGCAGGGTTAGAAACATTTACAACCTTTTCCCCATAACCCTGGATAGTACCAACTATATCCTCTGAGCATTTTCCTCTTCTTGTATGATAATCTACAACACAGAAAACCGGCTCATAATCATGTTTTAAAACACTATAGGTAACCATATCACCAACGGTTACAAGTTTTAAATCTTTTGAAAGAAATTCTAAAAGACCTTTTTCATCTAATACCTTTCCAATTGGTTCTCTTAGATGACTTCTTAAATTTTCAGGTAAAACTTTCATAAAAAAAATATATTTCCCAAAAAAAATTTACATAACCTTCAGTGCATACTTCCCAGGTTTTTTAATATTCATTTTTTTAGCTATCTGAGAATCCTTTGGATTACGAATTATTACGTAACCTCGCCATCTCTTCGAAGTTTGAACTGAACAATGAGGGCAAATAGTTTCCTCAGTTAAAATGTGACAGTTTTTACAAGCATAGAGATTCTTCATTTTTTATCACCAGTTTTTTTAGATTTTTTACCTTTCTTTTTTTTACCCTTTTTGTCTTTATCTTTTTTTTCAGCTTCTTGCTCATCTTCAGCATATATCCATTCATGTGAACCAAGAGAAGGCTGTCTCATAGTTAAACCAATTTTGCTCTCTCTTGCAGATATCTCATTTAAGCTTACTGCAACTACTCTTGCACGTACAGTGTCACCAGTTTGAAGTTTAAGATTTTTTTCTTTACCTGTTATTACCTCGTTTTCACCATCTACTTCAACATAGTCATTCATGATTTGACTCATATGTATAAGAGCATCCATTGGACCAATATGACAGAAAGCGCCAAATTCAACAATTTCACAGACTACTGCATCAAGTACTTCTTGAAGTTCGGGTTTGAAAACAAGTGCATTAAATGCAACATTTTGATACATAGCACCATCGCCATGGATTATTCTTCCATCTCCAACAGGTTTTATGTTTTCTGCTAAAACAATAATACCTTGATTTTTTTTCATTGTACCTTCAAAAGTTTTTTGAACAATTTCAATGACCACTTTATCTAAATCTTCACTAAATTTATCAGGTGGAATTCTTACTGTTTCTTCAAGTTTAACCATGTTATACATAACAAATCACTTCATTCCATAAATTAATAGTTTTTAAATATTGGGTAATCGTCTTGGAATATATTCACTCCTTAAATGTTTTTTGAGTGATAAAAAATCCGTACTATTCAATCATTTTTAAAACTTTTTCTACTGCATCTTCAGCAGAATCTGCTATTTCATAATGTGATTCCACATCCTGCATAATACAGCCATCAAGTATTTTATCAACACAGCCCCCTGTACCTTTAACCAGGACCACTGGTTTATTTGAAATCATCGCATAGGATATCTCATTTAGTGTACCCCAACGTCCACCAATAGCAATTACTGCATCACCTGCATTTACGACTAAAAAATTGCGTATGTTACCAAGTTTAGTTGGAATAACAATATCTACAAAATGATTTGCTTCTTTTTTATCGTAAGGGGTTATTCCAATAGTTAAACCTCCTTCGTTTTTTGCACCACGACATGCAGCCTGCATAATTCCACCATGAGCTCCACAGGCTACAACAATGTTTTTTTTAGCGATTAAACTACCAATTTTTTCAGCAACTTCAAGCGCGTAATCTGAAAGAGTGTCATCACCTATGTCACTTCCGCAAATCGATACTACTTTTTTCATAAAACAAAATAAAAGCAATACACAAGACTATAAAACTATTTTCACATTTAAAAAAACATAAAACATTAAACATAACCATTTATTACAAAATATAAAAAAATACGACACTTTTGTTTCCGGAAGAAGAAAATATGATGCAAAACACAGATACCCCGACAACGATTCAGATTAATAGTTTAACTAAAGTTTTTGACAATACACCTGCAGTATACAATCTAAACCTAAATATACAAAAAGCAGAAATATTTGGATTTCTCGGACCTAACGGTGCAGGTAAAACCACCACTATCAAAGCTATGCTTGGTTTAGTTTTTTCAAACTATGGAAATGTAACAATTAACGGTTATGATGTTTTAAAATATCCAAAGTATATAAAAAAATATGTAGGTTATATGCCTGAGAAAACAGCTTTTTATGATAATCTAACGGCTCTTCAAAATCTATCTTTTTATGCTGAGTTAAAAAATGTTTCCAAAGATGAATGCATACGTCTTATAAGTGAACTAGGGCTGTGGGAGCATGCAAACAAAAAAGTAGGTAAATACTCAAAAGGTATGCTTCAAAGACTAGGTATGGCACGTGCTATGCTCGGACGTCCGCCAATAATGATTTTAGATGAACCCACAGGTGGTCTGGATCCTCGAGGTGTGAGACTTATTCGTGATAAAATTAAAGAAATGCACAATAATGGTACAACGATTTTTCTTTCATCACATATCCTCAGCGAGGTTCAAGCAGTCTGCACCCAGGTTGGTATTATAAACCGAGGAGTACTCGTAGCACAGGATACACCAGATAATTTGAGTAAAAACTTGATGATTCAACCAAAGATGTTACTTGAAGTTGAAAATTTGACTGATAAAATTTTAGATCATGTTAAAAATATTTCTGGTGTCAACAAAGTTGATCTAAAAGATGATACACTTGAAGTTTTTTGTGCACCAAATATTAGAGCTGACGTCATCATAGGGATACATAAAAAAGGTGGTAAAATTTTAAATATTCAAACACAAGAAGCCTCCTTAGAGGATGTTTTCATCAAACTTACAGAAGATGTGAGCTGATAGAAAAAATGAATGATATTTTAAGTATAGCAAAAAAAGAAATCCTTGATAACATCCGAAATAAATGGATTATTTTCTCAACAGCATCTTTCATAATAATTGCAATTATCGCATCACTTATCGGCTCAGCATTCAGCGGCGGAGATGGTAGCCTAGAAAATCTAAGAACAACTGTTCTTATGATGATGTTTTTTATACAATATATTGTACCAGTTATTGGTCTAATGTTAGGTTATGCATCAATTGTAGGTGAAATTAAAGATGGTTCAATGAATGCACTTATTGCCCATCCTGTAACACGATTTGATATAATATTAGGAAAATTTTTTGGACTGAGTTTTGCCCTATCTTTTAGTATATTTCTAGGTTTTGGAATAGCCGGAACTATTATAGCTGCATTTGTTGGAACTGTCGATTTCATGCTATATCTTGGTTTTATCGGCCTAACCATACTTTTAGGTATAGTATTTTTAAGTATCTCAATGTTTTTTTCAAGTCTGCTCAATAAAAGATCCACCTCTATTGGTCTATCAGTTTTTATATGGTCACTTTTTTCTTTTCTATGGGGTCTTATGCTTTTTGGAAGTATGGCTGCAAACCATATCAACCCATATTCATCGGAGGCAGGCAGTTATTTTGCGTTGAATCTTTTCAGCCCCTCACAAGTATTCAACTCATTAATCGCTATAAATATAGGCCCTCAACCTATGGCTATGCCCTCTTTGGGTATGAGCATGTTTGTAAGATATTTCCCAGATTTCTACAACAACACTACTCTTCTAAGCATTATGTTTATATGGATTATTTCTATGATAGCTCTTTCTTATATATTTTTTTCAAAGAAAGATATATAAAATCCTCCATAAATCTTATAAATAACCCCTTGCTTACACTAAGATTCACTTATCAAGGAGATTTATTAAAATGTCCAAAAAAACAAGTAAAAATAATCCAATGCTTATCTCGCTTATTTCTGAGCTTAAAAAGCAAGCAAATAAAAAAGAGGCGCCAATCTGGAAAGATATAGCAATACGTCTTGAAAAACCTCTCAGAAACTGGGCTGAGGTAAATCTAGATCATATCAATAAATATATAAACGATAAAGAAACTGCGCTTATCCCTGGAAAAGTACTTTCTACAGGCAAACTTGACAAAAAAGTATCTATTGCCGCTTGGTCTTTTTCTGAGAAAGCAGAAGAAAAAATCAAAAAAGCCGGTGGCAAAAGTATGAGCATTCAAGAGTTAATAAAGAAAAATCCAGATGGAAAAAATATTAGAATACTGGGGTAAAATATTATGACATTGATAATAGATGCTACTGGCGCAACACTAGGGAGACTTAGTACGGTTGCTGCTAAAAAACTATTAAACGGTGAAAGTATAGCTGTGGTCAATAGTGAAAAAGCAATTATATCTGGCAAAAAAACAATGATTAAAGATCGCTATAAACAAAAAAGAGAAGTTGGAACATACAGAAAAGGACCATACTTTCCAAGAACTGCTGATAGAATTGTTAAACGTACAATTAGAGGCATGATACCATATCAAAAACCACACGGAAGAGAAGCATTCAAAAGATTGAAATGCTACATTAGTGTCCCAGATGAGTTTCAGGGTAAAAAAATGGAGAAAATCCCAGACTCGCAAAAAGAACATATTGATTTTATAACAGTTGAAGAATTATCAAAATATTTAGGAGCTAGGAGTTAATTATGGCAAAAAAAATAGTAAACAGCTCAGGTAAAAGAAAAACCGCGATTGCACGTGCATCAGTTAAAAAAGGAAAAGGCCTTGTACGTATAAACAAAAAACCAGTTGAACTATATGAACCAGAAATCGCAAGATGGAAGATAATGGAAGCAACAAAAATCGCAGAGGAGCATCTTAAAAAAATTGATATTGATGTAGCAGTTAACGGCGGAGGATTTATGAGCCAGGCAAACGCAGCTAGAACAGCTATTGCAAAAGGACTTGTGGAATATACCGCCGATCCAAATCTTAAACTAGCTTTTCTTGACCATGACCGTAGTCTTCTTGTAAGTGATTCACGTAGAAGAGAACCTAAAAAACCTCTTGGCCGTGGTGCAAGAAAGAAAAAACAGAAATCATATAGGTGAAAAATATATGATAATACCTGTAAGATGTTTTACATGTGGAAAAGTCTTAGGCGATGTATACAAAGAGTTTAATACTCGTTATTCTGAATACAAAAAAGCTTTGGATGCAGAGGAAAAACCCAAAGAAACACCAAAGGAGATACTAACTGATCTAGGAGTTACCCGCTACTGCTGCAGACGTATGATCTTAACACATGTAGATTTAATTGGTGATTCAGCACCTTTTGAATAAAAAAATCTATATTTTTTCTTTTTTTCCATTACTTTTATCAATTTCAAAAATATTGCAGGTTAAAAACTTAATTTATTGTTGGGCGCG
>CAZOBL010000015.1:0-23032 GCA_964578185.1 uncultured Thermoplasmatales archaeon
CCAAATACAGGAAACATTTAAAAAGATTACCCCTACTAAATTCTTTTTTAAGCCTTATTTCGCCTAATCATAATCCTCAAAAAACTCGTTTACCCGCTCTGAGAATTCATTTAATGCAAGTTGCATATCAATTGTTATGTCATTGAGTAATCTTTCAAGCTGTTGATTTCTAAATTCTTTTACCCCGTCTACATCGGAGAAAAGTCTTCCCATATATCCTCCATATTTATCTTTATTTATCTCAATATTATAGAGTGTTTCTTCCAATTTTTTTTACCCCTTTTTTTTACTTATTAAAACGATTTTATATAAAAATTTTTTGGAATGATTTTATGTGTTTTCGGTTATACAAAAATTTCTGATATGTAAAAACTGTAATCTTTATCTTTCTTTGATAATTTTTATATCATCCTTTCGATTAGTTGATTTATATCTTTACCTCGGTATCCAATAGATCCTTTTTTGTTATATGTTCTTTTAATGCTTCTAAGTCCCTTTTTGGCGGGGCTCAATCTGAAAACTGGTTTAATATCAGGTATTTCATTGTATTTTATTTTGTCTTTTATTATTGCTTCTGATATCTTCTGTAAATCTTTATAGGAGGTTGCGTTTTGAACGTGTTCGTCTGTTAATGGTTTGTCTCCTGTTAATTTTCCCCTATTTTTTAAAAGCTTGGTGAGTGTTTCCTCTTCAATTTCTCCCCACGTAATGAAGTCCTTGGTTACCTGAAGCATCCCTTTTATACTTGCTGTTTCGGGTAAAATTACACAATGATTGGTTTTTGTTAAGTTCAATAGCTGTAGTGTTTTTTTTATATCGGGTTTTAGATTGATTTTGCCTCTTAATCTTATAGCTGCATATGTCATAGTATTTTATTCCTCCTTAGGTGTTGCTGATTGCATTTTTGATTCAATTTCTTTTTCATTTTGTGTTTCTTCTAATGGTCCTACACTACCAGAAACAATTCCTATTTTCTTTACTTCTGAGGATAAAATTCGCATTTCAACATTTTCCTGCAGCGCGTTAAACACGGCTTTTGCATAATTTACAGTTGTTCTGGTTTTACCACGGGTAAAAGCCCAGCAATCTTCTACACCTCCAAGTGATAGTATTTTTTTTGCAACATCTCCAACCGCCAGACCAACACCACGAGGTGCAGGTTTCAATGTTATCTCAACGCTTCCACTTTTACCATTTATTGCAAATGGTACAGTATGCGGTTTTCCACAGCCACATTCCCAGGAGCCACATCCTCTTCTTATCTCCATTAAATTTAATTTAGCATTATTTATGGCTTTACGAATACTTGCACCAACTTCTTTTCCTTTGGCTTGACCAAAACCAAGATATCCGTCTTTATTCCCAACAGCCACAGTAATTACGAATTTAACACGTCTGCCACTATCAGTCATACGTTGAACCATGTTTACATCAATTACTTCATCTTCAAGATCAGGTAATAAAACATCTACAATTTCCGGTTCACGGAGGGGTAGACCTGTATTTAATGCTTCATTCATTGTTTTGATTTCACCTGATCTAACTAGTCTTCCAAGTTTAGTCTTTGGATCCCACTGAATTTTTTGTCTATCCCTACTTCTATCTTTTTTCTTTGATGAGGACCTTCTTTTACCTTTTTTTGCTGCTGCCATTATTTCCCTCCAGTGATATCATTCTTTATTTTTTCAACGCTTTTAACAATATTTTCATCTATATGTTTTCCAAATAATCTGTTTTCATCAGGGATTTTACTTTCACTATGTGGACATTTAACTCCTGCATCTAGAGCGCCTTTTAAACAAGCAAAAACTTTTGAACCTTTTACAGGTGGATAATTTCCAATATCTAAAATACATTCTTTAACACCGGCGTCAAGTGCTCTTTTACCAGCCATAAGCCCAGTTAGATATGCTGCAGGTGTTGACCCTGTTGAAAATTTCCATTTATGTTTGTTTTCAAGTTCTTTTGACACTGCAGATGCAACAATTTTATCTCCTGTTTCATCATATTTAATAAATTGAACACGGGTCTGTTTCGAAGATTTTCTTACAACCATTCTTGTTTTACCTGATTTTAGAAGAGCTAATCGTTTTTTGTAATCTGTACGTCCCTCACGACGTCGGCGAGGTTTTACATGATAACGTGGCCCATGAGTCATTGCTTAACATCCTCCTTTTTTAGTACTCCATCTGAAATTAAATGAGTTTGTAGATGGTGTTTACTTCTAAACTCGCCACCTTTTGCTTTAAGATAATATTTACGATATGTAGAAGCATCGATTTTTTCGCTATCTCTTAAATCTTTTAAATAATCACGGATAGCTCTTATGGTTCTCATCCATCTTTCTTTTCTTGGTAGACGTGCATATTTTGCACCTTTTCGAGAACCCGGACCTCTACGACGTCCTTTTTCTTTCTGCCCAGCGACATATTTTTTCCTTCCCTTTGAGATTCCCTGGACTTGTTTTTTTCTAATTGCTTTACCGTTAATTAAAATACGGATATCGTCTTTGGTTACAGCTTTCGCGATTTCATCGCCTCTATCATGATCCATCCAAACACGATGCACGCCACATTTTAGAATTTGAGCAGCCAACCGTCGTTGATTCCTTAAATCAGTCATAAATCAATACTCCTTTTATTTATTTAAAACTCTAATATCAAGTTCTTCAGCTTTTTTGTATATTTCAACACGTTTTTTTGTACCTACAGTTCCGCCTACTCGAGCGGCCTGTTTCTCAGGGTTAATATTTTCAAGATCTTTAACGTTGAATACCATAACTTCTTCAAAACCTGAAGGATGCAAACCTCTAACCTGCTGAGGGCTTCTAAAACCTATTCTAACCCTGTTAGGTCTGTATCCTTTGTTTATCCTCATTTTTGATGTGAGGCCACTTGGTCTACGCCAGTTATTTTCTAATCTTTTATATCTAAAAGATTCCTGACGTAAAAATTTAGGTCTCTTTCTTTTAATTTTTTCACGTACACTTAAATATTTTTTAACGTCATCTTCAAGTTTCGGTTTTTTCTTAACTACATATTCACCGGTTTCTTCTTCAACTATTTCTACTTCTTCTTTGGTTTCTTTCTTTGTTGTTTTTGGTTTTTTTGCTTTGCTCTTTTCTTCTTTTTCAGGTTTCTTTTGTTTTTCTTCAGGTTGTTTCTCAGTCTTTTTCTCTTTTGTGGTTTCTTCTTTTTTCATTTGTTTTAAAATATCACCTGCTAGGTTATCGCTGAATCCATCAATTTTTGTTATATCCTCAGTTTTAGCCTTTTGTAGTTTATCTACAGATGTAAAACCGTTTTCATAGAGTGCTTCAGCTTTTTTCTTACCTACACCTTTGATTTTACTGAATTCCTCAATTACATCTTTTTTAGCCATATTTTCAATCCCCCTTAGCTATTCTGTATACTCCATCTTGATATACACGAATATCTCTTCTTTTCACAGCTGTTGCACGTTCAATGTTTGCTACTGTTTGACCGATTTTTTCTTTATCGATACCTGTCAATGTGATATTTTCTCCTTTGGCTTCTACATTTACACCTTCAAGTATTTTAGCCTTACGGGGAGATCTTTCACCTAGAAAATTTTGAATTACAAAATATTCTCCTTCTACTGATGTTTTTATTGGAAAATGTGAAAAAACTGTTTTCATTTTATAAGTAAATCCTTGATTCACACCTTTTATCATATTATTTATATGTGCAACCCAGGTTCCCATAAGTGATTTATCCTTTCTTTTTATGTTTTTACCGGTTAGTTCAATGTTCTTATCTTTAGTTTTTATAGCAATCTTTGGATGTGAAAAAACTTTTTTAAGCTCTCCTTTTTCGCCTTTTATTGTTAAACAATTATTATCAAGATTTATTTCTATGTTCTCCGGCACTGGGATTTGTTCTTTTAACTCAGGTATTTTTACCATGATAAACACTCCTTTTTAGTATACATATGCTAGTAGTTTTCCTCCGATACCACTTTTTTTCGCTTCAGTTTGAGATAAAACTCCTTGAGTTGTTGTAATTATTAACATACCAAAATCTTGAGCTGGAAGATATCTAGATTCCCATCTATCTAAATCCTCGAGTTTTATTGGATAACGTGGTTTTATAACACCACAGTTATTGATATTACCTTTTAGTTCAACTTCAAATATACCTGATTTTCCATCATCTATAAACTCAAATTCACCGATGAATCCTTTATCCTTGAGAAGATTTAAAACTCCTCCAATTAATTTTGATGAAGGTCTAATTACACATGTTTTTTTACCAGTTAATTCAGCGTTTTTAAGTAAAGATAATGCATTTGCTAATGGATCATTTAACATAAATTTGACACGCCTCCATTTTTTTATGAGTATTTTTTAAACCCCATTTCTTCTGCTTTTTCACGGAAACATTGCCGACATAGATGAAGTCCATATCGTCTTATGATTCCTCTTTTTCTTCCACATCGTTCACAGCCATGTATTCTACCGTATTCTTTTTTCTTCTCCTTTATCTTCATTCGATTACCTCCACATTGAATTTTTCTTTAAAGAAATCTATAGTTTCATCTCTTTCTATTTGATGTCTGTGTGGTATTTTCCTTGATTGTATCCTTCTTTTTTTGATACGATAACCAGCTCTTTTCATTGTAACAGATATATCCATTCCAAAAATTCCAATATTTGGATCATATTTCTGAGATTTGTGAAGAGTATGATCAGGTATTCCAAAGGATATGTTACCTTGATCATCAAATGCATATTCACCAATTTTGTTTTCACGTGTTTCAAGAGCCTGTTTTAAAAAATCCTTAGCTTTTTTATCTCTAAGTGTAACTTTGCATCCAATTGGCATACGTTTTCTCATCCCTAAATCTTTGTTGACTGTCTTTGATAGGGTTTGTATAGGTTTGCTATCAGTTAAACTTTGTAATACCTGTTCTGCTTTTTTAAGCCGTTCACCTGCTTCACCGACTCCAATGTTTACAGTTACTTTTTCGATTTCGGGTTTGAATTTATGCTCTTTTTTGTCTGTTTTTTTCTTCGGTGTCATTGTATTTTCACCTCAGGTAAACTAATAGTTGGTTTCTTAGTACCTATTGGGAAAACATATTTTTGAAGGGTCAGAAATTCATTTTCACCTTTCATAGTTGTTAGGTTTGCCCTTGAAGATTCAACAATTTGGATATCTTTAATATCAGCTATTTCTCCTATGTGACTTCCGCCGATAATCATTGAAACTGAACCTTTATCAAACTTGTAAACATCATCAATTTTTTTATCTTTAAGAATAATTTTTAGCACATCACCCGTGCTGTATTCATCTTTTTTTACAATTTTGTTATTTCCATCATGGAAATTTAACTGTGTTTTTTTACCTTTTAGAGTGGTTTTATTTTCAATACGGCATAACTTCCATTCAGCTTGTTTGTTTTCAATTGGTACAAGAACAAGTTGTCCTCTACGGTTAAACAAAACTCTGAAATGTTTTTTCATATGAGGAACAGAGATGACATCCATAAGTCCGCATGGAAATTTGTAATCTTTTTTAACTTCTCCATCGATTATAATTTCACCGTTTGAAATAATTCTTTTCGCCTCACGTAGTGTATCAGCTAGTTTTAGATGTTCCCGCACAACTAGAGCAAGTGAAATTGATTTTTTTACTGGATGTGGTCCTGGTGAGGGTTTTACTGTGAATTTTCTTTCTTTACGTCTAATTTTTAATGATTTTGGCGCGTTTAATCTTTTAAGATGTTTGCTCATCTATTTTTTTCCTCCTTTGCTTTTTGTGGTTTTTTCCTTTGGTTTTTCTTCTTTTTTGCTTTTGGTATCTTTGGTTGGTTCTTTTTTTGTTGGTTTTTTTGCAGGGGTTTTTTGTTTTTTGCGTTCAGGTTTACTCTTTTGTTCTTTTGCTTCATCTGGTTTTTTGTCTTTAGTATCTTTTTTATCTTCTGTCTCTTCTTTTGGTTCAGCGGTTTTCTCAGTGTCCTTTTCCTTTTTTGTTTCCTCTAATTCTTCTTCACCAGTTTCTTCTTCTTTTTCTTGTTCTTCAGCTACTTTTTCCATTTTCTTTTTTTCTTCTTCGAGTCGGCGTTTTTCTTCCTCTTGTTCTTTTATCTGATCTTCCGCTTCTTTTTCTATTTCTTTTTTGACTTCTTCAGATACTCCTCGTTCAAGTTTTCCTCTTCGCCATTTATCAGTTAAATTAAGTTTTGTAATTATCACATTACTAGGGCGGATGGGTTTAGCTATCTTGTTTCCATCTGCCTTAGCCATAATCAGACCTTCAATTTCAACGAAACCTTTTTTTGTGTCAACTTTTACAACTTTATCTTCATGCCCTCTGAAACTCCCGCGCATAACACGAACTGTGTCCCCTTTGACAACAGGTAAACTTCTTTTATCATATTTTAATAACAGATTTTCTTCTAAATGTGATGAAACCCATTTTCTTCTTTTATGAAGTGGGGCATTGTACAGATTTTTTCTTTGCTTTCTTGATTTAATTGATTTCATAAACCTTAACCCTCTTAAACTATAATTGTTGCATTTGAAGCAATTTTTGGGTATCTTTCAGCTGCCTCTAAAGCTACAGGTCCCTTGATCAAGGTACCTTTTGTCTCACCCGTCTCAGTTACAATAACTGCGGCGTTATCTTCAAATTGTACCATTGTACCATCAGATCTTCTGAAGGGTCTTTTCTGTCGAACTATAACTGCTTTAAGTAGCTGTCTTTTCATATCCGCTGTACCTTTTTTAACACTAATAATTACCATATCTCCAACACCAGCCTTAGGATACCTTCGATGAGTGCCCTTAAGTTTAGGAGTTGATATTATCTCCACAACTTTTGCACCAGTGTTATCAATACAGTCAAGTCTAGCACCTGTAGGCAAACCTCTTTTGGTTCTACCAGCTATTCCTTTCATTGTTTATTTTCACCCTTCTAACTTTTTTCAATTACTACAAACGATATTGTTTTACTGAGCGGCCGGCATTCAGCAATTTTAACATTGTCTCCAACTTTTGGTTTTATACAAGGCGGGCAATGAGCAGGATAAGATGATGTTCTACGTTCGTATCTTTCATATTTTGGAACAAAATGCATATAATTTCTTTCAACTTGAACTGTGTTCTGCATTTTTGTTGAAGAAATAACACCTTTTATTACCTGTCCTCTAACAGATAGACTGCCATGGAATGGGCAGTTTTTATCCTCACATCTATCCTTTGGAGGATTAACATTTAAACCAATGTTTGGCGTATCTGTTTTCCCTTTCTTTTTTTGTTTTGTTGCTTTTTTTTCAGCCACTTTCGTTCACCTTAACATTTTTTAATTCTATCTTCAGGTCTATAGCAAATTTTTGAACCTTCAATCATTATTTTCTCATTATTTATCATAAATTCAAAGGACGCAATTTCTTTTGCAATCCTTTTTTCTTTTCCATCTTCTGTTTTAATTACAAATGTGTTTTTTGTTTCATCTATAATCTTCCCAGTTTTACCATTTAATTTTGGATCTTTGCATTTTGTAATGCAAACATTTTCGCCTATGAACTCATTTTTTGCAAATGCTTTTTTATCCATTTTTTTATTGTTCCTCTATTATATTTAATATTTTCAGCATATGGTTTATGTCTGGGAAATTGAAATACTCTTAAGTTGGTTAAACTAAAGATTTTTGAGTTTTTTGTTTATAGTATTTCTACTGTAAATCCCATTTTTTCTAAGGTTTCTTTAACCTTTGTTCTATGGTCGCCTTGTAGCTCTATTTTTCCATCTTTGATTGTTCCACCGCTTGCGCATTTCTTTTTGAGTTTTGTAATCAGTGAATCTATGTCAAGTTCATTTGGATTAAGTCCATCGACGATTGTCATCATTTTTCCGTATCTTCTTTTGTCTACGGCGATTGTGATTTTTTGTTGTTCACGTGCGATGTCTTCACATACGCAGATTTCTTTTGGCAGACCACATTTAGGGCATATTTCGCTCATTTATATTTCTCTTTCCTCCTGCATGATTGTAAGAAGTTTTGCAATACTCATACGTAGTTGTCTGATTTTACCAGGGCTTGGTGGGCTTCCACCCATTGCTGCAACTCCTTTTTCATGCATAAGTTCGCTTTTTAACTCCTCAAGTTTTTCTTTTCTTTCTTCAGGAGTCATGCTTCTAATTTCTTTAGATTTAAGTACCATATTTAATCTTCCTCTTCAAGAAGCTTTGGTAATTTTTTAATTATATTCTCAGCTGTTTTTTCACCGATACCTTCAATCGTTGATAACTCGTCAACATCCATTTCAAATACTTCCTCTAGGCTTTTTACACCGGCTTTTTCGAATTTTTTGACTACAGATGGACCTATTCCATCAATTTGGGTTATCTTTTTAATGTCAGTTGTTTTCTTTTTCTCTGGTTTTTCCTCTTTGGGTTTTTCTTCAGTTTTATCTGTTTTAGCTATTTTTAGATTAATTTCATCAGGTAGTTGTGCGTCAGGTCTCATTATTCGTACTTTTACTCCTAGTACTCCTGCTTTGAGTTTTGCTACTGCTATTCCCTCGTCCATGACTTCTTTTGCACTTTCACCGCAGTATTTTACATGCCCCTCTGTAAATTTCTCGGTTCTGTGTCTTGAACCTGTGAGTTTCCCTGCAATTATTACTTGAACTCCTTTTGCACCAGCACCCATGATCCGTCTTACTGTGCTATGTCCTGCCCGTCGGAAATGCCATCCTCTCTGCAGTGCTCCTGCAAGTTTTTCAGCCATTATCTGCGCGTTGAGTGCTGCTTTACCACCTGCTTCTTCGATTTCAATTTGTGGATTTTCTACATTAAAGTTGTCTTTAATCATCTGAGTCAGTTCTTTTACTTTGCTTCCACCTTTGCCTATGACCATACCAGGTCTTTCAACGACAATGTTAATTCTTGTACCCATTGGTGTTCGCTGTATATTCATTCCTCCAAAGCCTGCGCCTTTAATCTCGTTTACTAGAAATTCTTTTATTAGGATTCTGTTTGTATTCTCTCTTATAAATTTACGTTCGCCTGACATTACTCTACCTCTTCAAGAATTATTTCAATATTTGTAGTACTCGTATTTTTATCAGTGGCTCGTCCAAAAGCACGAGGTATAATTCCTCTTACAACTCTGCCACGGTAAGTTGAAATATGTGATATTTTCATGTTTTCTGCATCAAAACCTTTGTATTCAGCGTTGTTTTCTGCATTTTTAAGTGTTTTTAGCATGTATTGTGCTGCTTTTTGAGGAAAACTAGCTGGGCCTGTGCCTTTCTGATGAGCTCTTTTCCTTTTGTGAAATACCGTAGGTAGAGGTTTTTTCATTTCAATTATTTCCTCAAGAAAACTTTTTGCTTTGTCTGTTTTCATACCACGTATAGCATAGGCTAGGTTTTTTGAATCTCTATATGAACAATGAAGTTCATTTCCATATGCTTTTGCGGTTTTATCTGGATCGGCATCTGTTGAATATCTCATATTTTATCAACTCTATTTTAATGGCATAAATTTAGATGACCTAGTGGCTCCAACACCAGGTCCAGTATGTTTGACCTTCTTTCTAGTTAAAGCAAATTCTCCTAGATAATGTCCTATCATATTAGGTGCTATATCCACTCTTTGGAATTCGTTACCATCGTGAACATGAATTTGATGACCAACGAAACTGGGGAGTATTACCATGTCTCTAAGATGAGTTTTTATTATGTCTCCATCTTGAGCTTTTTCTATATCCTGCAGTAGTTTATTTTGACCAGGTGTTAATCCACGTTGAAGACTTCTACGTTGTCGTGATGGAAGTAACTTAATTGTTTCTTCAAGTGAGAGTTTTTTGAGCTCATCCATGCTCAGACCACGGTATCTAAACTCTTTTTTCTTAACCTCAATTTTTTGCCTTCTTTTTTTACGTTGCCTTCTGGATATACGTGCCATATTTATTTCCTCCCAGTTCTTTTAGCAGCAAGACTTCCTACTTTACGTCCTGGTGATGCACCACGTTTTACAGTATATGGTTTACCGACGTGTTGATGGCCCCCGCCACCGTGAGGATGGTCAACTGGGTTCATAGCTACTCCTCGTACGATAGGGAATTGTTTTCCTCTAGCGCGCATAGCATGATATTTTTTACCTGCTTTAAGGAAAGGTTTATCTTTGCGCCCTCCACCAGCTACTACTCCAACTGTAGCTTTACAGTTTGAGTTAATCTTTTTAAATTTACCTGATGGAAGTTGAATAATTGTAGAATTTTTATCTTGAGAGACAACAACTGCATTGTTTCCCCCTGAACGGGCTAGTTTACCGCCGTCACCAGGGGATAATTCAACATTGAATATTGGTGCCCCTTCTGGTATTTTCGATAGAGGTAGTATGTTTCCGACGCCCACGTCGTTTTTATTTTCTGTGATTTTAATTGTATCGCCAACTTTTACACCTTCATAGGCAAGAATAGTCATTTTTTCTCCTTTATCATTTGAAACAGCAGCTAATGGTGCGCTATGTCCAGGATCATGAAATATATCTTGAACTGTAACCTCTTTAGTTCCTTCTAAGGTTTCATATTTCACTTTTCCTTTATGCCTATGAGAGGGGACATTATATCGTCCTCGGTTTCGCCCTCGTCTTTGTTGAATAAGTCTTTTACCCATTTTTTTACCTCAAATTAACAACAATATATTTTTTTAGAATATTCCGATTCTCATACCAATATCTTCTGCTTTTATATCTGGAGTGAATTTAACTATCGCGTGTTTACCATTTTTTGTTATTTTGATATTGATTTTTTCAACTTTAGCTTCAAACATTTGTTCAATTGCTTTTTCAATTTGTCTTCTATTTGATTCTCTTCTTACCACAAATTCTAAAGCATTATTATTTTCCATAAGATTCATTGTTTTCTCAGTTACGTAAGGATGTAAAATAATTTTATAGGGATCCATAATTATTTAGCACCTCCAATCGCTTTTAGAGATGATTTTGTAATAATTGTAAGTCTGCCAGGATCTCCACCAGGTGCTAAATGTTCGATGTTTAATTCATTAGGTGTTACCACATCTACACCGGTTAGATTATTTGAGCTTCTTTTGATGTTTTCGTTTGATGATATAATTAGAACTGATTTTGGAACTCTGTATTTTCTACCACGAGATTTCCCTTTGCCTGCACGGATATGTTTACCATTTTTTGCTCTCTCTATATCATCTTGTGCTCCAATTTTTTCAAGAGCTTTAATAACGTCTTGTGTTTTTTTGATTTTTTCAAATGAATCCTCAACTATAATTGGAAGAGTAATTTTATCATTAATTATGTGCCCTCTTTTGCTTACAAGTTCTTTATCTGCAGTTGCAGCGATTGCTGACATACGAGCAAGTTTCTTTTCTTTTTTATTTATTTTCTCTTTCCAGTTTTTTTCTGATTTTGGAGGATGAGCTCGTCTTCCACCTACAACACATGGTGCAAGTGCTGCGGTTCTACCTTGTGTTAAACGAGGTACACGAGACATACCTCTTCCTTTACCTACAGATGCTGTAGCATGTCTGCGTCCTGCCTCAATAGATGCCCCATAGGGTTGTCTTTTGTTTGAACGAAGTGCATAAAAAGATTTTCTTATTAGATCTGATCTAAATTGAGTATTGAATACATCTGGGAGTTTAATTTTTTCTTTTGCTTCACCTTTTATACTGTAAACATTTACTTCAGCCATTTTTATACACCTTGTTTACTTGTAGTTGAAATATAGGTTATTTCTGGTTTTTTAACTTCTACACCACGTTCGTATCTAATAGCTTCTCTCATACCAATTAAACGTTTAGAAGGTCCTGGAATTGAACCGTGAAATAAAACATATGAGTTTCTTACAACACCGTAATGTGGAAAACCACCAGATGGTGTTATTTCATCACCATTATCGCCGATTTTTAAAACACGTTTGTTATATTCCGTTCTTTGATGATAACCAGTTTGTCCTGCTTGTGGAACTGTTGCTTGTACCCAGTTTGGATGCCATGGTCCTTCATTTCCTATCATTCTGCGATGTTTAGAATTTTTATGTGTTAAAAGTTTTACACCCCATCTTTTTACATGCCCCTGAAATCCTTTTCCTTTAGTTACAGCTATAGCATCAAGCATATCTCCTTCTCTTACAGCATCATTTATTTTGATTTCTTTGCCTAAGATTTCCTTTGCATATTTTATTTTCTCCTCTAAGTTTCCTCCACCAATTCGAAATTCACGTAACTCTGGTTTCTTTTTGGGTATACCTGAAACAAGTTTGGGTTGAGTATAAACAATAACTCTAATGTCATCAGCATCTTTTGTGAAATCCCAGTTTTTCTTTTTATCTTTTTTAGAAACTGGAACTCTTTTCGATAATTCATTATCAAGCTTGTCGAACCAGATTTCACCAATTGATTTTAAACCATCAATTGTTTTTTTATAGGCTCTAACAGCTGCTACTTTAACAGGGGGTGTTTCAACAACGGTTACTGGCATAACTACTTCTTTACCTGATGTTGTGGATGTTGGACGATAATCAACAACAAAAGCGTGTGTCATACCTACTTTGTAACCTAAAAAACCTTGAATTTTTGGTGTTTCTCCTCCTTTAGGCCAAGTTTTAATATGCGGAGTCTGTGCTCTAGCTCTTTTCCTAGGTGAAAAACCCTTTGATCCTCTTTTTGGATGGTGATTCTTTGGCATAGTCTAACCTCTACAAATTATGTTCTTTTGAACATTTTTCCCTTGTAGACATCTAAACCGTGACATTTCACAAACGCCCTAAAACAATTATTTGTGGTTGTCTGCTGCCGGGATTCTCTTGTTTTGGAATTGCCCGATGCATGTCTGGATTAGATAAGGAAATAACGCATTATAGATACTATATATAAATGTTGTCTTTGTTTAAAGGTGATTTTATACCTTATATTTTTTAAGCCATTATTAAATACCTTACATCGTGAAAATAGATAACATCAACAAAAAAATTTTATTTCTTCTTCAAAAAGATGCTCGTATGACATATAAGGAGATAGCATCAGAGCTTAATAGATCAGAAACGACGATTCGAGATAGGATTAAAGCTATGGAGAGAGTTGGAATTATACAGGGTTATACCGCTTTAATTGATAAAACTGAGTTGGGTCTTACTTTTTTTGCTATCATTCTTGGTAATCCTAATTCAGCTGCTGAACTTGATAAGATAACTGATCGTATTAAAAAAGTTAAAAATGTTCTTAGAGTCTATCAGATTTCAGGTAATAAACGTCTTGCAATTTTTATGGTTTCAGCTAGTTATAAAGATTTGAAAGAAATTATAAAAAATCAGCTATTGTCCATTGGATTAAAAGATGAAGAGATTATCACTGTTTTAGAAGCCGACAGCGAATTTATTTCACCACTTGAAATCCCTTAGATTTTTTACAGGAAGAAAAAAAATATTTTTTTGTTTTTTTCTTATATTTCCTCGTTTTATAACGTATTATTAGAGAATACCTTGGATTCAAATGGTATGTTTTATGAACAAGTTTTAACTGATTAATTCTTGCAAAAATCAATGGATGAGAGGTGAAATTTGTTGGCTCCAAAGAAAAAGAAAGCAAAAAAAGCAAAGAAATAGTCAAAAAATTAGATTTTAGTTGAAAATGGATACAATAAAAATTTTTTTTGTTGTATTTATATTAAACTTTGAGAGCGGATTCGGCTTGTGTTTAATTGTATCCGCTCTCGATTTTAAAAAGACTGTCTGTTTTTCTAAATGAGGTGATGTATACTATTTGACTTTAAATGTAATTGATAAATTAGAGAATATATATTCAAGAATTCCTGCATTTGATTGTAAACATTGTAGTGAATGTTCCGGCCCAATTTTATGGTTTGAACCTGAAGAAATATTTATTAGAAAATATTTAGGGGATAATAATATAAAACGTGTAGTCTGGACAAAAGAGGAATTTGAAAAAAATGATATGAAATGCCCGTATCTAAAAGACCATAGATGCAGCATCTATCCTGTTCGACCTCTGGTATGTAGGTTACAGGGTGTGGTGCCTGATTTGCTATGTAAAAAAAATAAAAAACAAAAAAATATATCTAAACAAGAACTTGATATTATACTTGAGGAATTTAAAAAACTTATTTTGGATATTGATGGTAAGGATATTTTTTACAGTACTAAAAAATTATAGTTTCATAATCTTTGAGGTGAAATATAAAAATTGAAAGTAAAAACTGGAAAGGATGATTTTTGTATGCATTGTATGGAATGGAGAGAATATGATTCTGAAGGTAAATGTTTAGTTTGTCATAACAAAATTGTTAAAATTGTTAAGTCTCAGTCTAGAGGATATAAAGAGTATATTAAGGACGATTTTATATCTGAGTCTGATGAGAATTCTTGATTTATTTTGACTTTCTGATGTTTTTATTTAGTCTTAAAAAATTTAATTTATGCCATGGTTTATGCTGTGATGGTAGAAATTCACTAACGTATCTTATGTCTTCAATTGAATAAAATGATTTGGGGTTATGTCTTTTTACGATTTTTATAACGTTTAGGATGTTTTGTCTGTTTACTACTGTAAATATTAATTTTACTTTTCCGTTAGGTCCTTGAGAATCAACTATTGTTAGGCCATAATCTTTCTTTTTTAACCCTTCAATTAGTTTTGTTGCATCTTTTTTTGTAATTATCCTTATGGCCACTGTACCTATTGATAGTTTTTCGTCTAATAGAATTCCTACTAGATTTCCCATTGCAAAACCGCCTGCGTAGAAAATGTAATAATATACATTGTTGAGGTTCTGCATTATCTGGCTGATTGCCATAAGCCATATTAATATTTCAAAAAAACCTACGAGAGGTGCAAGGTATTTGATTCCTTTTGATACGAAGATTATTCGTATTGTACCCAGACTCACGTCACATACACGTGCTAGAAAAATTAGGATCGGTAGAATTAACCAGGTATATATTTCAGAGTTTATTAGATTTAAAAATTCCACGAGATAAGCCTTCTAATATTGATTTATAGATTATTTTTTAAGGAAAATTTGTTTTATTATTAAGTATTGCCCGTGTTTTTTAAGAAAAAATGTTGTCTTTTCACTGTAAAACTATCTAAAGCCTTAAAAAGAAAATTATCTAAGGTATTGTTAAGAAAGAATATTTTAAGACTTTCAAAAAAAGAGGAGGTTTTGAATATGATGCCACCTAAAAAGAAGAAAAAAGGACATCTTGGCAAGGATGATGAGGAAGATTTAGAGGAATATGGCATTTTTTCCGATAATGACGAAGACGACGAAAATGATGATCATGATGACGATGATGAAGACGAAGAGTCATGGAAAAATTATAGCTAAAATTTTTTTGTTAATCTTATTTCTTTGTTTTTTTTAATATATTTTTGGTATTAGTCTATATGGTACTTTTTTCATATATTTTTTGTATTTTTCTCCGAATTGTTTGATTAGTAGTTTTTCTTCGTCATAGATACTCCATATCATAATTGGTATAGATATGAGAGCAATTATTAATGCTGCAGTACAATAAAAAAAGAATGCTAGCCCAAAACCAATTATTATTAGTGATGTGTAGTGTGGATGACGTATGTGTTTAAATATTCCTTGTGTTACTAGTTGTCCATTATAGTTTTTATGCCAGTATATTTCCCATTTGAAATATACAAAGGTTCCTATTAAAAAAGTGATTAGGCCAATAGTTATACTTGTTATCATGTTTATTTTTGGTATTTCCCATATTTGATATATTGGTGTAATTGGTCCTATTAAAACTATTAAAAGGAGGGGTGCGTAGTGAACTATGAAGAGAATTCTAATTTTTTTTGGTGGTTTATAGTTACGTATATCTTTTAGAAACTCTCTTAGAGACATATGTTCTCAACTAGTTAAGAAAAATATATTTTTTTAGAATAATTTGATTCCACCGCTGTCTATTGATATATCTTGAGGTTTTAGGGTATGTTTTGTGTTTCGCATTTTCATAACTGAGAGTTTGCGTCTATCCATTGTTTGATCAAGGCTTAGTGTTATTACTCCGTCTGCAAGGAATTCGCTTATGCCGTCTCTTGAAAGTTGATTTGTGCCAACTGGTAGCTCTGAGGTCACAACAGACGTTGCTTTTGATGTTTCTAGTGCGTTCATAATGTATCTTAGATGTAGTCTTCTAACTGGCAGGCTGCTGTCTGATGGGAATTCTTCGCCGTTTACAAAGTTTATATCACTACTTGATGAGGTGTTTCTTAGATATATGGGCATTTCTGATAGGGGTGTAATTGAATCGAGGACTATACGATCCCATTCGCCTGATAAAATCTCGTTTGTCATTGTCTCGTAGATGAGTTTTTTGTTTATGTTTAGAAATAAGAATTTTACTTGGCCTTTTTCGATAAATGGTTGAAAGTCAAAACCCAGCTCTTTAGCTTGGGTTAGTAGTCCTTCTACTTTTTTATCTAATGTTAAAAATAAGCATTTTTCATTGTTGTTTACCCCTTCATATAAAAATTGAAAGCAGAATATGCTTTTTCCGCCTCCAGGGGGTCCAGATACTAAGGTTATTGATTGCTTTGGAAATCCACCTTCAATTATATTATCTAATCCTTCAACTCCTGTTTTAGTTCTCTCCATAATAAATACCCCTTTATTGTTAGTAATGACAATATTTTTTTATGATAAGGGCTAATAAGTTTGCACGTATATTATTTTAACCATTTCATGACTTAGTTTTTTGATGTTTTTTAAAATATGATAATTTTCCTATAAGGGGGTTTTTATGGTTGTATTTTGGTTTTTTGGATATAATTGTACAGAAATATTTATATAATTAGAAAAATAAAAATATTACTTGAGGAAAAGTAAAAACCTCTCTTATGGGTGCTAGAATGACAAAAAACAGCGTAAAAATCTGGATATGGCTTCAAGATGGCAAACCTATGAAAGCAATCATTTGTTTTGAAAGAGGAACCTTAGAAATATTTGATGAAAATGATACATTGGTTCTTAAAAGAACAGGTTTGAATAAAAAACAAGTAAAAAAAATTGAAGCTACGGTTATACGTTATGGCGCCAAAAGATTAGATACTCATCAAGAACCATTTAGATATCTTTAAATCTTTTTTATTCATTATTTACTTTTTTATCAGGATGTACAACTATTCCTTTATTTGTTATCTCCATTAATACAATATTTTTTTTGTGTTTGCTGTCACGCATTTTTAATACTTCAATTGCGTTTTCTCGTGAATCTTTCTTTTTTATGTTATACATAACGATAATTCCATCTGCAAGAAATTCTTCGATGCCAGAGTCACTAAATTTTGTAGGCATCGGATCGGTTTCTGAGATTAAAAGAGATGTGGCACCGGTTTCTTCAAAGAAACTAAAAAGTTGTTGTAGGTATACTCGATAGTTTTTATCTTTAGTTACAGATGCAGCAATTATTGCACTAAGAGAATCTACAGCTATTATATCTGGGTTAAAATCTTTTGGTATAACTAGAGGTTTAATTTTATAGGATAGCTCTGTGGCAGACCCTGAGCCGCCTATTGATCCAAATTTCATTCGTAGGATATCAAGTGGGTTTATTTTTTGTATTAGTAGATTTCCGTTTTCAATATATTTTTTTACATTCCACCCAAAGTTTTCCATGCTTGATTGTATTCTATCTTTGCTCTCCTCAAAGCTTACGTACATACATTTTTTACCATTGGAGACAAGATTATAGCATATTTGTCTACAGAATATACTTTTACCTGTCCCTGGTCCACCTGCTATTAGAACTGAACTACCTTTTGGCAGTCCTTTGTCTTTAAATAGTTCATCAAATCCTTGAATGTTGGTCTTTAGTATCTTTTGTTTTTTGTCTTCAGCCATTTTGAATTATCTCTCAATATATTTTGTTTGATTTTTTTGCTTAATATGTAATAATCTATAATAAAATGTTTTCATAAATATTGCTGAACTTTTTTTATATGGTTATGCCTGGACCTATTTGTACATATATGTGTGTTAAGATGATGTTTAACTCTATTGTTTTTTCTCCTTCAGGCGTTATTCTTACTGCTTCAGGTGAAGATGATGGGTATTTTTCTACTTTTATATCTGTTTGTGTTATTTCATCATAGAAAAATGTATTAAGTGAGCGGTTCCAAGCTGTTAGATAATCGCTTTTTATATCAATTTTATGGTTTGGTATTGTTTCTAGATAATATGTTGTTATTCTTTCTTTTTTTGAATAATTAGTTAAAATATGGGTATTTTCATTCCCAGATGTCGAAACTTTACCTCCTTGGGTATGAAATACTGGTAGACTCATATTGATAACTATTGTATTTGCATCAACTTTTTTGTTTATAGAAGGTGGTGCAGTCATTTTTTCTTTTTGGGATGAGTATCCAATTATACTTCCTCCCTCTAAGATGTAATCTTTATAGACGCTTTTTTCTTCATATGTGTCACTGTTACAATAGAAATTACGTCCTGAAAATTTTATTGATGTTAAAGGAAAATTTTGTGTTTTTCCAGATTCAGTAGTTGTGTTGCCCGTAACAACTATCTCATAATTTGTAGAAATAAGATCATTTGTCTCTAAACTTGCATGAGCTCTTGCACTTATAAAAAATGGTATATCTTCGGTACCAAGCGTTATAACTGATGATATTAACACATCTTCTTCTGTCATAGATTGTATATCTAAGTTTGATTTAAGATAAGAAAATTGGCTTTCCACTGTTATTAAATGATCTATTTCTCTTTCTTGCATAATACCTGGTATATACATTACTTGAATTGTGGATATTATTATAGCTACAAGTGCAACTAATAATAAGGCTTCTATCACACCTGAAAGTGCATTAGTCTGGTTTTTTAGATTTCTTTTTTTCATTTTTTCCTTTATTTAGGTCTTATAAATTCTCGTATTTATGTAGATTTTTTTATAGTAAATATTGATAATTTTAGTGTCTTTTTGGATTTTAATTGAGTTTCCTTGATGTATTATTGTTAAGTTTTGTTTTACATCTTTTGAAAAACTTCTATTGTAATATTCATTCCAAGCATTTGAATTAGATGTGTAAATTGTTAGAGCTTCAATGTCATTCCATGTTTCCCAGTTGTTCTGTGATAATTTCTTTGAATAATTTGTTAATATATAACATTGACCTTTTCCAATTATATTTTTGTCATCATTATAGGCTTTAAATATTGGTATAGTAAAGTATATGTCAATATTTGATACTTGACCAGACGGATTTCTTATAGCTGTAGCATTTAAATCTGGTTTAATCCACATAATTGGTTTTCCGTTAGGTTGATCTTTGATTATACCTCCTCCTTCAAGGATATATGATTGATCTACATAGTAAAAATTTGTTGCACTGTATTCTATGCTAGTTAGATTGATTTCCTCTGAATTTGATAAATCCTCTATTTTAATTGTCCCAACTCTATTCTCCTGATCATTTATTGTGATTTGACCAATAGATGAAGCTGTTACAAAATAGGGTAGCTCTTCGTTGTTTAAACGAATAAAGGTTGCTATAGGTTTTTCTGATTCATGTTTAGTTTGTATATCGATAATTGATTTAAGTTTTGAAAATTGGTTTGATATTTCATCCATGTGTTCTGATTCTTCTGTTTCCATTGCTTCGGGTATATAAATTGTTTGTAGGTATGCTAAGATAATTGCAAATAATGCTATAATCAGAATTAACTCAATTACACCTGCTACAGCATAACTTGGTTTAACTAATTGTCTTTTTTTAATCTCTCCTGTCATTCCCAACCTACAATCATTTTATTATATAAAATCAGGACTTATATTTTTTCATAGTTAGTTTTTTTAGTAAAATTTTAAGTATCCATTTACATTGATGGAATTGAAGATATTGAGAGGGAAGTTTTTATGGATATGACCTTTGCTGAAAAGATTCTATCTAAGTATAGTGGTGAAAAAAATGTTGAAACTGGTCAGATTGTTACTGTTGGACCCGATCATCTTTTGACTCATGATAATACTGCAGCTATTATTCAAAAAATCGATAAAGAACTTGATGAGTATGGTGTTAGTTCTAAGGATTTATCGGTTATTGTACTTGATCATGTAATACCTGCGGCCTCTGAGAAGACTGCAACAAATCATAAAGTTATTCGAGATTTTGTTAAAAAATATGGTATCAAGAATTTTTTTGATATCGGTGAGGGTGTATGTCATCAGGTAATGGTTGAAAAAGGCTTGGCTCTGCCGGGTAAACTAGTTTTGGGTAGTGACTCACATACTTGCTCTTATGGTGCTGTGGGTGCTTTTTCTTCGGGTATCGATCGGACAGAGGCAGCATCTATTATGCTTACTGGTGAAACATGGCTTAAAATTCCTGAGAGTATAAAAATGAATTTAAATGGTTCATTTGAGGGTGGTGTTTATGCTAAGGACTTAATTCTTAAAATCATTGGTGATATTTCTGCATCTGGTGCTAATTATCAATCTGTTGAGTATCACGGGGATTTGCAGGGTTTAGATGTTGCTGATCGTTTCACGATTGCTAATATGGGTGTTGAGATGGGCGCTAAAAACTCTGTTTTTTTCCCTGACAAAGTTACAGAAAAATATCTAAAAAATATTGGTGTATCTGAATCTTCCTATACTTCTGTTTTTGCAGATGAATATGCACAATATGTTGGCGAATATGATTATAACATGGATGAGGTGGGTCCTATGATTGCATGTCCTCATAGTGTTGATAATGTTAAAAAAGTTGATGAGATGGCGGGTTTGCAGATAGATCAGGGTCTTATTGGCACTTGTACAAATGGTCGTTTTAATGATTTAAAAATTGCTGCCGATATTCTAAAAGATAAAAAAATCCATGAGGGTTTTAGGCTCATTATTGCTCCTGCATCTAAAACTGTTTATCAACAGGCTTTAAAGACAGGTGTTTTGAATACTTTGTTGGAATCTGGTGGTGTGGTGATACCACCGGGCTGTGGCCCATGTCTTGGTGCTCATCAGGGTTGTCTTGCTCCTGGTGAACGATGTTTAAGTACTGCTAATCGTAATTTTAAAGGACGCATGGGTTGTAAAGATGCAGAGATATATCTTTCTAGTCCTGCAACTGTTGCAGCATCTGCAATTAAAGGATGTATTGCTGATCCCAGAGAGGAGGTCGAGTAATTTATGGCTGTTTGGAAATATGGTGATAATATAAACACTGATATGTTGTTTCCAGGGAAATATACCTATACATGTAGCACTGCTGAGGAGATTAAACCGCATCTGCTGGAAGATTTGGATCCTAACTTTTCAAAAAATGTTGAATCGGGTGATATTATTTTTGCAGGGAAAAATTTTGGATGCGGTAGTAGTCGTGAACAACCAGTTGTTGGATTAAAAGCAGTTGGAATCAAAGCAGTGGTTGCTAAAAGTTTCGCCCGCATTTTTTATCGATCTGCAATAAACCAGGGTCTTATACTCATTGAAAGCCCTAAAGCAGTTGAAAGTTACAGTGAGGGTGACAGTGTTGAAGTTAATTTAAAACAAGGTGAAATCAAAGTTGGTGATAATAACTTTAGTTTCCCTAAGCTTCCTGACCAAATACTTCAGATCAGAAATGCTGGTGGCCTGCTAGAGTATACTCAAGAAAAACTAAAAAAAGAAAAATAATTTTTTTTACTTTTTTTTGTAATGAACAAATTCATTGTTTTTATGTTTTTTACTTAATTCTATGTATATATCTGCGTTTTCTTTTGCCATTTTCAAAAATGATGGATCTTTTTTTAATACTTTTCCGGGTACTCCCAATACAAGGCTTTGTGGTGGTATTCTTTTGTTTTCTGTAACTAATGCATTTGCCCCTATAATAGATCCTTTTCCTATTTCTGATCCGTTTAAAATCGTTGCATTCATTCCCACAATACAGTTATCTTTTATAGTTGAACCATGAATTATTGCTCCATGTCCAATTGATACATTTTTTCCAATTTTTGTTTTATGTTTTGAGTCAACATGCATTACACAGCAATCCTGAACATTTGAACCATCATCTATCTCTATTGAGTTTTCATCTCCCCTTATAACTGCGTTTGGATATATGCCACAGTTTTTACCAATTTTTACGTTGCCAATTATAACCGAGCTTTTTGATACATATGCAGTGTCATCAACTTTTGGTTTCATATCTTATAACACATCCTGTTTTTTACGACTATATTTTCTTGTTATAAAATACTATCTTTTTGAGTTATAGAGAGTTTTATTTTAACCATTGAGAGTTTATTTTTATATGGACATATTTTATATTATCTTTTTACTTTTTTTAAATAAATAGTAAACTTGAAATACAACATTTTAGATTTATTTATTTGGAGGTAATCTTTGGGAGTGTTATCTCATAGTGAGGGTTAGATGCATGATTAAATTAGAATGGGCTAGATTAAAAAAGTTATTTTTGATTGTTGTAATTGTTACGTTACTTACTGGGCAAATTAATTTTTTAGGTGTTGCTCAGGGTGGAGATGAACCGGTTTTAGAGATAATAAATATTAATTGGCCAGCTTCAATTAGTATGGGTGAAAAGGCTGATTTTTCAGTTAAGGTAAAAAATAATGGACCTGGAAATGTGAGTTCTGATGAAGATATAATTGTTGAGTTATTATTTAAAGATAATATTATTTCTTTAAATAGTTCCTCAGATGGTTTAATAAATGGGACTAGTACATTTTTTAATTTAAGTTGGACTACTGATTTTTTTGGTAATACTACTTTAAAAATCGGTTTAAAATATAAAGATGAGGTTGTAGATTCATTTGAGAGGGATTATTTTATTGAACCTTGTTTTTTAGAGTGGTGGAATGAAAATTGGCATTATAGATATTTTATTGCTGTAGATGGGCTAGGAAATATCTCCTATAACATTGATTTTAGTAATCTTCTTCAAGATCTGGATATATCTTCAGCTAGCTTTGAAAATGATACTATTCGAATAGTGGAATATAGCAAATATGGGGAAATTTTAGGTGTAATCT
>CAZOBL010000015.1:23042-25103 GCA_964578185.1 uncultured Thermoplasmatales archaeon
TGAGTATAATTTCAATGAAACAGCCGGTAATGATAAAGGGATTTTAACATGGAATCTAACAGTTAATAAAAATAAGAGTTACTATTTTGTATACTTTGATGTAGAAGGAAACCTTGGTAATAGAAGTTATCTAGATGAAAATAAAAATATTTTCTCTCATGGTGTAAACAATGTTTTAAATAGTTTTGTTGAAGGATGGAGGGTTAGTGTTGCTAATCCTGTAAATAATAGTTTTTATGCTTTAAATCAGAGTATCAATTTTTTAGTTGAGACAAGTGCAATGTCAGATGAGGTGAAAGTTGAAATTTATGATGAATATGGTTTAGTTTATGCTGATAATCTTGAAAATGATAGTTTTAATATTAGTTGGACTGGTTTGTTTAATGTTTTCAACAAAACTGGTTTGTGGTATGCAAAGATTTTAGGTTTTGATAACGCGGGATACATCAATAGCGTTGTGTCTTTTTTTAATATTACACGCCCTGATGTAGAAATTCTAGATGTTGTAATTAAGACTGATTGGAAGTATACTTCCCCCGATATTTATCTCGGAGATGTTGTAACTTTTTCTGTAAATTTAACAAGTATGTATACCTCTGTTGGTGATGTAAATTTATCGCTTTATGTGAATGGAGATATGATAGATATAGTAGATGTTAATATTTCAAAAAAACCTGAGATTTCTCAGTTAGAGCTTGTTTGGAATCCTACAAAAGTTGGTTTGTTTAATTTTAGTGTTAAGGCTTTGATAAACTCTTCTGTTGAAGAGATAAACGCATCAAATAATTTTTATAGTTCAAATGTCACTGTTTTAAACTGGCCTGATTTAAAAATTGAAAAAATTGAGATACTAGATACTTATGTAATTGACACAGCTGATTTTGTACGTGTTAGAGTTACTATTTCTAATGTTGGTTTAAATAATGCGTCTGATTATCCTGTGAAATTATTTGTATATGATGCAGGTAAACCTTTTGTTTTTGAAGATATAGTTGATGAGAGGGCTTTGAGTTTTATAGATGGTGATTCAACTGAGAGTATAATATTAAATTGGCAAAATCCAAGTTATGGTAATTGGTATTTTGGGGTAAAAATATTTGAAGGTACTACCAAAAGAGATTCAAATCTAAATAATAATTATTTAGTATCAGATGAAATATTATATGTATCTGAGAGTAATGCACCTGAAATCAGTAACTTAGATGTTTATCCATCGTATATTACTCAAGGTGATTCTGTTTATGTATCATGTTATGTTGAGGATCAATCAGGTTTAGATTATGTAAAAATAGAGGTTTTATTACCTGATGGAAGTAATTTCACTGATTATCTTAGTAAATTTAAAAACGATGAATATAGATATTATTTTGATGGCTTTCTTCCCACTGGTGTATACAGTTATCAGATCCAAGCAGTTGACATGAGTGTTAATCAAAATTCAAACTCTATAAATGATAGTTTCACAGTTCACAGAGAGACTGTAAACCCAGATATTAGCTACTTTGATGTATCACCAACTGTTCAATTAATTGATGAGGACTTAGTTTTTTCATGTGTAGCCTATGATAATATCGAGGTAAAACAAGTTAAAACATATATAGTACGCCCAAATGGTGAGATTATAGAGGGAAATATGACTTTTATTGATGATAGATATTATCTAAATCATAGTTTTCAGAAAACAGGATTATACACTTTTTATATGTATGTAATAGATCAAGCCGAAAATACTTTTAAATCTTCAAATAAAACTTTTTGGATAACCACAAATCTTGATGATACCGATAATGATGGTATGCTCGATGATTGGGAGTTAAAATATGGTTTTAACCCAAAAAACCCCAATGACGCTAAAAAGGATTATGACAAAGATGGTTTTACAAATTTAAAAGAATTTGAGATGGGGACTCATCCTAAATATGATATATTTATGGAGAATGCGGAATATCGTTTAGAGGAAAACATGGGATATCTGCTGGGATCAGGTTTGATTTTAATTTTTATTGTTATGTTAAGTTTAGCAGGTTATTGGAGGCGTAGGATATGAATATTTTGAAAACA
>CAZOBL010000016.1:0-24963 GCA_964578185.1 uncultured Thermoplasmatales archaeon
GACTATTCAATTCAAAATTTTGTTTATAAAAACAAATTTTTAGGTGGTACATTCAGCATTGCATTTGAAGAAAATTGCAATAATAATACAATAAGAAATAATATAGTCTCAAATAATAGCGAATATGGGATAGGTATCATTAATTCAAATAACAATACAATATATCACAATAGTTTTTTAAATAACACAGCCCAGTCTTATGATAATGACAATAATCTATGGTATGAACCAACATTAGAGCAAGGCAACTATTGGGATAACTATTCGGGTACAGATGACGATGGAGATGGAATAGGTGATACACCTTACAACATCGGCGGTGGAGAAAATAAGGATTATTATCCATTAATGGAGTCATATAGCCCAACGTTACCAACTGAAATTCAGGTATCTATTGAAACGAGATTTAGCTTATTATTCAAAAAAGTAAGTGCAAAAGTAGAAAACATAGGAGATGAAGATGCTGATAATGTTAATCTCAGCATTTATGTTGAGTATGGCCTTCTCAAAAAGAAAGCAAACAAAAGTACAGAATTCAGTTTTATGGAAACTGGCACTATTTCTGATTTACTAACTGTAGAGGGACTAAGAGGATTTGGAAAAATAAGTGTTGCCGCAGAGGCAAAAGCAGACAACGCAGATACAGTCAATACAACAGTAACAGGTTGGATACTCGGGGGTTTAATAATTTTAAAACCCTAGTTTTTAAATTTCATTTTTCTTTTTTTTATAATGCATTTCAAAAATTTTTTTTACCAAATGTATAGTTAAACCCTTAAAAAATAAATTTTTTATCTGTACAAATAGAATAATTTTTTTAAATAATTACTGGGATCGTCCAAGACTTGTGCCTTATCTTATCAAAGCAGAAAAAGGCTCAAAATTATTTAGTTTAAGAATTAAATTTGACTTACGACCAGCAATAAAACCACATGAAACATAAGTATGATTAAAACATTTTAAAATAATTATAGATTTGTTGTTAATATGTGGTTCTGTCTTAATTATTTTGAAAAAATAAGAGAAAAAACTCATTTAAATAGACTTACGACTTGTAATAAACATAGATATTCACAATTTTAAAAACCAACTTGTTATTTTTAGATCTTATGTAAAATACGCCAAAGTTTTTAAATTATAGTAATAGAAAAATTAATATAATAACAAAACAGATAATATTCATATTGTAATAGTATGATATCAAAAGAGAGACTTCTTCATCTAAAAACAAGAAGAGATGTTTATAATACAATTCTTGAGAACCCTGGTATTCATCAACGTGAGCTTAAAAGAAAAACCAAGTTGCCAATGGGTGCATTAATATATCATATCCATCGTTTAATTAAAAATAATATCATAACTAAAAGATGTGAAAATGGTTACACACGATATTTTGTTGCTAATAAAGTAGATAATAATGATAAAATAATTATTAATTTATTAAGACAAAAAATACCTCGTAAGATTGTTATTCGTTTGATATGCCAAAAACGTGATAATGAATATACAAAAGAAGAAATTATGGAGACTCCCCGTGAGATAGATTGGGAGAAGGAAAATAGAGAATTATATAATATTAGGTTAAATCAAACAACTGTAAATTATCATTTAAAAAAATTAATCAAAGCAGGTATTGTTGAACGTATTAAAGATGGAAGAAATGTTCGTTATAGGCTTATTAATGAGGATAAAATTTTGGATTTACTAATAAGATATAAGGATACATTTGATGATTTTTTAGTTTATGATACCTTAAATACTTTTCAATCTAAAAAATATAACAAAGCATTCTGTAAGTCTATTGATGATATTTTTGATAGTATCAAAGAAATTTTTCCACCGCCATTTTACATGTAAATTTTTATTACAACAATGTTATTTTTTCGGGGTATTTTTGCGTATCTTTTATTTTTATCCATTATTGTTACTATTATTTATTTATATAATGCTTATAAATTTCTAATATTACAATTAATTTTATAGGAGTTTTCAAACTATTTTTTATGTAGAACCAAAATCGAAAAAATATATAATGATAGGCTATCATTTTATTTTTTAGTAAATATGAAAAAAATTGACATTAAAACAAATAAAAGAAACGAAATGATTGACATTACAGATAAAGTTGCAAAGTTAATAGAACAGTATAATGTGGATGATGGTGTTGCATATATTTATGTTCCTCATACAACAGCTGCTGTTACAATTAACGAGGGCGCAGATCCAGACGTGCAAAGTGATATAATTAAAAAACTAGAAAACTTGATTCCGAAAAGCGAAGACTATGAACATATGGAAGGTAATAGTGATGCACACATAAAAGCAAGCCTCCTTGGTCCATCAGTAAATGTAATATTTGAAAATAAAAAACTTGTTCTGGGTACTTGGCAGCATATATTCTTTTATGAAGGCGATGGTCCAAGAACTAGAAGGGCATATGTTAAAATCCTTTCAAAATAAAAAAAGAATTTAGAGTATTTTGTAAACAGGTTCGATATTATCGCAAATACCTACAAATGTAAATCTTGCTGGTTTAAACAATGTAAATTCTGGTTTAAATCTTAAAAGCTTAGTTCTACGATATATAAATACTCCTGTAAAATTTTCAATTCGGAATGTATGTGGTCTATTCCAGATTACATCAATATTTCCACTATCGTTTATTTTTCTAAGTGTATTTTCTACATCCTCAAGATCGGTTATATTGTTGATATCTGCAACAATGCTTTCATTGATGCCACCAAATAGTGTGCTATAGGAAAATTTTGATCCTATTGGTAATGCTATTTTGTAATTTATTGTAAATGTTACGTTTTCTAGAATAACTATAGGTATTAATGGTGCGATTCTTATTCTACTCAGACAACGACTTACTCTGTTTATTTTCTTAAATGGGCCATCATGAAATCTAACTCTTGAGAATAAATGCGCTGCTCCACCAGTCATAAATACCTGTTTTGTAAAGTTAAATGTTGTTTCATTTTTTGTTGAAATTATGTTTTCTTCTGTTGTGCTTGTGTTTTCTATTTTTTGAGTTGTTTTAATTGCATGTGCTGAAAATGTACTAATTGTTATTATTAAAACACATATTGTTGCTATTAGTGCCTTTCTTTTCATTTTTTTTCCTTCAGTTAAACATTATGTCTTTTATTATATATAATTTATCCTATTAAAAATTTTTTAGTTTATTGCGGGTATAACTAATTAAACAGTTCTTTTATTCATTTTGCTTGTATGTTATACTATATTCATGGATATCTATCTAGTCCTCAAAGCACCAAAGGTCAAATTTTGAAAAAAAGAATAAACGCAAAATCAATAAAATACAGGGATTGCAACCCTGAAGACCTAGTAATATCTGATTGTATAAAACAAATAGAAAACATAATTAAAGACGATGATGAAGTAACATTAATTGGCTCATCACTAGGAGGTTTTTTATCTGCTCAAATAGCTCTAAAAAAAGATATTAAAAACCTGATTCTTCTGAATCCTGCAATAATTCCACCTCAAATCAACGTAAAAACCATTACAGGTATGCCTCAAAGCATTCTACGTGATATGCAAAATCCTTTATTGTTTAAACAAAAAATCAATTCAAAAATCCTAATTATAAGAGGAAGCTGCGATGAAGTTGTACCATCCAATTGGGTTTTAAAATTTGCACGTTTCCAAGAAGCTACAGTAAAATTTCTCGTGGATGATCATCGTTTATCAAAAAATCTTAGAAATATCCCAGATATAATAAAAGAGTTTTTAGACAAAAAACATTAAAACATAAGATTGATATTACAGGTATCTCGGGGAGTTTTTAGAAAATGGAAGACATATGGATTGAAAAATACCGTCCAAAGAAACTAGATGAAATTGTAGGTCAAGATGAAATAGTTGAGCGACTTAAAGCATATGTTAAAACAAAAAATGTTCCTCATCTCATGTTTTCTGGACCTGCTGGTACTGGTAAAACAACAAGTGCACTTGCACTTTCAAAAGAACTTTTTGGTGATACATGGCGTCAGAATTTCCATGAGCTCAACGCTAGTGATGAACGTGGAATCGGTGTAGTCCGTGGTAAAATAAAGGATTTTGCACGTACCGCACCAATCGGAAATACACGTTTTAAAATAATTTTTCTAGATGAAGCTGACTCTTTAACACCTGATGCGCAATCTGCACTGCGTAGAACAATTGAAAAATACACGCATATATGCCGTTTTGTTTTATCTGTTAATTACTCTTCAAAGATAATTGAGCCAATTCAATCACGTTGCACAGTATTTCGATTCAACCCTGTGAGAAACGATGATATTAAAAAATATATAAGAAAAATCGCATCAAAAGAAAACCTTCAGATCACCCCTGATGGACTTGAAACACTTATTTTTATTTCCCGCGGAGACCTTCGTAAAGCTTTAAACGTTCTTCAGGTTGGCGCATCAATAAATAATAAAATTACTGCTGAGCTTTTGTATGAAACTAGTGCAACTGCAAAACCAGAGGATGTAAAAAACCTTATAAATCAAGCACTCTCAGGCGATTTTATGGCATCAAGAAATCAGCTTTATGATCTTTTAATAAAATATGGTCTAAGTGGTGAAGATTTAATAAAACAGATTCATCAGACAATTTACAAATTGGCAATACCTGATGAAAATAAAATCCGTCTTATTGAAAAAACTGGTGAAACAGAGTTTAGACTAACCGAGGGTAGCAATGAACATATTCAACTAGAATCGTTACTTGCTCAGTTTGCACTTGAAGGTGGAAAATTAAAATAAAAAAAAGAAAAAATTTTATATTTTTTTGTTTGGTTTAGCCTAAAACTTTTACATATCTTCCAAAGCAAAATCCTCTAAATGTATATTCTTTTTCTAAAGGATTTCTACCAAGTATGTTTTCTTTCAGCTCTACTTTTATTGTAACAAAACCAAATGCTTTTTTTATTGAACCTCTTGGCATTCTAATTGTTTTTTCTGATCCGCTATAAAGATTATCTAAACTGTCTTGATGTGTTACATTTATAGAGCGTCTCCTAAAACCTTTAACAGATATCTTATAGTCGATGTTGTATAGATTTGCATCACCAATATTTTTTATTTTTATAATTGGTGAGTTAAAACCACTATTGATACATAGTTGTACATCCACTGATTGTACATCAAGATAAATTTCAGTTTTATCTCTAACAGATTCATCAGTCTGTGATACCGCCCATACATCATGGGTTAAAACCTGATTTATTTCATTGAAAACTGTAGCATTAGCATACACGATTTTTGTTTCACCTGGTTTTACGGAAACATTGTCGGCACTATAATAAACGAAAACATATGGTGGTATACAGGATGTGGAAGTCTCAAAAAGCTGTGGATAACCCCATAGATAACTTTTAATATCGTATACATCAAGAATATCTCCAGTATTTGTGATTTTTATTTCAAAACTTTTTGTTTGACCGGGAAATATCTGTTTTAGAGGATTTTCACATTCAATTTGCACACTAAAGCTACCTTCTTCAAAAGGCTTTACTAGAGGATGGTTGTCTTGGTTGTCCAGTTCGTCTATTAGATACGGTGTATCGCCAATTCCATCATTATCCAAATCTTCTCCAGTGTAGTCATCCCAGTAATTGCCATGTACTCCGTTATCCCATTGGTTCAGCTCATTTTCTTCAATTGCGTTTCCATTTTTGTTGTTAATAAAATTATTTAGATAAAACAAGTTTTCACTAGATGACCAAAGTCTCACTCCGCATAAATTTGGGTTGTCATAAACATTACAGTTCTCAATTGTGTTTTTAAAGATTTTATTATGATTAGATTTTGAAAAATATAACCCTTCATAGGTGGATGTTATATAGTTATTTGAAATAATGTTATAGTTGGCTTCATCTAACGTTACTCTTCCATTTATTGTGTTGTCATTGATTGTACAATTATTACTAAAGTTTGTAATATATATTCCTTCATAATTGTCTTTTATTATATTATCTGTTATTTGTACATATTTTGCTAAAACGTATACTCCTGCTCCAGGATGAACTACACCTCCATTTTGTATAGTAAATCCTTTAATTATTACTCCTTTAGCTATAATTTTTACTGTATTTGAAGAACCACTACCATTTATTACTGTAATATCTTTGTTTTCACCTTCTAAAATTAATGTTTTATTTATTATTATATCCTCATTATATGTGCCATTTTTTACAATAATCCTAGTTTGATACCAGATCTTCCATCCAGGTCCAGGTTTATACGCAGCATCAATTGCATCTTGTATATTTTGAAAAGGATGTTCTTCTGTTCCATTCCATGGCCCTTGAGTGTTGTCATCATCAACATAAAAAATTGTTACCAAACCTGTGGGTGACGAGTTTATTATTGTCAATTCCATTTTTGCATCATTTGCTTCTACTGGATTTATTAGTGCTAATCCTGCTATGAGTAAGAAGCAGATTACACATATCGTTTCTATCTTTTTTTTCATATTTTTCGCCCTCTTTTTTTATTGGCCATTTTTTTAGATAAAACCAGACCAATTATTATATAAATAAGTAGATAAAAGTATATATCTGTGGGGAAAACGTTCGGAAAAAACCAAACAAAAAAAATATAAAAACAATAAAAAAAAGTGGTAAAATTATAGATTATTATTTGAAGTAAAATTATCTATAATATCTTCTAATTCTTGACTTGTCTTATCTCCAACGCCATATTTTACACGAACAATAGGCTTTTCTGTTGTAATCACACGTGTTATATCAATTGGTGTACCAGATACTACCAAGTCAACATCAGAGTTATTTATTGTTTCTTCCAACTCACTCATCTGTTTTTTACCATACCCCATAGCAGGAAGTACATTTGTTAAATGAGTATACTTGTTGAATGTGTCAACTATACTTCCAACCGCGAAATCACGTGGATCAATTATTTCCCCTGCATGACCATTTTCTGCAGCGACCATTCCTGCACCATATTTCATACTACCATGTGTAACTGTTGGACCATCTTCTATTACAAGAACTCGTTTTCCATTTATCATATCCATGTTTTCAGCTGTAACAGATGATATACCCTCAATTATCTCTGCGTTTGGATTTACCTTTTTTATGTTTTCACGGACTTTTTTAATGTTATCTTTTTCTGCAGTGTTTACCTTGTTTATTATTACAACATCAGCCATTCTAGTATTGATCTCTCCAGGATAATAACTGGTCTCATGGCCGGGCCTATGCGGATCTGCTATGGTTATTAACATATCTGTTTTGTAAAATGAAAAATCATTGTTGCCGCCATCCCATATGATCACATCTGCTTCTTTTTCAGCTTCCTCAAGTATTTTTTTATAGTCAACACCTGCAAAAACCACACCACCCATATCAATGTAGGGTTCGTATTCCTCACGTTCTTCTATTGTACAGTTGTATTTATCAAGATCTTCATATGAGGCGAAACGTTGGCAGGTCTGCATATTTAAATCTTTATCATATGGCATTGGATGACGAATACTTGCTACTTTTAGTCCTTTTTTTTGTAATATCTCAAAGATTTTACGTGAAACCTGGGATTTTCCACAACCTGTTCGAACCGCGCAAACTCCAATTACCGGTTTTGATGATTCTATCTGAGTGTCTTTTGGACCTAAGAGTATAAAGTTTGCACCAGCAGCATTTACTATAGCTGATTTCTGCATAACATAATCATATTTTAAGTCACTATAAGAGAAAACTACATCATCTATGCTGTGATCTTTTATCAACTCAGATATTTTTTCCTCCGGGTGTATTGGTATACCATTTGGGTACAGGTTTCCTGCTAACTCTTTTGGATACGTTCGGCCTTCAATATCTGGAATCTGTGTAGCTGTAAATGCTACTACATTGTAATCTTGGTTATCTCTAAAATATGTGTTAAAATTATGAAAGTCTCTTCCTGCTGCTCCCATTATAATTACTTTCTTTTTTACATCTGTCATAAAACATTCAAGCCTCCTTCTAAAAACTAATATATGTTTTTATTATATTATAAGACGATTCTCGGGTAATGAGTAATCATTTAAAAGATTTTTCTAAGATATTATTCTATAAATTCTTTTGCAAATAAATTCAAAATTATCCATAAAAAAAGATTAAGCACAAATAGGTATTGGAAATAACTCAAAAAATAGATCTTCAAGTGAAGTTATCATTTCCTTGTCTGATTGGATAGTCTCTGGTCGTTTATTTTTTTCACTATAAAGAATATATAGAATTTCTAATAATTCATCAGATTTACCATTATCTAAATATTTATTTCTTAAAGAGAAGAGAATTTCATTTAATTTATATGGTTCCTTTAGCCGGTATACTTTTTCACCTTTCACAGCAGGATATCTTTTTAATTTACATTTTTTAAGATTAGTTGAAGCCTCTGAGTCTTTTATTGGAGCTACCTCCAGTATATCATCCTCTAATAATTTTTTAATGTAGTTATATACGTCTTTCTTATCTTTATTTATTGACTCACAGACTTTTGTCAGTGATCCACATACATGAAAAAAGTAAAAAATAATTATTAACCTGGTATTTTCATTTCTAAGATATGATATAAATTTTTTGTCTTTTGAAAAGGTTGGTGTTGAAGCGTAAAATCTATTATAACCATTCTTTTTATATTTAATTATGAGTTTCTTATCGATTAAATATTGTAAATGGTATCTTATTGTTCCTTCTGATAGACTTATATCTTTAATTACTTTTCTTAGATGTAAACCAGGATTTTCAGATATATACTCATAAATAATTTTTCGATTTTTGAGTTTTAATAAATCATTTTTACTCATAACTATAACACATGTTACGCTTTTTTGTTATATATATGCAGTATTATCGTATTTATTTATTTCCATAAAAAATATTTATCATTATTCAAAAAAAAAAGAGAAAATTATTTTGTTGGTTGTATTTAAGGTAAATCTATTCTGCTAATAGATCTAAAAGCAATAAAAACACAATAAAATATATTCCTCCCAGAACTGGAAAACCTTTTATTATATAGGCAATACCTATACCCATACCAACGAAGCAGCCTATGACATCAAATAACCATAATAAGGTCAAAAAATCATTGGTATCAAAATCTTCACCTGTCTGTAAACCATTATATTGTCCTACCAGCAAAATGTATTCATCTATGGCTAAATCTCCGTATTCTACTAGATCTTGTAAATCTTCAATTGTTATTTCACCAGACTCCAAGAGATCTAGTAGTTCTCCATAGGTTAAGGTTTCATCTGGATTATCTGGATCTGGTACATCTGTTTCCTCATCAGGATAAAACACAGAATGATATTCTATCATGTTTACGGTCGGAATTACAAAAACACCGTTAGCAAGATAAGAACCTGAATCTGATGATTCATAACTTGTCAGGCTTATTGAAGACTGCATATCAAAATCGGTTTCATAGGATAATAAATCAATATATGATAACAATAATTCGATATCTTCATTCATATTGTTTATCTCAGTAGCAACCTCTGATGAACCGATTAGTTCTTCAATTTGTTCAAACTCTGGTAATGAATACAATAATTCAATCAGTTGATCTACTAGTAATTGTCTTTCTTTATCATCGTCTGTGTTTTGAATTTGTTCTAACAGATTTTGAACTTCTTTGTTTTGTTTTAATTGCTCAATAATTGATCCGATTTGGTCATCGGAACTAATTGCTGATGCATATGCATTTAGACTACTAGTTAGTTCATTTGTCAGATCTGCCAGCTGTGTAAGCTGGTTATCTTTTTCTTGTGGTGGGTTTATCATTTCTTGTGCTGTTACCGGGTTTAGGGCCATAGTTGATAGCATTAAAAAAGCTGCAAGCACAGACCCGCATACAATTATTTTCCCTTTTTTCATTTTTATCGCCTTTTTTTATTTTAAAAAAATTATTAACTTTTACAGTATTTAAAATTTGTAACACAAGATCCCAAAAAATATAATAAAAGTAATATTTTTTATATAATTTAGATATTTTTAGCTATTTCTTCTGTAACCTCTAGGCTTGTGTTGTTACCACCGAGATCATATGTTTTGACTTTTCCCTCTTTTAACACCTTTGCAATTGCATTTAAAAGACGTTCTGCATCTTGTTTTTCACCAAGCCAGTCAAGCATAAGTTTAACAGACATAAGCATAGCAGTGGGATTTACTTTGTATTGCCCTGCATATTTAGGGGCACTACCATGAGTCGGTTCAAATAGTGCATAATCATCTCCGATATTACCTGATGCGGCAAAACCGAGTCCTCCTACTAACTGTGCGGATAAGTCAGATATTATATCACCAAACATGTTACTTGCAACAAGAACATCATAATCTTGCGGGTTTTTTACAAGCCACATGGTCATAGCATCAACATTTGTCTCCCATAGTTCAATTTCTGGATAATTCTTTGCAAGTTTTCGCGCCTCCTCAACCATCATACCGCTTGTTTCACGTATAACGTTTGGTTTTTCTACAACGGTTACACTTTCACGGTTATGTCTTTTTGCATATTCGAAGGCTTGAGTTAATATGTTTTTACATGCTTTTCGTGTAAAAATTCGTGTTGATATCGCTAAATCATTTTCTCCTACATCTTTAAATCTTTCAAATTTAGGATGTATAGATAGAGCCTTTCTAATTTCATCTTTTACTGGGAAAAATTCTACACCAGCATAAAGCCCTTCAGTGTTTTCTCGAAATACAACAAGGTCTATATCATCACGATAGTTCAATGGATTACCCTCAAAGGCTTTACAAGGTCTTAGATTGGTATGCAAATTTAACAGCTGTCTAAGACGAACGATTGGACTTGAATATACATAGCCTTTCTCCCGAAGTTCAGGTTTAAGTTCTTTTTGAGCTTCCTGATTAGGTTTAGATGTTATTGCCCCGAAAAGACAACAATCTGTTTCTTTAAGTAGACCTATTGTACGCTCGGGGAGCGGATCTCCTTCAGTTTTCCAAAACTCCCATCCAACATCACCAGGTATATATTCTGCGTCAAGATCAATTTTGTCAAGTATTATCTTCGCGCAATCCATAACATCATTGCCGACACCATCTCCAGGAAGCCATGCTATTTTATATTTAGACATGTTTTGCTGTAAACAAAAGAAAGTTTTTAAAGGTTTTTTATGTAAGTTAAAATAATCTATTTTCTGAGCTCACCCATAGTTGTAACTCTCTCTGCAAAAGCATTATGTTTATGGATACTTTCCTCGCTTTCACTACGCACAATCACAATGACATCATCTGGTAGTTTGTCGTATTTATCTAGCAGACTACTAAGAATGTCTCTTACAACATCTTCAACAAATTTAGCGTTTTTATGTGCACTATACACAATTTCTCCTTCTTCTGCACGTTTTAAAATTCCATAGGTTGGACTGCTAAAAGACGTCTCAACAAGTTCTATTAAATCATTTGCATCAACGGTTTTATCATCACCAGGTACTTCCACCATTAAAGTAGTAATGTTTCTTTGATTATGAGTTGGAGGCACATCTTGTTTGCTGTATTTTCCAATCTGACGTATTACTTCCATAGCACAAGGACACGCAGTCATTCCTATTACTTTTACACCTATGAGTTTTTTAATTTCTTTATCCTTGTTGGCTCTTGCTTCAGCTACTAGTTTATAAGGTTCTGTCCCCTTTTTACCTGAAGGATAGGTTCTTTCTAAAAAATAATCCGCTTCTGCTTTAACCTCAGAAAACTTTGCGTACTCATGTTTTTCAAGTAAAAGCTCAGCTGTTTTTGCACAAAAACTCTCCAAATCGGATATTGGTGTTTCAACGTTTGAATCAATTATCTCAGATACCAGTTCAAGGTTTCTAGACATATGGCTCCCTTTCTGAGAAGCTGGAAGGTCAACAAAAAGATCCATTTTTACAACTAAAGTTGTTGGGTTTTTCATACCAGGTCTTTTAATATGAACTAGCTTTTTTACACCTGTTACACCTACTCTTGTAATCTTAAAATTAGACTGAGAGGGTCCAGATTGAACGTCTGGTAAATCTATAGGGTTAATCGTAATCCACCATAACTTGAAAAATGATGAATATATTATTAATATTGCCTTTATACTCAAAAACTGTTATCTAAAAATTGTAAATCAAGTCTTTTTGCAAAAAGAAAATATACCCCTTGTTTATTTGGGGAAAATAGATTTTGCCGCTGTGGCTTAGAGGTATAGCGATTCCTTGGTAAGGAATAGGTCGTGGGTTCAATTCCCACCAGCGGCTTCTTTTTTTTAATCATTTTCAAATTTATCTAAACCAGATATTTACATATTTTTTGTATATTGTTATCTAAATTGATAACATTTGTGAGCCTAATAGTAATTTATTAAAAAAATCCTCCTTTAACATGTTAACTCATGAATAAAAAAAACTTAAAAGATTTAATGTTAATTTTAGTGCCACTAGCACTATTAATTGGAGCAAGTGTCACTTTAGTAAGCACAGGAATTATAACATTTGAAAAACCAAATAATACAGCAGATGAAATTACTGTAGCCCTAAAAGTAGATAATGGTGAAAATGTGATTACATACGAAATCACCACAGATAATTCTACTGCTTTTGGAGTATTGGAACAAGCAGAAAAAGAAACCGATTTAACCTTTCAATCAGATTATTTTGAAGAATTTCAAAGTCATATAATAAACTCAATAAACGGGATTGATAGTACAGATAGTAACTACTGGATTTTCTATTTAAACGGAGAAATGGCATCAGTTGGGGTAGACCAACAATATGTCAAAGATGGAGATATTATCTTATTCAAATATGAAGAATCCACGTGGTAAAAAGATTAATAAAGAAAAATTTAATTCATAAAAATAAGGAAAGGGAGAAAATTATGAAGGACATTATCGAAAATAATTTACCAAAAATATTTGTAGCATTTTTATTAATACTAATAGGTGTTCTAGGGCGAATAACTCTTACTGAATTACTACCAGCATCACCCTCAATATACCTAAACTTAAATGGTATTACACAGCCATTATTTATGATGGATTTATTCTTTCTAATTGCTGTAATATCAATACTAAGTGGATTAATTCTTGGAGGGGTATATACATTTCTCGTCCCAATAAGTGCAATGGCAATATCTGATGTAATCCTTGGAAACAATTGGATTCTCTTATTTACATGGTCTGGATTTGCAATTATAGGTCTATTGTTTTTTGCTTTGAAATCAAAAAACAAATTTACAGTTAAAAAAACTCCATTATTATTTGGAACAAGCATTGGAAGTGTATTGTTATATGATCTATGGACAAACTTTGGCTCTTATCTTGGATGGTATCCACATACAATGAATGGTCTTACTCTTTGCTTTACTGTAGCTCTTCCTTTTATGTTATGGCATTTACTTTCAACAACAATTGCATTTGCGTTAATTGTCATGCCAATTTTATATCTAAAAGAAAAAGAAATAATTAATTTCAAATATGCTATCAATCCAATAGAAAAACCAATAGCGTTAAGTCTTCTTACAGTTATAATGATATTATCAGTAATGTTAGCATTGGTATAAAAAAAATTATTTTTCTCTTTTTTCTTTGATATGTATTTTTATTTTTTTCTTATCTGCTGTAACAATTTTTTTTAGTTTAACAGTAACATCTTTTTGAGGTTTATATTTATCAACTGATATCTCAGGTGTTTTTCCATTTACTTCATAAATATAATAGCCTTTTTCTCCACTTATAGATGTAATATAACTGTTTTTACCATGTTTTTTTGTTTCAATGCCCGGTATCTGTTTTAAAGCATCTAACAAAGAAGTTTTTTTATCTATTTCAACATTTGTTTCTTCGATAAAAGGATCAAATGCTTTTTCCAAAACTTCTAAATTAGCAGATAAAAGATGCACATTTCCTATTATCCTTCTTTTTATAAGATCTGCTTTTTCAAGAATTTTTACATGTCTTGATATAACCGGTTTTGACATATTTAGAATTCTTGATATTTCGGAAATATGTTTTTCTTCATTCACTAATATTTTTATTATCTTAATTCTTGATTTGCTGCTTAGTGCTTTAAATAAATGATTGTTACCCATTTTGCTAACATCAGTTTTAAATAGATATTTACTTAAAAATCCTTCCTTAGATTATTTACATTATTACTCAAAATAAATGAAAAAAAACTTTTTCTGTGAACTTAATATTTTAATCAAATTTCTTTTTTATAAAAATTTTTGCTTAATAAAATCAAAACATTAATAAACCCCAAGTGATAGTAATATGGCTGTCCAATTAAATCAAGAGGTGTAAAACTTTTGGATCGAGAAGAAATCGAAAGTCTATGGTCATGTCCCAACTGCGGGTCACAAATGAAAAAAATTACAAATGATGCAACAACACCATACCGTGTGTGTAACCAGTGTGGGTGCTCTTTGGAGGGAGAAGAACAAACATTCAGTCTAGGCACACTTTGTCCTAACTGTAAACACGAACTTGGAGACAATAAGGAATGTCCTTACTGTGGATACGATCTCGGCTCAGATTTCGACTAAAATAAATCTTTAATTTTTTTTGCTTAGAAAATATTTAATTACTATGAAGCAATTAATATTTTTTTAACAATTAAATTTCTTAAGGAGGTGACAAAATGGGGGAATATTGGATAACTCATGTTAAAGAAAAAACTCCAGATGGTAATGAAATCAAACAAGTAAGAGCCTTGATGAATACGGTTGAAGGTTTAAAAAATCCTGTTAACTATAATAAGAGTCAAATTACTGAAAGTATACAAAAGGGAGATAAATGGTATACTTGTATACTAAAGGAAATAAAAGATACTAAAAACCTATGGAAAAAAGATTCAGAAGTACATATCGTTGAATTAGATGGGGAAAAATTCATTAGAATAGATGAAAACCAAGAAAAACAAGATAATTTAGGCCAAATTGCAGATTATGAAAATAAAAAATAAATTTAATAATCTTTTTCATGCTCCAAATTTATCCAAACGTTTCGCATTTGCTAATGCAAGTGGTATTAAATCTTCAGCAGGATATCTTGGTCCAAGTCCACCCTTAATACATTCTTTTTCACCAAATGTTTCAACACCATCGGGTCTACATTTTTTTGAATAAAGAATAGCTGGTACGGGATGCCAGCTGTGGTATTTCAAATAAGATGGAGTTGAATGATCCCCAGTAACTATTACAACATCTGGATTTAAATTCAAAATTCTTGGTAAAAGAGCATCTACTTTTTCGATTTCTTTGACTTTCGAATCAAAGTTTCCATCCTCGCCATAACTATCAGTTTTTTTAACATGCAAAAAGAAAAAATCATAATCCTCCCAGTTTTGTTCAAGAGTCTCAAACTCACTTTCAACACTATCTCCTGAATCTAAAAGATCCATACCAATAAGTCTGGCAAGGCCTCTATACATTGGATATGCAGCAATCGCGCAACTTTTAAGTCCAAACACCTCAGGAAAACTAGGCCAATTGGGAATTTGTGAAAAACCACGAAGTAAAATCATATTAGCGGGTTTTTCATCTTTTAATACATCTTTTGCTTTTTTTAAAAAATCATCCACAATTGAAACGGTCTTCTGAGCTTCATTAGACTTAGTCTTTGGATCAAATGGTTTTACACCTAACTCTTGAGGGTCGGTATCATATAGTTCTCCAGAGAGACCTTCTCCGCGCAATACAAGAAGAAATCTATGTTCTTTTACAGTTTCAATATATAGATCAGTTTTACATAGAGAAATCTCTCTACATAGTTTTTCACATAACTCTTTATTTTTTTCTGATGAAATCCTACCTGCTCGCCTGTCTAAAACTCTACCCTCTTCATCAATAGTTGCAAAGTTACCTCTCGCGGCAACATCTCCATTTAATAAATTAAAACCAATTCCATTTGCTGCTAGAACTCCTCTACCAACTTGATATTTAATGGGATTATACCCAAAAAGCCCTAAATGACCTGGTCCACTACCAGGTGTTATACCATTTCCAACTGGTGTTTGAAGTCCGCATATACTTTTTTTTGCAAGGTTATCAAAATTTGGGGTATTTGCAGTTTCTAGTTCTGTTAACCCATTTTCTTTAACAGGTAAACCACCTAATCCGTCCAATACAAGTAAAACTATTTTTGTATCGTTCTTTTTAACTAATGGTTTTATAAAATTTAGTTCCATATCTTCAACTCTCATCTTTTATAAGAAATTCTTATGATAAAAAAATAACAGTTTTTAACCTTTAATAAAACTTTTTAAAAAACAAATACATTATAATAATTAATATTTCAAAACATTAATAAAGTAATAATCACGTTGAAGAAATGAAAATATGCAAGAAAACTTATCAGAAAAAAACTACTCTTACAGATATGAATTAAATGAATACATTCGAAATAACATCAAATGGTTTACAAACAACTCAAAGAATACATAAACAAAATAATATAACTTTTTTGCATTATATGTTGATGAAATAATGTCTGAAATTGATTATTGTAAAATTTTTTTCAAATATTGGAGTATGCTTATTTATGGAAAATGAAATTGTAAAAAACCGTGTAGGGCGAACACCTTTAGTGAGAGCAAAAAAACTTGAAGAAACGCTTGGAATTAAAAAAATTTATCTGAAGCTTGAAGGAAATAACCCTTCAGGGCACAGAGAGGATCGTTTAGCATATTTAATTATTCGTGACGCAATTGCTAGGGATAAAAGAACTATTTGTATGGGTACATTTGGGACAATTGGAGGTTCATTAGCTTATCTTTCAGAATATTTTGATGTAAAATGTGTTTTTTATGTTCCTGAAAAATCTAAGATTACTCGCAGGGATTTGTTGGAATCGGATAATGTAAAGATAGTAAAATATGGTAAAAATTATGATGAATGTGTTGCAGAAAGCCGCCGGGTTTCTAAGAAAAATAACTGGTATGATGCTAATTTTGGTCTTGCAAATAGTGTCATGAATATGTATGCATTTTCTTATATTTGTAAGGAGATTCATAATCAATTGGATGAGAAGATTGATACTGTTTTTTCTCAAACTTTTAATGGTTCATCTATTGCAGGTCTTCATCTTGGTTTTAAGGATTTATGGATTGATGAAGAAATAGATAAGATTCCTAAGATATTTGCAGTTAGTACAGAACATGGTAATGCTATTATTGAATCCTATAAACGGAAAAGTAGAAAAATTCAGACATTAGAGAAAAATGAGATCAAGAAAACTCGTTATAGTCGTCATATGGTAAATATGAATTGTCAAAATGGCCAAGATGCACTCAATGCTATTCATGATACTTATGGTGGTGCTGTTGGTGTAGAAGACAGTGAGCTTGTAGAGTATACAAAGAAGTTTAGAAAAATTGAAAAAATTAAGCTTACTTTAAAAAATGCTTTTACTATCGCCGGTTTTGAAAAAGCAGTGAAAAACGGTGAGATAAACGATGGTGTTCATGTTTTAATACTTGACGACGGTACAATAGAGCTTGATATAAGAAAATTAAAAAAAGACGATCTGAAGATTTCTTACAATAAACTTCTAGATAAACTTGATACCTGGCTGTTAAGGTTTACAGATCCTTTGGATGAAATGGATGAAGCAGTGGATAACGCATTTGAAAAAGGTTTTGTATTAGGGGCATTTGATCACGAAACTTTAGTGGGTCTAGTAATCCTTTCAAGAACTGGTTTCGATACATTTTTCCCTAAATATCATCTATCTTATATTGCAACTAAAAAAAATGTTAAAGGTCGTGGTATTGCCACACAGCTTCTCCAAAAATCTATAGAGTTAACTGAGGGTGATTTATCGCTTCATGTTGAAACTGATAATAAAAAAGCGATAAAATTATATGAGAAGATGGGTCTTCGTAAAAAATATTATCGTATGATTTATGCTGGTGAGGAGCTTGAGCAAAATGAAAAATCTTCTAACAGCTGAAGAAACTCAGGAATTAATCGATTTTACAAAACAACTAATAAAAATTCCTAGTAGTGTTAAAGATGGAAATGAAATCTACGAGTTTGTTCATCAGTATCTTAAAAAAAAGGGTTTTGACGTAAAATTTCAGAACGTATCAAATCCATATATTGATTATTATGAGTTTTCAAATTTGTACCTAAAAATTGGAGATGGTAAAGGACCTAAGATTATGCTCAACGGCCATCTTGATACAGTTAGCGTTGATAAAAGAGATAGATGGATTTATCCACCTTTTGATGGTGTTGAGGAAGATGGTAAAATCTATGGGCGTGGAGCTGCAGATATGAAAGGTGGTTGTGCTGCTATTGTAATGGCTCTTTTAGCTTTAATTGAACGTAAGAAAGAGATAAATGGTGAGCTTTTTTTAAGTTGTGTTTTTGGTGAAGAAGCACCTTTTTCTTTGGGTACAGATACGCTCCTTAGAGAATTTAATTTAGATGATTACGATCTAATTCTTGTCACCGAGCCGTCTCCACTTATTACTCAGAATGATTACTGTTTTACTCACGAAAAAATTCATAAATCTAGTTTTCCTGTACCGATCATTGGTGCTGAAGGTCGTGTTTTACTTGAAATTGAGTTCTTTGGTAAAGCAGCTCATGCCAGTCATCCATCACCTGGTGTAAATGCCTTGCATGATGCATCGACTTTGATATCTGAGCTGGCACGTTTCGATATATTTACACATATTAAAAGAGGACGTGGTCATTATGTTGTACTCAATATTGAAGGAGGCGATTATTCATTTACAGTTCCTAGTTATTGTAAACTTCTTGTAAACAGACAGATTATGTTGGGTGAAAATGCTAAGTTTATTATCCGTGAGATACACAAAATAGTAGAGGCTTTAAATCTGAAATCTAAAGTCAATATATATCGTCGTCATTCACCGGGTCCTGAACTAGAATATAAACCATATCTAAATGAGGAAAGCGAATATATAAAAAAATTTCTTAACTCTATAAAGAAATCATATAATAAAGACAAACCAAAAGATAATAAAGAAATTGATAGCAGACTATGTCGTTTTTCAACAAAAAGTGTAGGTGACTTTAATTTATTTGGAACAAGAACAGAAGCACCTTGTATTGTTTTTGGACCAGGCGGTGGAAATATTCATGCACCAAATGAATATGTTAACAAACAAGAAGTAATAGATACTTGTAACTATCTTTTAAATTTCTTAATGGAGGTTTATTAAACATTAAAAAATATCCAAAATTAGTAATTAATACAAATAAAATCCAAAAAAACGCGGAGTCTATCGTAAAGCTTGCTGCTGATAAAAATATAAATGTTTTTGGTGTTACAAAGGCAACTTGTGGCGATCCAAAAGTAGCAGAGGCAATGCTTAAAGGTGGAGTCTGTGGGATAGCAGATTCAAGAATTGAGAATATCTGCAGAATGAAAGAATATGGTATCAAAACAGATTACATGCTTCTTAGAACACCAATGCTATCAGAAGCAGATATTGTTGTTGAAAACGTTGATATATCGTTAAACTCAGAGCTTGATGTAATATCAAAATTATCAGATGAATGCTTAAAACAGGGAAAAAAACACAAAGTTGTACTGATGGCTGAAATGGGTGATCTGCGGGAAGGCATACCCAAAAAACTTTTAGATGTAACAATTGAGAATATATTGCCTCTTAAAGGCATTGAACTTTATGGAATTGGGATGAATCTTGCCTGCTTTGGTGGGGTAGTACCTACAAAAGATAAAATAAAAGAATTCAGCGAAATAGTAGAACATGTAGAAGAAAAATTTGATATCAACATCAAACTTATTAGTGGCGGGAATTCAGCAAATATTCCGTCTTTAATTGATGACGCAGATCAAGGAAAAATAAATAATTTAAGAATAGGTGAAGGAATACTGCTGGGCCTTGAAACAGTAAACAGAACACCCATCCCTAATACATATCAGGACGCCTTCATATTGGAATCTGAACTCATTGAAATTAAAGAAAAACCTTCAAAACCGATAGGTCAGATATCTCAAAATGCTTTCGGTGAAATACCTCAATTTAAAGATAAAGGAGATATATTAAGAGGAATAGTAGCCCTTGGAAAACAGGATGTAATCGTTGAGGATTTAAAACCTAAAAACAAAGATATAGAAATACTGGGTAGTAGCAGCGACCATATATTACTAGATTTAAAAAACCAGGAATTTCATGTTGGAGATATACTAAAATTTAACATGAAATATGGTGCGCTAGTACATTTGTATACAAGTAAATATGTAAAAAAAGAATACAGCTAAAAAAAACCATGATACAAAAATGACAAAAAAATTATCCCTTGAAAAAATAAACAACGAAAATTTTGATGAATTTTTCAAACTTATAAAAAAACTAGCAGAATATGAAAAACAAGAATCCCTAGATGAAAATGTGAAAAAAAGATTAAAAAACGACGGCCTCTCAGATAACCCAAAATTTAAAGCATATCTAGCAAAATATGAAAATGAATATGTTGGATATCTCATTTATTTTATGACCTACTCAAGCTATCTGGCACTACCTGCCCTATATCTGGAAGATATATTTGTTCTGAAACAATATAGGAGAAATGGTATAGGTCAGAAAATGTTTGATTTTTGTATAAAAAAAGCACATGAAAACAAATGCGGGCGAATGGAATGGTGTGTATACAACTGGAATAAAACCGCGATAAAATTCTATGAAAAAAACAATGCAAAAAAACTTAACAAATCATATTGTCGGTTAAACAAAAAAACCATTCAAAATATTAGGGAAAGTTTAGACCAATAATACCTCTTTTTAGATAAAGGCCTAAATTTATTTTTATAAATCTTAAGACTATCCCTCCAACTAGGGCCATCATTAACATACTTATATCCCTCTTTTTTAATCTCCCTCCAAAAATCATACTGTGCATACTCAGCAAGATGAGGAATAGATAAATCTGAAATACCAACAGTGTGAGCAAAAACATTTTGCTTAGCATATATCCCCAGTGGAAAACCAAGGTTAAAAGAAGCGATTTTACCATCAATTTGTAAAACCCTTGATATAACACTTTCAGGGCCTACAACACCACCTGTTTTAAAAAATTCTTTTGATATGCTAAGAAGTTTAGCAGCTAATTTATCTGATCTTGTATCTGCAAATGAAAAGCCTCTAGATTTAACAGCTCTACTACGCCATTTACCAATGAGATGAATTACAGGTTTCACATTATCCTTTAATTTTTTAACCTCAACTTTATACCCACCTTTTGAAAATTTATTCAGATGCCATCTTAAATTAGCAAACTTAGAACCAGATAACTCAAGTACCTCATCAATCCCATAGATTGAGTATTTCAGTTCTTTCAAAGAAGCTATTTTAAAAACATACTTGTCCTTTTTATCCCTAACCAGATTAACAAAATCATCATCGATATCTCTCAACAAAATATCTCTAATCTTAAGTTTATCAATAAGGTTTCTAAATTCTTTTATTAAAAAAAGAGAGTTTAAATCATTCAAAGCAGACTTAAAATCTGAGAAAAAAGCAAGGGAAATCATTAACTTGTTATGATTTCTACCAGTAAATGCTACAAAAATAATTGTATTTCTTATACTTAAAACAAAAGCTAAATTTGGATAAGCTGTATAATACAATATGAAATGTAGGATACTACTATTATACGGGGTTTCAACTTCTTTTAGATTAGTACATAATTTTTTATCAAGATTTAATCCTTTTATAAAATCAAATAAGGAGGTATAATCCTTCATATAATTTGTTTTACCATGTGTTATCCATATATCTGGAATTTGCAATAATTTTTCTTTTATCTCTTCAACACTTAATGTTTTAAAAGTCATCTTTGTCAGATTTCCAAGTTAATTTTAATCTGTTTTATCAATTATTAACTTTTTTAGAAAAATTTTGACAGAGATTACTCTTCTTCTATTTTGATTTCTCCACGTGCAACTTTGATAACATGATTCATTACCACATTTTTTGGAAAACCTGGTGTCTGCATATAAGATGTACATATATTTTCAATGTGTTCTAGCCTACGCTCTAAATTAATCTCTTGTGACATTAGTTTTGCATCTCCATCCCGCATATTTTTTTGAGTTTGGGAAACCACTGACATCCTAGTATACTACATAAATTTTTCTAAAAATCTGGTATATGTTTTTTTATTAAGGATTTAATAGTGCCGGATGTTCCAACTGTTTCTACTGAAACTTCATTATTGTTTATCTCTTTGATATGTTTTAAAAGCTTGATGCAATCATCTTTTTTGTTATGTTTGCATCTTAAAATACCCTGGTTTTTTTTGTTAAATCTTACAAGATATACGCCCATTTTTCTACATTCTTCGCCAAAAATGTTCCAACAATACTTTCTGATAACATTTATTATATCTTTTTTTTCAAAAGAATTAGTTTGTGTATTTTGAACAGAAATTTTAAATCCTATATATCGGCGGCGTCTACCTTCTTTTACAACTATAACTTTTCACCTCATAGCAAAGAAATATTGAAAAAATGGAAAATATTTATATTGTTACTCAGACTCAATACGAGGTGCCAATAAATATGTTACATGACCTTTTTTATCAGCGATATCAAATTCTACTTTAATTGGATTGTCGTTACCAAGCATAATGGTCATCGGGTCACTGCTACTAATCGGTTTAATCATATTGCTAAAGTAGTCAATTGAAAAAAGACTTTTACATTTACTATTTGTTTTAAGTTCATTTAAAAGATCTTTTGGAAGTTTCAGATTAACAGTATCTGTATCGCCTTCAGCTGATAATTCAAAGCTATCTTTGTCAACCATAAGTGCTAAATGATCTGATACTGCTTCACTTGCACGTACGCCCTGATTTAACTCAGAAGATTTTAAAACAATTTTTGCTGGAAGATTTAAATTAGGCATTTTAGGATCAGGCATACCTGCAGTGTCTATAAGTCCCATACGCCTTACAAGGTTTCCAATTTTGACAGTTAATCTGTTGTTATCCTCATCATATTCTAAGTTAACCATATCGCCAGCATTTGAAAGACGCATAATACTAGAAAGCTTATCCATGTCTATTCCTAATTCCATGTCATCAGCTTTAAATTCTTCAAAAGCGTCATTTTTTATCTCTAAGTCAACCATAGCTACATGCGCAGGATCAACAGCTCTTAATGATATCCCCTTGGAGTTAATATTGAATTTTACTTCGTTAACTAATGGAGATGTTACATCTATAATTCCTTTAAGTACTTCAGATTTTACTTTTGCATTAAACATGTATTTTTTCCTCCCCAAATTAAATCATGTTAAGATATGTAATCTTACAAGGCATATGCGTTTTCTGTTTATAACAATGACGGTAGAAAATAAATAAAAAAGTTATTTAACTGAAACTTCTACAAAATGTAAATCGTGAATAACCGTAAAAACCTCTTGGTAAAAGATCATATGGGGTATTTGAAAAGTGACCAATCCATCCAGTGTAACCTATAAAACTTCTAACCATAACTGAGTGATTTCCTTCAACAACTTTTGTGTTGTTTTTGTTTAAAATTGGTTTAATTGTTGTATATGCATTTGGGTCATTATTATATCTACAAAAAATCAATGGTCTTCTCAATCTAAGTCTAATCTTTGGTAAACGTAATTTGAAGAGTTTTAGTACAAGTGTAAAACGTAGTTTATATCTTTTCTGATAGTGAAAGCCTTTTCCAGATGACTTTACTATCGAAAACCATCCTAAATTAAAGATTTTACTTGTGTTGTTATTTGTATTATTTGTTTGATTTCCTAAAAAACCTTGAATTTCTATGTCATTGTTGAAAAGTTCTTCACATTTATCTGCTATGTAATCTCCAATATCTTCTATATTGTCTACATCGATTTTAAATGATAAAGGTTCGACATTTCCTTTTGGTCCAAATCTGATAATTGTTATTTCTTCTTTTTCGGATTCAATATCTGTATCTGGATTTGTTTCGATTTGTGTATCTTTTTGTTTTACGTTTAATGCTAAGGAACCTGAAAATGTTGTTAACAGTAGTGTAAAACAAATAAAAACTATGAATATTTTTTTTGTAATACTTTTCATATCTGGTAAATTCCCCCATAAACTTTATTTTATTTAATAAATTATATTAGTATATTAATATATAAAAGTTTTTCCTAATCTACCCGCCATTTATAACCGCATTTTGTACAAGTGTAAAAACGACTCTCTGGTTCATCACTACCGCGCATCTGCCTGAGTATCCAATATGCCTCGTTATTATCACATTTAGGACATTTAATTTTAGTTTTAGGTAAAACATTAGTTTTGTCTTTATCTTCTATAAAAGTAACCTCTTTTTTCTCGTGTTTATTAACTACTACGTTACTTTTACCTTTTTTCTCTTTGTAACCACATTTTTTACATACCATCTCGTCTTCTTTAGGGTACATCAGCGCTTTACATTTTGGACAGAACATATTACAATTTCTTCCTCCTTACAAAATCTTCAATTATTTTTTTATGATCAAAAGCTAACTCTGGAAGACTATCTAGTTGAAAAAACTTTGCCATAGATGCATCATCTCCACCACAAAGCATACCGCCAATATGTTTCAAAATATAAACAATACTAACAGTATGCCCTCTTGGATCCCTATTAGGTTTAGAGTAAACACCAAATAATTCTTCTATCTTACAATTTAAACTTGTTTCTTCTTTAAACTCTCGTACGACAGCATCTTCTGTGGTTTCATTATATTCAACAAAGCCACCAGGTAATGCCCATTTATTTTTATAAGGTGGATTTTTCCTCTTGATTAATAATATGACATCATCATCAAATAATATTCCATCTACAGTTAACTTTGGATTTTTGTATTTCATAATATTAAAAACTCAGAATGGTATAGTATATTTAATATTTAACAAATTTTGCTTTAAAAATAAAAAATTTTTAGTTTTTTATAAAG
>CAZOBL010000017.1:0-2645 GCA_964578185.1 uncultured Thermoplasmatales archaeon
CCTTTATTTTCAGAGTATCCTCCTACTTTTCCTTTGTTTATTGCATCAATTGCTCCTTTTCTGATATGTTCAGGTGTACCTGAAGTTGGTTTTGCCCAAGATAAAAATGCTACATCATCAATTTCTTTTGAAAGTCTAGTCATTTCATGTATTGCAGATTTTTTTATTCCTGAAACCCTATCTGATATTCTCAAATCTTCATTCATATTATCCTCTCAATTATATTTTTTAAAAAATTTACCATCTCTTTCTTCCTCCGCCACCACGTCCATATCCTCTCCCATCTCTAGGACCTATACCAAGGCCTCGCCCTCTTCCTGCACCGATTCCTCTTCCTCGACCTGTGGGCCTATATCGATTATAACTCTCTTGAGATTTCGTATCTTTTTTGTTTTTTGGATAATCCTTTTCATTAAGGATAATCGCTTTTTGAGGACAGGCATCAGCAGCTTGCTTTAGACATTCTGAATTTTCATCTGTTATTTCTGCCTTTCCCCTAACAATTTTTATTCCATTTGGACAAATATTCTCACAAACACCACAGCCGATGCATCTTTTTTTATCTATTCTTGGATTCACTTTAAAATTATCCCTCTTCTATCAGATTTTTCTTTTTCTTCAAAAATTTCATTAATATTTTCTTTTATTATCTCAATAGATTCTTTGATTTTTGGCTCTCTAATAATTACTGGTACAAACTTTTTTTTCAGTCTCTCTATATTTGGCCCCATCATTTTTCCAACTAAAACATCAACATCTGTTAAAACAGATGCAGTTGCCTTTGCCTTACCAGGATCTCCATGGGTTATTGTTTCATCTTCTTTGTATTTTGCATTTTCTCTTGTCTCTTTTAAAAAAGTTTCACCATTAGAATATTTGTATATCTGAAAATATTTTGACATACCAAAGTGTTCATCTGGCTTAATTATTTCTTCATTGTCTGTTCCAATGGCAAATATCAAATCTTCTTTTATGTCTTTTATAGCACCTTGCGGACAATTTCTCAGACACAACCCGCAATCAATACATTTATCTTTATCAAAAACTGCAATTCCTTTTTTTAAGTCAACAAAGACAGAATTGTTAGGACATTCAGTTTCACAAATCCCGCAGCCTACACATTTATTTTTACTTATATTCATCATCCTACAATTTCACCCTTAGCAAATAGTAATAATTGCTAGATTTTTTTGCTTATTTAATACTAAAATAACTGGAAGAAACAAAACTTTTTAAATAACCGATTTTACGTCTAAGTATCTCTTTTCAAAATTTTTTTGTTCTAAACTTTGATCTTACAGTTTTTTCTTACTTGATTTCTCGTTTTAGTGTTTATTATTCTTTATTAGTACTGTTTCCCCTTGCTTTTTATATATAAGATTTTCAGCTTGAGGCGTACTAATACACTCAAAACCCAGTTTAACTAGAAAATCCTTTACCTTTTCTATTTCGCTTAATTTCTTACTCATTTTTTATTCACCTCGATTTTTCTGATTGATAATACTTTTATGGTGGCCTTGTCATTGATGTACCGCATTTAGGACATTTTTTCTTATAACATGGAGTACCTCTCTTGTGTAATTCGTGGTGGTTACAATTTGGACATATACACTCTCCACCAGGTCCAAGACCAAAGCCACCAGCCAACCCACGTTTTCCTCTTCTGCCAAAACCTCCGCCTTCATCAGTCATTATTTATGTTTCATCTCCAAATTTTTTTTAATCATTTTTACATTTTAGTTTAAAGAGTAAAATATCATTTTTTTAGAGTTTTTCAGTTAGTCATCCGCTATTTTCAAATACTTATCCTTAGAAAAGGTATAAACTACAATTCATAAATATTACTATAATAATTATTTGCAAAAGACTATTATACCCTATAATTTATTTGGTATTACTTTTAAGCAAGGTTTTCCACAAATAAAAAACCAAAAAATTTTTTGGAAGTGATATAAAATGAGAGAAACCATAAAGTTGGATAAAAAAGACAGAAAAATTATTTCTTTATTATATGACGAGAAAAGCATATCACAAGAAAAGATTGCTAAAGAAGTAAATTTATCACAACCATCAGTTGCTATGCGAATTAAAAAACTAAAAGACAGAGGCATTATAGAGCAAATAATAGGTGTGAACATAAATAAAGTAGGTATATACCTTGCAAGAGTAATGGTAAGAACAACCAATGCAACAAAAATTCTAAATAAATTTCAGGGGTGCCCCTTTTTTTTAAACGGATTTGTAGTTTCAGGAAGCGACAACCTAATGTTGCTATTCGCTGGTGAAGATCTTGCATCACTAGAGTCGATAATAGACTGCCGTATACGACCAGACAAAGATGTAAAAAGCGCTGATTTTAATATCATAATATCTAGTATTAAAGATTTTATTATACCTATCAAAATGATAGAAAGACCCATGAAAAATCCGCCCTGCGGAGTAGAATACAAAGAATGCAAGGCATACCATGAAAACCGTTGTTTTGGATGTCCTGCAACAAAACTTTACAAAGGAAATTTTTGGTAAAAACCAAAACAGTATAACCCTAGAATATAAAGAAAAAAGCTAACCAATAATTTATAAGCAAATCCACGCTTAAAAATTTCAACGATGAGCAAAATATCCTCAGCATTAAAAAAAGAATT
>CAZOBL010000017.1:2655-24383 GCA_964578185.1 uncultured Thermoplasmatales archaeon
GATGCAAACTTTATATATAGTAAACTAGCAAAAAAAACAAAAAATGAACATAATTCTAAAATTCTCTCCACTATTGCCTCAGACGAACAGAGACATTACGATATATTAAAAGATTACACAAAAAAAGAATTGAAACCATCAAAACATAAAGTTTTTTTATATATTCTTCTAGCAAGATTACTGGGTTTTACTTTTGCACTTAAACTTTTGGAAAAAGCAGAACAAAAAGCACAAGATACCTACATAAAGATAAGCGAATCATTTCCCAAATTAAAAGAGATAACCCGAGATGAAGAACGTCATGAATTGGAATTAATTGACATGATGAATGAAGATAGACTAGAATATATGGGATCTGTTGTTCTAGGTTTAAACGACGCGTTAGTAGAATTAACTGGTGCTCTTGCTGGTTTTACTTTTGCACTACAGGATTCCCGTATAATTGGTATTCTTGGTTTAATTACGGGTATTGCTGCATCTCTTTCGATGGGAGCTAGTGAATACCTTTCATCAAAACATGAACAGCAAAAAAATGCAGGAAGAGCTGCAGGATATACAGCATTTGCATATATCGTTACAGTTTTCTTTTTAATACTTCCTTTTATGCTAGCAGCCGATCCATTTATTAGTTTGATTATAACAGTTCTTATAGCTGTTTTTATAATTGCAGTGTTTAATTATTATGTTGCAATAGCTAAAGATTTATCTTTTAAAAAACGATTTCTAGAGATGGCAGGTATAAGCCTTGGTGTTGCGGGTGCTTCATTTCTGATTGGTGTTTTAGTTAAAACAACTCTTGGCGTGGGGCTTTAGAAGATATTAGATTATCTGTAGTAATTACCTAGTTTTTCATCTATTTCATTTGCAATTTTCATCATTTCATTGAATATTCTTTCCATGTCTTCTCTGATTTCATCTATACTTTTTTGAAGACTGGAGGATCTTAGACGGTATAGATTATTGCTTCTTATAACAAGTCCTGCTTCTATAAAATTATTTAAATGATGTACTATTGCGCCTCGTGTTAGATCTAGTTTTTCTGCTATTTCATCACTTGTTAATCCTTCTGAATTTTCTGCTGTTTCTTTTACCAGTATTCTGAAGATTTTTCCTGCTGTGCAGTTCTTGTCTCTTTGAGAGAAGTATCCAAAGGATTGACATATAAAATCAATATCTTCTCGAATATCCCCTGGTGCGGGCATTCTTATTTTTTTGATATGGATTTTGTTTGCCATCGTTATTGATATATGTATGTGATAGAATAAATATTTTGCGCAATAAATTGTTATTTTTGTTAATTTTAGGCTAACAAAACCAAAACCTTTTTATACTAGTTCTAATATAGTAATTTAATGTCAACTTAAAGTTGACGAAAATAATTAAAGATTGACCAAAATGGAGGAAAAATTATGGATAGAGAAAAAAATCCAAACAAAAACGATAGAGATATAATGGAATTAGACGACTTCTTCAGCGACTTCTGGCCAACCAGATCTAGGAGAGGCTTGTTCGGAGGATTATTCGACGAGTTCGATGATCAATTCAGAAAAATGGAACAAAAAATGAATAGACTATACAAAAACGCACTCTCAGGAAAACTCCCATCACCCCAAGAAGGTGGACCACATGTTTATGGTTGGACCTTTAAAATGGGACCAGACGGAAAACCACACTTCCAAGAATTCGGAAACATGCCAAATCAGCTAAACCAATCGCAACAAGAACAAATTGAGGGAACAAGAGAACCACTCGTAGACATACAAGAATCAGATAAAGAATTAACAGTAATTGCAGAGGTACCCGGAGTGCAAAAAAAAGACGCAGAGTTAGAAGTAGACAACAACACACTAACAATAAAAGTGGACAGTAAAGAACGGAAATACTACAAAGAAGTACAACTACCCGCAGAAGTCGACCCAGACAAAGCTGAGGCGACATTCAACAACGGAGTGCTCAGCATAAAACTAAAAAGATTAAAACCCAAAAAGAAAGGAACCAAAATTAAAGTGAAATAAACATATTTAAAAACATTTTTTTCTCTATTTTTTTAGATTTAACACGGAGGTAAAAATTATGATCAAAAAAGATGAATTTATGTTAAAAGTAAAGGCTGCAAAACCACGTGATACAGGACGAGGGATAGCAAGAATTGACCCTGAAATATTTGAAAAACAAGGAATAACACCCGGTGATATTGTTTTAATAAATGGAAATAAAAAAACAGCATGCATAGCTTGGCCAGGATATCTTGAAGAGCAAAAACAAGGAACTATTCGAATTGATGGCACCACACGTAAAAATGCAGGTTTAAGTCTAGATGATAAAGTTAGTATTGAAAAGACCCGTGCAGAAGACGCAGCTAAAGTGACCATAGCCCCCACTGAAGAATTAAGAATCGTTGGAGGACAAGAGTATCTCTCTCAAATACTTGAAGGACGCGTTATAACACGTGGTGATGTAATAGAACTAAATGTAATGGGTCGTAAAGTAGATTTCATTGTAACAAAAATTATCTCACCTACAGAATCTGCATTAATAAAAAGAGACACCTCAATAAAGGTTAGTGAAAAACCTGCAAAAGAACAACTACAGAAAATACCAAGAATAACCTACGAAGATATAGGTGGTTTAAAAGATGAGATAAAACAAGTAAGAGAAATGATAGAACTGCCGCTTAAACACCCTGAACTTTTTGATAAAATGGGTATTGAACCCCCAAAAGGAGTACTCATGCATGGACCACCAGGAACCGGTAAAACACTAATTGCAAAAGCTGTAGCCAGTGAATCAAATGCAAATTTTTACACTTTAAGTGGCCCAGAAATCATGAGTAAATACTATGGCCAGAGTGAAGAAAACCTAAGAAACATATTCAAAGATGCAATAGAGAATGCACCATCAATAATATTTATCGATGAACTGGACTCAATTGCACCAAAAAGAGAAGAAACACAAGGAGACGTGGAACGTCGTGTCGTTGCACAACTGCTAGCAATTATGGATGGACTTGAGGAAAGAGGAAAAGTGATAGTAATCGGTGCAACAAACCGTGTAAATGCACTTGACCCCGCTCTTAGGCGTCCTGGACGATTCGATCGTGAAATAGAGATAGGTATACCAAATAGAAAAGGAAGGCGAGAAATCCTAGAAATACACACAAGAGGAATGCCTCTATCCGAACAAGTAAATTTAGATAAACTAGCGGATATGACACATGGATACTCAGGAGCTGATCTTGAAGCACTTTGTAAAGAAGCCGCAATGAGGGCATTAAGAAAAATACTTCCAGACATAGATCTTGAAACAGACACTATTCCTGCAGAAGTACTCAGTAAATTACAAGCTAAAAAGGAAGATTTTTATAATGCATTCAAAGCAATGACACCATCTGCAATGCGAGAGGTTATTATCGAATCACCAAACATAAAATGGAACAATATAGGTGGTCTGCAAGATGCAAAACAGGAACTACAAGAAGCAGTGGAATGGCCTATGAAATACAACGAAGTATTTCAACACATGGATGCAAATCCACCAAAAGGAGTGCTATTATATGGCCCACCAGGCACAGGTAAAACAATGCTTGCAAAAGCTGTAGCTACCGAGAGTGAAGCAAACTTTATATCAATTAAAGGACCAGAGTTTTTAAGTAAATGGGTAGGTGAATCAGAAAAAGCAGTACGTGAAACCTTCCGCAAAGCACGACAAGCCGCACCATGTATAATATTCTTTGACGAGCTAGATGCAGTGGCACCCACCAGAAGTGGATCATCATGTGACAGTAATGTTACTGAGAGAGTTATAAGTCAGCTACTTACAGAACTAGACGGCCTTGAAGAACTAAAAGACGTAACAGTTATTGCAGCTACGAACAGACCAGATATGATAGATACAGCACTTTTGAGACCCGGCAGATTTGATAAAATGATTTACATTGAACAACCCAATAAAGAAGCAAGAAAAGAAATCTTTAGGATACATACAAAGAAAAAACCACTAGACAAAGACATAAATCTGCAGAATCTTGCAGAAAAAACTCAGGGATACACTGGTGCAGATATTGCAGCAGTATGCAATCAGGCAGTAATGATTAGTATACGCGAGTACATAAAAAAAGTCGGCCGAATAGACAAAGAAAAACTCAAAAACCTAAAGATAGAGAAAAAACATTTTGAGCAAGCAATGGAAAAGGTAAAGCCAATAAAAGAAGATGTTTTAAAAAAATATACACAGGTTTCAGAGAGATTCAATGAATGTTAAACAAAAAAACCAATATTTTAAAAACCCTTTTCTTTTTATCAACAAAACTAAAGAGATATATCCATGAATGAAAGAAAAATATATTACTCATTTAATGACACGCCTTTTTCTACAGGTAATAATAATTATAATCAGCCTTCAAAATCTGGTTTTAAATTTAGCCAAACTGAGATTCTACATATAATTATAGCCATTGCTGCGCTAACTATTGCCTTTGCATTTGCTCTCGCGCCAGCATATCCACCTATTTCACATTTAGATCAGGTACTTTCAACTTTGCCATTATCTTTTTTGGCTATTCTGACTGCTTTTTTCTGCCATGAGTTAGCTCATAAATATATGGGTCAGAAATATGGTTATTGGTCAGAATTCAGAATGTATAAAATGGGTCTTTTGTTAGCTTTATTTCTTGGAGTTTTTGCTGGTTTTGTATTTGCAGCACCCGGTGCAGTACGAATATATGGTAGCCCCAATAGAGAAGAAAGTGGACGTATTTCAGTTGCAGGTCCTCTTACTAATATAATACTTGCATCTGCTGCTACAGTTGTTACATTATTTACTTCTGGTACTATATTTTTAATAGCTGCGTTTATAGCATCAATAAATGCTTTTTTGGCATTTTTTAATCTGTTACCAATTGGTCCACTTGATGGTTCTAAGATATTTCACTGGAATAAAACATTATGGTTTGTTTTAATTATATTAAGTATCACGTTGTTTATCGGACCAGTTTTTTAAGACAGTTTGGTAAAAAAATTTTATTTTTCTTTAATCATTTTGTTATAGCAAGGATAAAACTCTTCAATTGTTTCAAGTTTTTGAAATATCAGACCTATTTGTTCTTGGTCTAATTTTTTTATGTCAAATTTATTTAATTCATTCATTTTGATTAATTCCCTCTTCCGACTATATTATTCTCTATTTAATAGTATTTAAATTTTTCTCACAATATTACAAAAAAAAGATTTTATTGTAACGATTTATAAATAAATCAAAATTTAATAAATATAATGTTATAAATAAAATAGTAAATCTTAATAACAAAAAACAAGATAAACAATACTTAAAAAACCAGTTGGTTCAAAATGAAAAAATGTAGCAACTGTGGTAATGTAATTGCAGCGAACTACCAAAAATGTCCTTATTGTGGAGCAATAATAAAAGAACCAACCCTATGTCCTAACTGTGGTGCAACTCTGGATGGGGAACCAGACTATTGCACAAACTGTAGCGAAAAACTTTATACTAGATGCAGCAATTGCGGCAAAAAAACACCTGGAAAGGTAGATAGATGCCCATCCTGTGGAGCTATTATAGTATAAAAACCTAATTTTTTTTGTATCTTCTTTTACATAAAAGTGATACTAAGAAAAGCGTTAAAATTATAGTAACTACATCAAAGCCTGGGGTCTTAATTTGCGGGGGAGAAGGCTTCTCTTTAATATTTACAGCATTATTATCAAAGAAATTTGGCTCCAAAGTATTTTCCTCACAATTATCAAGATATATAGCTGCTATGTCACAATCCCTAATCGAATTATTTGTTATCAAATTATTATTTGAGTTAGTTAAAATAATTCCTTTGCTTGTATCACTAATAACATTATCTGTTACAATGTTATTAGAAGAATATCTAAAGGAAATATCAGATTTTAAAAAGGTATTACTGACAATCGAGTTATTGTTGGACCACCTCTCCAAAACAACACTTGCTTCTTCATCAAAAAAATTACTGGCAATAATATTATTTTTACAATTATCGCTTAGGTATAAACTTTTAGATGGGGTAAATCTAAAAATGTTATTTCTAATTTGGTTATTTGATGAAGAATACATTCTAATGCCATCATTATTATAGTTAAATAAACTATTAGATATGTTATTGTTTTGAGAAAGATTTTGTAGAAATACACCTGCAGAGTTATTTGAAAATACACATTTTTTGATGGCAACATTGCTTATATTTAATGAGATATACACTCCAAAATCAGCATTCTGAATGGTTAAATTCTCTAAGAGTACATTTGAGGAATCAATGATAAAAGAAAAACAATCTTCTTGTCCGTCAACTATAACATTTTTGTATCCTTCACCTAATAAATTAATTGATTTATTAATGATTATATTTTCATTATAAATTCCAGAAAAAATGTATATAGAGTCGCCAGGTTGACATTGATTAACAGCTGTGTTTATACTTGTAAAATTTTCCGCAGGATTTAAAGCTCCGAAACCTGGTTCATCGTCCACCATATATGTATTTTTTGCTTTTGGATGATCAATAATAATTGTAATAATAGATATTAAGAAAATAATTGTAAATATCCATATTGTTTTTCGAGTTTTTGTAGACATTTTATATACCTAATTTTTTGAATTTAAAATATAAACTAATATTTTCTTAAAAAATTTGTTAAATTAAAAATATGAAATAGTTGTTTAATGAAAAAAGATGAATGAATATAGGAAAACAGAGATAATTTTTAGAACGAATAAAAAAACTATTAGATTAAACTGTAAAATTGCTAAAAGTTTTAAAGATAAAATGAAGGGTTTAATGTATGTTGAATCATTAAATGAATATGAAGGCATGATTTTTTGTTTTAGTTTCTCGTGGTTTAGATCTTTTTGGATGAAAAATGTTAAAATTCCTCTTGATATAATTTTTATTAACAGAAAATATGAAATTATAAATATTTGTGAAGCTGATGTAGAAAACGGTTTTTTTCATAAGTTATACCGCAGTAGAGGTCTTTGTAAATATGTTATAGAGTGTAACAAAGGATTTTGTAAAAATCACGGAATAAATAAAGGAGATAAAATTAAGATTAAAAAATAAAAGAATGATTAGATTGTTATATCTAATCTGTTGGGCCTGTTACTGTTTCTGGTATTAATACTTCACCAATTATATGGATTACACCATTGTTGCATTCTATATCTGCTGTTGTGACCATTACATCGTCTACATACACACCAGTTGAGTTTACTGTTATTGTTACATTTGTTCCTTCTAAGGTTTCTACTGAGGTGTTTGTTAAATCTGCAGACATATATGTTCCTGATAAGACATGATATGTTAACACTTTTGTAAGATTTGTGACGTCGTTTAATAGGTTTGTTAGCCATGTTTGATTTAATGCTGCAAATGCATCATCTGTTGGTGCAAATACAGTAAATGGTCCTGTGCCTTGCAGAGTCTCAACTAGGTTTGCTGTTGTTAAAGCTGTGGCTAAGGTGTTAAATCCTGAGTCTATTGCTGTTGTGACAATATCTTTTAAGGTGATTGTTATTTGGGTGTTGTATTCTGAAGTTTCGTTTTCATCGTCAGTTATTGTCAATGTTACATTATAAATGCCAGGAGCATCGTAGGTATGCGTTGGATTTTGTTCAGTGTCGTCTACCGTTCCATCTCCATCAAAATCCCATTCATACATAAGTCCTTCACCTGTTGAAGTATCTGTAAAATTAATTTCTGAGCCGACATAATTGTTTTCAGATGTGTATTCAAAACTAGCCTCAGTTGTTACAGTTTTAGGTTTCTCGTCCTCTTCTTCTATACATCCACTTGTTATACCCACTAATAACGCTATTGCTATCAGTAAAGCTATTGTTCTATATTTCAAATTTCTCTCCTCCAATAAAATTTCTATATACCGCTATATACGATATATATTTTATATAACTTACTCAATTGGAAAAGGCTATTTATTTTTTTCGGAAAAAAATTGGTTTTTTAACATAATGTTATTGTCACAAATAAGATTTAAATAGATTTACAGGGAAAAACAAATCCTAGATGATAAAAAACAAATCAGATAAAATCAAAAAATTTAAGAAAAAAGAGATTAAGAAAAACTCAAGAGCGTATTCTTTTGGTTATATCCTAGGCGACTACAATTAAAGACATCCATTTTTTAACTTGGCTATTTAAGTAAAAACATTGTAAAAACGTGTTTTTAGGGAATAATTTTATAATTAACATTCTTATTACACCTTCTTTGGGTGCAGTTTTAGTCCCCATCTCAGGAGGGAATTGTTTTGAGTAAAGTAACAGCACAGCAGCTTGCTAAAAAACAAAAAAAGATCTCTGTTGCGGAGTTTTTTGAGAAAAATAAACATATTTTAGGTTTTGGAAATCCAACTCGTGCACTTGTCACTAGTGTTAAAGAAGCAGTTGATAATGGTCTTGATGCTTGTGAAGAAGCAAATATTTTACCTGATATATATGTTGAAATTAAAAATGGTGAAGATGATGAATTAACTTTAATTGTTGAGGATAATGGACCCGGTATTGTAAAAACACAGATAAAACATATTTTTGGTCGTCTGCTTTATGGGTCGCGTTTTCATCAGATCTGTCAGAGTCGTGGTCAGCAGGGAATTGGTATTTCCGCAGTTGTCCTGTACAGTCAGCTTAGTACTGGAAGACATGCAGTTGTTACATCTAAAACATCTGAGGATAGACCAGCAAATATTGTAGAGCTTGCAATTAATACAAATAAGAACCGAGCTGAAGTTATCAAGTATGATACTATTCATTGGGATAAACCACAGGGAACTCGGCTTGAGGCTAAGATTATTGGCGATTATAAACGTGGTCGTCACTATGTGTATGAGTATTTACAGGATACTTCAATTGTTAATCCACATGCTCGTATTATTTTCAGGGAACCTGATGGTAGTGAACATATATTTGAGCGTACTGCAGAGGAGCTCCCTAGAAAAGCTGAGGAGATTAAACCTCATCCTCATGGAGTTGAGCTTGGTACCTTAATTAAGATGGCTAAAAACACTAAGGCTCGTAAACTTTCTAGTTTTTTAAAAACTGAGTTTAGTAGTATGGGTAGTCGTGCAGCAAATGATGCTATAAATAAAGCAAGTCTTGAAGAGGATCTAAAACCTGATAAAATGTCCAGGGAAGATTTTCTTAAGCTTCATAAGGCATTTAAGAAAACTAAGGTTATGGCCCCGTCAACTGATTGTCTCTCACCAATATCAGAGTTTTTGATAAAACGTAGTCTTCGTCATGAAACAAAGGAGATATCACCAGAGTTTATTTCTACTGCATCTCGGAGTGCATCAGTATATTCTGGTAATCCATTTCAGATAGAGGTAGGCCTTGTATATGGTGGTAATCTTCCCAAGGAAGAACCCGTTAAGATAATGCGTTTTGCAAATCGTGTACCACTTCTATATCAACAGGGTGGTTGTGTTACTACAAAGGCGATTTCATCTATTGACTGGCGTCATTATGGTCTTGATCAAAAAGGCGGCAAGGGTATACCTCATGGTCCTGCGATACTTCTTATTCATGTTGCATCCACCCAGATACCGTTTACATCTGAGAGTAAAGAAGCGATTGCTGAAGTTGATGAAATAAGCAAAGAAGTACAACTTGCATTCCGTGAATGTGCAAGACGTGTTAGAAAACATATTCGTAAGAAGAAAACGCGTGCTAAAACTCGTGAAAAATTTGATTTGATTACTAAGATTCTGCCAGAGATTGCTAAAAAATCCTCAAATATGCTTGATAGGCCTGTGCCAAATCTTGATAGAATTGTTACAAAAATTATGGATGTCGTATGGATTGAGGATCTTGTTGAGTATGAAAAAGTAAAAAGACAACCAATGGTTCAGACGACACTTACAGATAATCCCGGACAGGAAGGTAAACTAAAAGATGGTACTATTACAAAAAGCAGGATTTTAGTGGTAAATTATAAGGGTAAACCTCAATCCTTTAATCTTTATACAGTTATTCCAAAGGAGGCTGTTCTTGGACATGTTGAACCCAAGCCCACCAAAGTTACAGATCAGTATATCAAATGGAATCTTGAAAAAATTGAGCCTGCAGGTAAAGTTGATATTAATTTTGAGCTGGCGGGTCTTGAAGAAGACGATTTTGATGAAAACGATTTATATGTTGAAAAAATCAACCCATCTTATGTTATTGGTGCTGATAAATGGGAGGGAGCTGAATGAAAAAAGATTACTCTCATGTCATTAAAAAAATTGATGAAATTGCTGAAAAGGTCTATGATGACTTTCAAAATATTAATATCCCTAATATTAAAATTCCAACTCGGACCAAATCAAATATTGATTTTGATGAAAAACTAAACGTGTGGAAATATGGTAAAAAGACTTCTGAGCGTTCGGCTAAATCTTTGAAAGGTGCGTATATGCTCCTTCGTACAATGTATATGACAGAGTTTATCAAAAATATGATAAACAGTGAAAAGTCATCTACACTTAGAGAGATGTATTATATCTCTGAAGGATGGGAGATGGCAAAGTTTCATACACAGAATGAATCAAATCTTCTTGCCGAAGACCTTGAAGTTATTACTAGTTGTATGCGTGAAGATTTCAAGCTACGACCTGAGGAAGATGGTGCACGTGTTATGGGAAATATTACTGTTGAAGAGGTCACTCGTAACAATAAAAAGAAAAAGATACACTGTCAGGATGACGTAGGTGATGCAGGTTATAGTATACCTTATAATGTAGAGCCAGAGAAAATAACTTTTAAAAGTATTGATGCAGATTTTGTAATTGCAATTGAGACTGGTGGTATGTTTGATCGTCTTGTAGAGAATGGTTTTGATCAATCTCATAACGCAGTTCTTGTCCATTTAAAAGGACAGCCTGCTCGCTCGACTCGTCGTTTTATACAACGTTTAAATGAACAAAAAAATCTACCCGTGCTTGTATTTACTGATTGTGACCCTTGGAGTTTCAGGATTTATGCATCAGTTGCATATGGGGCTATAAAAACAGCACACATATCAGAGTATCTTGCCACACCATCTGCACAATACCTTGGTGTAACACCCTCTGATATTGAAAACTATGATCTACCTACTGATAAGCTGACTAAGGAGGATATTAAATCACTTAAAAGTGAATTATCTGATCCACGGTTTCAGGATGATTTTTGGAAGGGTGAGATAAAACTGCAGCTAAAACTTGGTAAAAAATCAGAACAGCAGGCTTTAGCAAAATATGGTCTAGATTATGTAACAGATACTTATCTTCCAGAAAAACTCACTGAAATGGGTATATCAAAAAAATAAATCTTCTTCTCCTATTGTTTTCTGTAGACATGTGAATCATAGTTATCTGTATTTGTCAATGTTAGTTTTGTGCCATCATAGTTTATTTTATAGTTAAAAATATACTTGACATTGGGACTTGTTTGATTTATATAGAGTTTTTTTTCATTATTATCTACTACAAATGTTCCTTTAAGATTGGCGGTTGTAATGAGGCAGGTTCCATTTTTGTAAAATACGTACTGTCTATAGTGAGAATCTTGTGCTTTCCAGGTACCAATTAATTTATCACGATCTGTTTTAAATTCTTCTTCAAAACATCCTGAAATAAATGAGAATAGTAAAATAATTAAGATTGAAACTAGTAGTAATTGTTTTGTTTTCATCCCATCATCCAATTAATAGATACTTTGTTTTGTTTTAACTTTTTTGATGCTTTTCAAAAAATAAAACGTTTTTAAGATTCTGTTATGGCATAATTTTATCGCTATCATAAGCTGTTTTTCCAGTTGATTTTTGAATTATCTTAACTGTCCACAAGCCTCTATCTAAACCAGTATTATTGTAAATGTAAACTTTATCTTCATCACCTATTTTAGAATCTGCGTTTACATCAACCCATTTTAGGTAACAGTTATTTAGTTTTTCTTCCATGCCATCAAGCAAATTATCAGAATGATCAATATCATCAGGACCTATAACTGTTATTTTAGCATCATTATAATCTAAAAATTCACCTACTAGTGTTATTGTAATATTTGAATTTGCTGAATTTATGGTGCCAACAATGTTGGGTGTATCGTAAATGAAATTTCCTGTTGTTTCATCTTTCTTAGTTAATATATTATATAAGGCAGATTCATTGTTATATATATACAACTTATTTCCATCATTAACAAAATTAAAACTAGAATAACTCTCGCCTAAATCCTTATTTCTAATATAAATTTGATCTCCTTTCACTTCCCAATTACCAAAGTAAATATAATCACCTGAAGAAATATGTAAGTCAATATACAAAGAACCATTTGATTTAAAGTAATGTAAAGATCCATCTTCATCTCTCCATTCACCTACAAACCTACTATCTACCTTATTATCGCTTTCATTATCTTTAAGACAACCAGCCAATCCAATAACAATAAAGATAAACACAATTCCAAATGTTAAATTTTTTTTTGTTTTCATCCCATCATCCAATTTATAAATAACTTTTTTTGTTTAAATATTTGTGGATGTATTATTTAATAAATATGTTTCATCGGTTAATTTGAATAAAATGATTTAATCTAAATCAATTACTCCACTAAAATAAGCCACTATACCACTTGATTGTTGAATGATACTAATCGACCAATCTCCACTTTTTAAACCGGTATCGTTGTAAATATATAATTTATCTCCTTCACCGATATTAGAGTCATCATTTATATCAACCCATCTAAAATAACAATTAATGAGTTTCTCTTCCATGCCATTTACTAGATCATCCTCCACACCAACAATATAATCTGGACCTGTGACTGTTATTTTAGCGTCATTATAATCTAAAAATTCACCAGAGAGTGTCATCGTAATATTTGAATCTGTTATACAGATAACCCCAGTAATGTTGGGCACCTCTTGTGGCTCTGGAGTATTATCCTCTTCCGAATCATCTTCATCATCTTGTATCTTTATACATCCACTAACAAAAGTAGCAAGTATTATTATAACTAAACCAAAAATAAGAATTTGTTTTTTCATCCCATCACATCAATAAATAAATAGGATATTATTTTATAAAATTTTCTAAGGTTAAATAATCTTTTGAGGAAGCCTGGAAAGAAAAAAAAAATAAGGAAAATGGGATGGGATGCACCATTTAAACACCCTATAATCCAGACTCCCCCGTATCCGTTTAAATGTTAATTCTCGTTAATAAAGTTTTGTTTCATAAACAACTAAAATATAAGATTTCTATAAGGTTTTATTAGACAGCGCAATAACAATACATTTTTTTCATCGATTTTAATTAAAGTTTTGCTAAAAACTCCACCTTTTGAATAACTTGGATATGTATAAACATGTACTTTTTTTCCATTAATGTACTCTGGCCAAGGTCTTTGCCGCTCTATCCTCTGTTTTTCCATAGATTTATAGTTTAAAAACAATAGTATTTCTATTATTATAAAAGCAGCGATTATTATACAAAAAAAATAGATCCAGAAGGTAAGTGGCAGTATAAGCCAATTAGGATTGTAAACAATTATACTAAGTTGAAAAAATATTGCTATTAGAAAAATAACGCATGCTATTACAAAGAAAAATTTTGTAATTTTTAGATATCTAACTTTTAGACTTTCCTCTAATAGTTTTAAATTGAAAGGTTTGTGCACCGGGGGCATTAAACCATCCTTATATATAATAATATAAAAAAAATATTTTTAAAATTTTCTATAAATTATTTTTTAAATAAATTGAAAGTTTTTCTAGTGCTTTTCCTCTATGTGAAATACGGTTTTTATCCTCAGTGTTCATTTCTGCAAAAGTATTGTTTCTTCCATAGGGTTTAAAGATTGGATCGTATCCAAAACCGTTTTTTCCTTTCATCTCCTGTGTTATTTTTCCTAGGGTTTCGCCTATAAAAAACTGTGGGGCTTTGTTTTGTTCTTTATATGCAAAGACTGATTTGAATGTGGCTTCTCTTTGTTTGTCTTCTAGGTTTTTCATTAAATCAAGTATGCCTGCACATCCTATTGTTTTGAATACATATGCTGAGTAGACTCCTGGAAAGCCTTTTAGGTTTTTAATAAATAGTCCCGCGTCTTCTAGGATGAATGCTTCTTTTAGATTTTTTTCTATATATTTTATCCCATATGTTGCTACTTCTTTGAGTGTGTCTGCTTGGATTTCTGGGTAACCCATGTTTTTTTGCTCAATTTGTATATGTGAGAGTTTATTTTGAGCTTCTAAGACTTTGCCTTTATTGCTTGTGATAAAATATATTTTTTTCATCTGTATCTTCCTCTTCTAATGATTTCTTTAATCTTTTTTATTATTGGTTTTGGGTCTTGTTTTAATGTTTTTTTGTATCCATCAAGGACGTATTTGAAACATTTTGGATATTGCGAATGTGTGGATTCAAATGCTTCCATTAACACGTGCAGGTCCACTCCTTTTGTTTCAACTTCACTGTTTTTTTCGCCAAGTCCAAAATCTATGAAATATACCTGATTTTCTTTTAGAAGTATATTAGATGTTGTTATGTCTCCATGTATTATATCATTGTTATGAAGACGGGCTATGTTTTCTCCGATTTTTGTACAAAGTTTTTCTCGTTCTTTTTTACTTAAATCATTGAGTATATCTTTTACACGTTGTCCTTTTATGTATTCCATGGTTATTATACCGTTTTTTTGGTTGATATCAAATATAGTAGGTACAGATACACCACTCACTCGTGCTTCATGTATGAGTTTTGCTTCTTCTCGTGTTCGTGTCTTGATTAACATTTCATCTATTTCTTTAATTCTATATCCTTTACTAATTCTTCTTTTTTCAATTACTTCATTTCCTATATATTTGTTTATTACTAGTTTCGCTTCAGCACCCTGATATAGTATTTTTGATTTCATCTCCAGGTTACCTCAACCATATCTGTTCTAAAACGCTGATCGATAAAACTTTCCTCAACTTTCATTCTGATACCACTACTGTACATTAGATATCCCAGCCAGGCTATCATAGCAGCGTTATCAACACATAGTTTTTTATCAGGAACAAAAAAATCAGCCCCTCTCTCACTTGCCATAGTCCCAACCATGCCTCTTAGTCGTTTATTTGCGGCTACACCACCACCTAAAAGTACCTGTTTTTTTTCTGTATGAGCCATAGCACGTTCAGTGACTTCTGTGAGAGCTGCAAAAGTTGTCTCCTGAATAGAATAAGATATATCCTCAATTGACTCGCCGTCTTTATAATATTGTTCCGCTGCAGTCAACAAACCAGAAAATGCTATATCCATACCCTTAATAGTATAAGGCAAAGGCAGATATTTATTTGATTTTAAAGCATATTGCTCAATTTTTGGTCCACTAGGAAAACCCATACCTACTTTACGACCGAATTTATCCAAACAATTACCAATACCAATATCAAGAGTTTCACCAAAAACACGATATTTACCCTCCGCAAAACCAATAACTTGTGTGTTAGCACCAGATGTATACAAAAGCACAGGGTCTTTACAATCAGGTAGAGTACCTCGACCTATCTCCAGGTGTGCTACGCAATGATTAACACCAATAAGAGGCTTTTTTAAAGAAAGACTAAGAGCTCTAGCGGCAGTCGCGGCAGTCCTAAGACACGGACCTAAACCCGGGCCTTTTGAAAAACTTACAAGATCAACATCCTCAAAATCTACACCTGCTTCTTCTATAGATTTTTTTAAAATATCTGTTATATGTTCCGCGTGATGATTGGCAGCCTCACGAGGATGAATACCACCTTTTTTAGGGCGATATACCTTAAATTCATTAGATAAAACTCTGCATTGCTCATCTGAAATATTCTCAACAATACCTACACCAATCGTGTGTGCGGTTCCTTCAAATCCTAAAGTAATCATAACAATTTTTCAAAGGATAAGAAAAAAAGAGATGTATAAAACAGATTCGGTTGATTATTCTGTTTTATATAAAACAATATATTCCCCTGATTTAGTTAAAACAAGTTTAGTACCACCCTCAGAAAGATCATATGAATAACATGAATTAGCACATAGAGTACCATCTGATGCAGACCAACTACTACTATATGAACCATGACTATTATCATAAATTGTAGATATTGTATAACTATAACTATCGCCTTCTTTTTTTAAGCTCCAAATCTCCTCTGTATAATTATAGTCTTCATTATGGCCAGTTGTGTTTGCTATATCAACAGTCCAGTTACCAATTAAAAGTTGAGCCTCAGCAGGATTATTATCATGCATAAAAGGATTTGAGCCAGCTAAGTCCATTAATGATGAATCATCAGCATCTGCCTGAGAAGATACATACCATAGACCTCCGGATAGTATGATTGTAACAACTAAAATTAAGATTAAAAATGATATTGTTTTTTTATCCAATAGAATAATTGCAGAAGTTAAAGATGCAATACCTGCAAAAATTATGATATACCAAGATAAACCAGGGTTAGAGGCGATATTAAATGAAAAAAAACTTGCAAACGATGAAAACATACCATCAGAACTTAAATCTGTTGAATCTAAATCACCCATATCTATTGTTTTACTATCCCAAAAATCTAGACTGAGCATATCCTCATTATTTTCATTCAAGTTAATTATACTAGAAGTATCGGTTGAACCCTCTGAATCATCCATAACAGGCAAACTATTTAGAGCATCTGATTCCCATGAAAACAGAAAATATCCTGCGGTTGTTACACAAAATATAAATGATAATAAAGCAAAGAAAAAACCTATTTTTCTAAGTTTCTTTTTATTGTTTTTTCGAAAAACAGAGCAGATAACAATAACAAGAGATATAATGGTTGTAATAACTGCAATTATTAGTAGGATAAGCATGTTAGTAAAAATATTAAAAAAACCGATACCTTTACCTTGTTCTTGCGCTTTTTCTTTAATCTCTGCATAACTTATAGTCTCTGATTCTGATGAGCTCGATGACTCATTAGCCATCAATCCACCGTTAACATCAAAATTTAACTCTGTTAAATGAAAATTCATATCACTTTTAACGGTTATAAAAAGAGCGGACATTTCAAATGAGATACAATACCATGGTAGAATAATAGATACAACTATTAGTAATACCGCTAATAGTGAAAATATCAAAGTAAAAATATCTTTTTTTGATTTTGTTTTTGTACTTTTTTCTGGTCTTATTTTTTCATATAGAGGTTTTGATTCATAGTTTTCTTTTTCTTCAGGTTCTATATCTAATTGAGTGTCTGCTATCTGGCTTTCAAAACCTTCTGATGTTGGGGATATTGTTTTCTCTTCATCATTCATTTTGCATACATCCTTTAAATTTTATTTATACTCTTCTTCATCATATTCTTCTTCATAAAAATAAATTATACCTGTTTTAAAAAGGATTACAATAACGCATATAACAACAAGTACAACTGTGATAATTGCAGTCATCCAAGGAAAACCTTGTGTAGATGAATCCTTTTTTTCTTTATTTAAAACACCTGATATACTATTTGTTTCAACATTGTATCTGTAGTCGTATTCACCGTCATTGTTTATGTCAATAGAAATTTTTGATTCATCAATGTATTCAAAATCGTATTTATTATTTGACTTATCTGACAAAAGATCATATACATCATCTAGATCTTCATCGATAAAATAATAGTTTTCTTGTTCGATATTTATTGAGAGTATATCATCAGATATTTTTGAGTTTGAACCAATATTTACCTCAAAGGTATCATCGAATCCATCGTTGTCATCATCCAAGTCACCATCATATTTTCCATCGGGCGAGGTGTTATCAGCTGTTCCATCAGAATCAGTATCCTGAGGGTAGCTGCTTGAGTTTTCTGGATCTGTATTGTATGAGTTTTCTATTGTATTATTCCAGCCATCATTATCAATATCTTCAGGGATTTCAATATTTACAATTAATGGGTCTGACCAGATGCTTTCTTCCCCATATTTGCTTTTATATTTTAGTTGGACATTATACAAACCAGCTTTATCCCAGCTATATGTACTTTTTACATAATCAGATGTGCCATCTGCTTCTATCCAGCTACTTGTATTTCCATCACCCCAACTAAATTTCCAGTAGGAGCCCACATCATAGGTTAAAATTTTAAATTCATATTCGTGGTTTGTAAAACCTTGTGTTATACCAGTTGGACTCGAAGGTACATAAGCCATAGAAGTTAGCGTTAGAAAAACTAAAATTAATATTGTAAAAAGGTAGAAAAACCCGAATTTAACAATATTTTTTGAAACTCTTATTTGCATCCCATCATACCAATTAAACTAAGATATTTGCTTTAATAAAAAATATTTATTCTATATATTAACTTTGTTACAAATATCAGATTGTTTTATAAACAATATTTGTTATTGCTTTTTTTGTTTGATATATATGAAACTAAAGATTTTACTGGTAATATGGAATGATACAATAGAATTTGAAGAAGAAACACTTGATGATGAGAGTTTTTTTCTTGTACCAACTGTGCAGACTGGTCTTTTATATGATGAAGACAGTGAAAAAATTAGGCTTGTACATAGCTATAGTATAAACCATGATGAGCATGATTTTGTAATTATACCTAAGGCATCAATTGTAAAACAAAAAATGTTAGGTTTTTTTGATACAGAAAAAAACAAAGTAGTAAAAACAAATGAATAACTATTTAGGATAGCCGATGGGAAGGATTACAACAGGTTCAGTATTTTCTGGGAGAGAAAACTCTTTTTTTATGTATTCAAAATCTGCAGGGGTATACGTAAGTGTTCCAAGTCCTTCATTTGTAACTGCAAGTATGATATATCCTATTGATATCCAGGTTGATTCAAGCCAATAAGGTTTATCAGTCTCTCCGCAGATAATCACAATATAAGGGGCATCTGTTAGGAAATATTTGTCCAATGATATTTTTTTGTTTTCCATCCATTTTTTAAACCATTCTTGTGACTGTTGGAAATATTTTTTATCTGTATTTTCACAGTTTTTTCTAATTTTTTCTTTTAATTCTTTATCTTGAATGATTATATGTGTGAATGGTTTTTGATTTGCACCAGATGGTGAAGAAAAACCAGCTTTTAGAATTTTGATTAGAGTTTCTTCAGATACTTTTTTGGCTGAAAAGTCCCGGATGCTTTTTCTAGCTTCCATTAATTTATATAGATTCATATAATTTCAGATAAACATTATATAGTGTTTTCTTTTAACCTCTATGATCTGTTTTTCATTTGATTTATGTTGTTTTTACACGAAAAGTATTTATACTATTTTTTACAATATAGTTATTGACTGACAGTCAGTCAGTTAAATAAATTTGGAGTAAAAAAAATCTATGAAGAGAGTGGTAAAAGACCCCGAGATTAGAAAAAACGAAATAATAGGTGTAGCCGAAAAACTATTTTTTGAAACAGGATACGAAGAAACATCTATATCTGATATTGTAAAAAAAGCTAAAGTAGCACATGGGACCTTTTATTATTATTTTAAAACCAAAGAAAAAGTACTAGATGCAATAATCGAAAGAATTCAGGACGAACTATTTGATTATTTAGAAAAAATATCCAACCGAGAAGACCTAAACGCTGTTGAAAAATTTATAGAATTTCTAAAAATAAAAATGGAATCCTTCAGCTCAGGTGAGAAACTATGGGAGTATTTATTTAAAGAAAAAAACTCCCTGCTTTTTGTGAAATTTCAGAAAAATTCTATACCTAAAGCATCAAAACATGTTGAAAAAATTATAAAACAAGGAGTTAAGGAAGGATATTTTAATACACCTTACCCAAAAATTGCTGCTTATGCAATGCTTCATGTAAATCTTTCTATTGCTACAGATCATGATTTTTTTGAAAAGAACAAAATTGAAAGAAGTAAAATTATTTTTATCACGTTTGATTTAATTGAGCGTATATTTGGTGCAAAAACTGGTATTTTTATTGAGTATTTGAAAAAACAAAATGTGGAGGTAGATTTTTAAAATGGCAGATAAAACTAAATCAGAAGAGTATTGTATTGAAATCAAGAATTTAACTAAGAACTTTAAAGAGGTTAGAGCAGTAGATAATGCTTCATTTAAGGTTAAGAAAGGAGAGATTTTCGGGTTTCTAGGACCTAACGGTGCAGGTAAGACAACAACGATTAAGGCTATGCTTGGTTTACTTCATGCCGACACAGGTAAAGTTAAAATTAACGGTTATGATATTAAAGTTGATCCTATAAAAGCAAAGGATGATGTCGGTTATCTTCCCGAGAGAGTTTCGTTTTATGAGAATCTTACCCCAGTTCAGACTCTTAATTTTTTCTGTGAGTTAAAAAGTGTTGATAAAACAATTATTACCAATCTTTTAAAAGATGTAGGTTTAAAAGATGCGATGAATAGAAAAGTTGGTACTTTTTCAAAGGGGATGGTTCAGCTTTTGGGTGTGGCTCAAGCAGTTATTGGAAGTCCTCCTGTTTATATTTTTGATGAACCTATGTCTGGATTGGATGCCCGATGGGTTAAAACAGTTAGGGAAAAAATCAGAACTCTCAATGAGCAGGGGGCTACGATTATTTTTTCTTCCCATATTCTAAGCGAGGTGGAAAACCTGTGTGATCGAGTGGCAATAATTAGTAAAGGTAAAATCATTGCTGAAGATACTGTATCAAATCTTAGCAAATACCTTAAAATTAAACCTCGCCTTTCAATATATATTAAAGATTTAAATGGAAAAATTCCTGATGTTATACAAAATCTTGATGGTGTTGAAAAAGTACATGCAGAAAAAGATGTTTTATTTATTACATGTGAGTCAAGTGTTAGAAGTAAAGCTATTGCCGTACTTGAAAGTAGTGGTTTTGAAATAACTGATATTAAAACACTTAATCCAACTCTTGAGGATAGTTTTGTTAAACTTATTGAGGCGGGTGAAAAATAGATGAACATGATTAATCCAAAGACAATTTATACTATATCTAAAAAAGAATTTTTAGATAATATTAGAAATAAATGGATAATACTACTAACTTTTATATTCACGGTCTTGGTACTAGTTTTTTCTTATGTATCGGGTTCACAAACTAACACCAATGAAGCTTTAGGTGGTCTGCAGAATACTGTTTTCGGACTTGTTGGCATTTCATCTTTACTAATTCCATTAATTGCAATAATTCTTGGTTTTTCAACTATCTCTGGAGAAGCAGAAAGTGGAGCGCTATATGTGGTTTTATCTTATCCTGTAAGACGTATTGAGGTTTTATTTGGTAAGTTGCTGGGCCTTGGTTCAGTAATTGTGTTTTCCACAGTTTTAGGTTTTGGACTAGGTGGAATAGTTATAATGGCAACTGTTGGAACAGATTCTTGGCAGGGATATATTGCGTTTATACTCCTTAGTATACTAATCGGTTTTATCTATCTGAGTCTATCGATATGTATCTCTGCATATTGTAAAAGAAGAGTCACATCAATAGGTGGAGGTGTCTTGATATTTTTCTGGAGTATGATTTATGGGACAGTGATACTTGCTGTATACTTTGCATCAGGATATTCAATGAGTGATTTTCAAACAGGAAATATACCTCAGTGGTTCTGGAACTCAGTAGTTATAAGCCCAGGAGATCTACATCAAACAGCAGTCCAGAGAGCCTTTGGAATAAGTCAAATTGATGCAGCGGGTTTCAGTTTTCAGATACCTGAATTTTT
>CAZOBL010000018.1:0-23606 GCA_964578185.1 uncultured Thermoplasmatales archaeon
ATAAAGTAATTCATTTACTTTATTTCCCAGAAGAAAGTAATTTCGGGATAACACAATCAAAAAACAAAATAAAAAAAACACTAAATATTGATTAAATTAAAAATATACTCCTCCTTCAAAAACTTTAAGTTTTTGTTTACAATCCAATAAAATGCATCAGCTTAAATTCAAGGATTTAAAATGGAATTTTGGAAAAGAAAAAAATATAAAAAAATCAAACCTTCAGAAATACCACATCACACTGAAAAATTAAGTGAAGACAACTTTCGTGATTTTATAGAAAAATATCCAATATCTTTTATTGATTTTTGGGCGCCCTGGTGTGCACCATGTAAAAAAATGAATCCTCGTATTAGAAGACTTTCAAAACTTTTTGAAGGACAAGTTGCTTTTGGAAAAGTCAACACTCAGAGGAATCAGGATATCGCTAAAGAATATAAAATTATGAGCATACCCACATTTATTTTATTTAAAAACGGAAAAGAGAAAGCTATTTTAAGAGGAGTACAATCGGTTGGGGAGATAAAAAAAACTATTAATAAATTTATATAATGAAATATTTTCTAATATGATTAAAGGTGTTTTAAAGAGATGATCAATAACAAAAATATTGGAGAAAACATTCTTGATTTAATTGGAAACACTCCGCTTGTTAAGATAAATAATCTAAATCCTAATCCAAAAACTACAATTTATGCAAAACTTGAGGGAAACAACCCTGGTGGCAGTATTAAAGATAGAATCGCTCTTAAAATGATCGAACAAGCTGAGGCTGAAGGTAAACTTACAAAAGATAAAACAATTATAGAGGCAACATCTGGTAATACAGGTATTGCTCTTGCCATGATTGGCGGTATTAAAGGTTATAAGGTAAATATAGTAATGAGTGGTGCAGTATCTGAGGAACGTAGGAAAACCATTAAAGCATTTGGTGCAGATATTATTTTAACAGATGCTCAAAAAGGAACTGATGGGGCGATTTCAAAAGTAAAAGGACTTCTTGAAAAATACCCTAATAAATATTTTTGTACAGATCAATTTACAAACAAATACAATAAAATCGCTCATTACGAGACAACAGCAGGGGAAATAATTGAGCAAACCCGCGGTAGAATTGACTATTTCATATCAGCCATTGGCACATCTGGGACTATTATGGGTGTTGGAAAATATCTAAAAGAATGTAATCCTAATGTAAAAATTGTCTGCGCTCATCCTGTAACAGGCCACTATATACAAGGTCTAAAAAATATGGAGGAAGCAATAGTTCCATCAATATATGATCCAGATGAGATTGATATTGAAGTAATGATTGAGTCGGAAAAAGCTTTTGATATGACTAGAAAACTTGCAAAACATGAAGGAATTTTTGCTGGTATGAGCAGTGGTGCCGCAATGCTTGCAGCAGCAGAAACTGCAAAAAAAGCAGATAGAGGTTTTATAGTTACTATTTTTCCTGATAGAGGGGATAGGTATCTTAGTACTGATTTATTTAAACTAGAATAGTTTTATTGTTATGAGAAGAAAAACATATGATATAGTATGCAGCCGATGTGGAAAAAAAGTTTTTCGATATATTAAATTTGGTAAAGGAAAAATACTTCATTGTTGGAAAAATAGAATCTTTGAAGATAACACAATTATAGATAATAATATTGTTAAATGCAACTGCGGAAATGTTATTGGAGTTGAGAAAACAAAGATGATAGAGATGAAACAGCATTCTTTTGAAGCAAAATAAATCATTAAAAGGTTGTTTTTTTAAATGGAAAAAATGATGAAATTCTAAGTTTAAATCTAAAGATTAAAAACTGTTGTAAATGTAGACTTTGTGAAACTAGAAATAATTCATTATGCGGGGAGGGAAATTTAGATGCCAGAATCATGTTAATCGCTCAAGCTCCAGGTATTAATGAGGATGAGCGGGATGAGATGTTTATAGGGCCTTCTGGAAAAGTGTTAGATAGATTGCTAAAGAATGTAGATAGAGAAAAAATTTATATGACTAATCTAGTAAAATGTATGCTTCCAAAATACCGCAAACCAAAAATGGATGAAATAAAAGCATGTAGCGTATATCTTGATCAAGAAGTTGAAATTATTAACCCTACTTTTTTAGTTCCAATGGGGTTTTATTCAACTAGATATATACTTGAAAAATACGAATTTGATATCCCTGAAAAAAAAGAATTTAGAAAACTTTATGGAAAACTTTTCTACAAAAAAGATATAAAAATATATCCTGTGCAGCATCCTGCAGCAGTTTGTTATCACTCTGACTTGGAACCTATTCTTCAAAAAAATTATGATAAACTTAAGACTTTTGAACATGATTGCAAATGGTATGATATGTGTCCAATGAAAAAATTTTATAACCAGGGTTTGATTGATGGAAAATGGATTGAATTATATTGTAAAGGCGACTGGCAAAACTGTAAAAGATATAAAATGGAAGAAAAAAAAGAATTTCATCCCGATAATATGCTTCCAGATGGTTCAATAGATGAAACTTTAAATAATTAGAGTATATGGAAATTATAAAATTTTTATTATTTAAGGGTAATAACTTATGGATTTAATCATAGTTTATGATAACACGGTTTTTAAAAAGGATAAAGGTCTTAGATCTGATTGGGGTTTCTCATGTGTGATTAAAACTAGTTTTGAAACTATTTTGTTTGATACAGGTGCTAAAGGTGATATTTTATTAAATAACATGAAAAAACTTGATATAAATCCAAAAGAAATCTCAAAGATAGTTATATCTCATGAACACTGGGATCATAATGGAGGACTAAAAGAGCTTATTGCTTTCTTAAAAAATGACATTTCTATCTACAGATTTGATGATGTTAAATCTGAAAAACTTATTTTTAACTATGTAACAGATCCTATAAAGCTTTCTGATGATGTTTATTCAACTGGTAGAATGAATGGCAATCCGGTTGATGAGCAATCACTTGTTTTAAAAGGAAAAAAGGGATGGTATGTTCTTGCAGGATGCTCTCATAATGATGTAACGAAAATCCTTGAAAAAGCAGGAGAATATGGCGATATTAAAGGTATTATTGGTGGTTTTCATGGTTTTAAAGAGTTTTCTGTTTTAGAAGAAAAAGAGTTAATATGCCCCACTCACTGTACTCAACATATAAAAGAAATCAAGAACCTTTTTCCAGATGCATATATTGCAGGTGGTGTGGGAAGAAAGATTGAAATATAGCTTTTTTTGTTTAGGTTTCTTATGGACGTTAAAATTAAACAAGTTGAAGGATTAACATTTGTTGGAAAAGGAAACACCAATCATTGGGTTGCCGTTGATGGCCCTGAAAAATTTGGGGGAAATGAGGCAGCAACTCGTCCAATGGAACTACTTCTTATATCTCTTGGTAGCTGCACAGCAAGTGATGTAGCATCAATCCTAAAGAAGAAACGTATAGAAATAAATAAATTTGATATTAATATTAAAGCTGAAAAACAAAAAGAACATCCTAAAGTTTTTACAAAAATCGATATCGAATATATTTTTCATGGTGATATTGATGAGAAAGCAGTTGAAAGAGCCATAGATCTTTCTCAAAATAAATATTGCCCTGTTTCTGCTATGCTTACAAAAGCTGAAGTAAAAATCGATTATTCATACAAGATAAACAAATCAATCTTATAGGTGTAATATGGCTCATAGAACTGGATGTCTGGTATGTGGAGAACCACTAAAATATTCTGATAAACCTGTTGAAAAAACATGTTTTTATTGTAGCAAAACATTTAATGCAGATGTAAGCTGTGTTAATGGACATTTTGTATGTGATCACTGTCATAGTCTTTCATCTGATGATTTTATTGAAAAAACATGTATTAAAACAATAGAGACTGATCCATTAAACCTGGCTGTTTTATTGATGAAAAATAAAAAAATAAATATGCATGGGCCGGAACATCATTTTCTTGTGCCAGCAATTCTAACAACTTGTTATTATAATCTAAAAAAAGAGTATGATAAAAAAGTAGATAAATTAAAAATTGCAAGGGCAAGAAGCTCTAAAATTCTTGGTGGGTTTTGCGGTACACATGGTGTATGTGGTGCAGCAATTGGTACTGGAATTTTTATAAGTATTATAACAGGTGCAAATCCTTTATCAAAAAAAGAATGGAAGCTAAGCAATCAAATAACCTCAAAAAGTCTTAAAAAAATCGCGTATCACGGTGGCCCTAGATGCTGTAAGAGAAATACTCTTCTGGCTATCATTGGTGCTGTAGATTTTATTAAAGAAAAATTGGATGTTGAAATCCGTGTTGATAAAAATATTCTATGTGAATTTTATGATTTAAACAAGGAATGCATTAAAGAAAAATGTCCTTTTTATCCTAAATTAGCAACACAAAAGATCCTATAGCTCAAATCCGAAATTTTATTTTTCAGATGAATGATCTTAAAAAAACTTCTGCATGATTTATTACTCTTATTTTTTCCAAATAAATTAATGCTTATCTCATATCGACATTTTTATTAAAGAATTTATGTTTTGTTTTATAAGAAGGATTCTATATGAAAGCTATCTTTTGCCCAAAGTACGGGCCACCTGAAGTTCTTCAGCTTAAAGAAGTTGAAAAACCTGTTCCTGAAAATAATGAAATACTTGTAAAAAATTATGCTACAGCAGTAACATCAAGTGACTGCATAGCTCGAGGTTACAAGCCCATATGGAGACTTTCAGGCATATTATTATTATACATGCTTGGTTTTTTTAAACCAAGAAAACCCTTAATGGGATCTATGTTTGCGGGTACAGTTGAATCAGTAGGTAAAGATGTTAAAAAATTCAAGAAAGGTGACAAGGTTTTTGGAAGTAAACATGGATCTTATGCCCAATATGTATGTGTTAGTGAAGAGGGTAGAGTTTCATTAAAACCATCAAATTTAACTTATGAGGAAGCTGTTGCCATCCCTTATGGTGGACTTTTAGCATTACATTATCTGAGGAAAGGAAAAATAAAAAAGGGTCAAAAAGTCCTTATTTATGGAGCTTCAGGAGCGACTGGTAGTTCTGCCGTACAGCTTGCTAAATATTTTGGAACTGATGTTACAGGCGTATGTAGTACAACTAATCTAGAATTAGTAAAATCATTAGGTGCTGATAAAGTACTAGACTATACAAAGGAAGATTTTACATTAAAAGGAGGGAGCTTTGACCTCATCTTTGATGCTGTTCCATATTTTGCTGCAAATAGATGGAAGATTAAAAGGCGCTGTAAAAAAGCACTTTCTGCCAATGGAATTTATATATCAATTGATGATGGATTACCAAGATCAACCTTCAAAGATTTTATATTTCTTAAAGAACTTGCAGAATCTGGAGATCTGAAACCAGTCATTGATAAGGTATGTCAACTTGAAGAAATGCCTCAATCTCATAGATATGTAGAGAAAGGCCATAAAAAAGGAAATCTGGTTATATCTATTAAACACGATGAATAGTAAAAGTTTTAAATTATATAGAAAAAATGTATTATTTGTATAATTTTTGAATTAAGTAACTGTATTTTCCAGCTGCTGTTTTTGAAAGTTTATCTACAAAGTTGATTTTTAGCTCGAAACCATTACCTAATAATTTTAATAACTCTTTTTTAATATTTTCAGTATCTTTTTCTGAGTATTTTTCCCTTTTTAAGATCCTTAAAATTATAATTCCTTTTTCATCTTGATAAAATTGAAATTGCTCAACATTTTTAAAAATTTTAAAGTTGATATAAAGGGAAGTAAAAGGAATAGGTATATTGTCCTTTGAATAAATGTACTCTTGTTTCCATTTCCCTTCTATCTTTTTTAGTATTAAACAATTTCTCCCACATGAACATTTTCTATTGCTTAAAATTCCCATATCGCCTGTTTTATATCTTATAAGTGGGAACAAATTATGCATAAAACCAGTGGTTACAATTTCTCCTTTTCCATTTTCCTTTTTAACATGGTTTCCCTCTTTGTCAATTAATTCTACATAGCCATATTCTGGAAAAAAATGAAGGAAGTTGTTTTTTTCACAACTTAAAGCCATTGTTGTGCTTTCTGAGTGACCATAAAATTCGAAAACTCTGCATTGAAAACTTTCTTCAATTATTTTTTTCTGCCAGTCATACAGAGTTTCCCCTGTTGATATTATTCCTTTTATACCATTTATGTGTTCTATTTGATTTTCTTTCATATATCTTGCAATTTTAATAATTGCTGAAGGGTAAGTTAAAATATATTTAGGTCGAAATTTTCTAATTTTTTCTATGTATTTTGGGGTATTTTCTTTATTTAGATAAAGTAGGGACATACCTAGTGTTCTGGTTAACATTTTATATTTCCAAAATTTACCTTCATCTGCTGTCGAAACACTCATTGTTCCTATCAAATTAACAGATTTATCAAAAAAATTACAACCGGTTCTATTCACGATAGTCTCATAATATGCAAATGCATTAATTGGATAGTTTATTTTATCAACATATAATTCCAATGGCTTCCCGGTTGATCCGCTGGTAGCCATTTGTCGAAATCTAAATTCCGGAACACTTTTTGATTTTAAATTGTTAGTGTTTTCACGTATAATTTCTCTTGTTAAAAAAGGAATTTTATAAAAATCTTCAAAATTCTTAATATCCTGAGGTTTAATCTTATAATTATCAAATAAATCCTTATAATATGGGACATTTTTATAAGAATATTTTATAAGTTGCTGTAATTTACCTAATTGATATTTATCAATTTCATCTTTACTAAATCCTTGCATTCTTTTAATTAACTTTTGAACAGCGTTAACTCTTTTATATTGTAATATAAAGATAATTATCTTAAATATTAGATATTTTTTAAGACCTTTATCGTATGTAAAAACAATGAATCTTTCCCATAAACCTGAATATTTTTTCATGAAAGTTCCTATCTAATTCAATAAATGTTTTATTTATAAAACTTTATTATTTTTTGTCTGGTTTTCACTGCTTATAAAAAACATATAAGAATTTCATAATATATTTAAGTAAGATGAAAGTTTTCATATTTACCAATATACAATTATTTTAACCTGCACGTTCTTGTAATATATTTTATATTAAAAAATAATGGATATACATAAAATGGAACTTAAATCATCTAAAAAAATATATAATAATTACAAATCCGATTACCCAGAAAATACAATTAAAAAAATTAAAAAAGGACTAGAAAAGCTTAATTTACAGTTAAAATACAAAGAAATTAAAATTTCCTCTTCGGGATTTTCATCTTACTCAGGGGACTTATTTTTAGAAGATTTTGGTTTTAATACTACCGGAAAAGGAGTATCCTCAATTCTTTCAAAAGCAAGTGCTTATGCTGAGATGGCTGAAAGAATATCCTCTGGCTTTATTTTTTTCTATAATCTTAATTCAAATAAAGGAAAATATTACAAAATACTAGAGAGATGGATTAATAGAGAATTTTTAAAAGGATATAAAAAACTTAAAAATTCCAAAGATATAACTTATAAAAAAATAAATCAATTCTTCCAAGATGATTTTAGCTTAAAGCAATTTTATTTGTACAGGGAAAATGAAATTTTTGATATTTTAGTTGACAGTTATTCATTAACAAAAAAAGATTATTCAAAAATACCCATTCATTTTATTGAATTACTAAGCGGATCAAATGGACTTGCATCAGGCAACACATATGAAGAAGCGATTTTTCAGGGTTCTTGTGAGATATTTGAAAGATATGCTGCTTGCAAGATTATATCTGAAAAGATTGAATGTCCGACGATTGATATATCTACAATACATGATGAAAAAATCCAAAACTTTGTAGAAATGCTAAATTCTTTAAATATAAATGTTCTAATAAAAGATTTCAGTCTTTCCAATCGTTTTCCTGTTGTAGGTGTCCTCTTTATAAATAATAATATCAAAGACACAAATAATTACTTAAAAAAAGCAAGATATTATAAAATGATTAACGCCGGCAGCCATCTTGATTTAAAAGAGGCAATCATTAGATGTTTAGTTGAACGTTTACAAGAAGAAACAAAAAAGGATTTAGTTTATAGAAAAGATGCAGATGAGTTGTATGATTTTTGGACTCAAACGTTAAATAAAAATATTAATCCCCCTTCAAATAACTTTAAAAATTTTTATAGACAATACTACTATGACGGAGATTTATCCTTTCTTGAAAATGGAAAAATTGTCTCATTTGATGATTTGAAAAGCATTAAAAACAATGATTTTCTCGATGATATAAAACATATTAAAAATATTTGTAGAAAAAACAACTGGGATATTTTAGTTATTGATTGTAAACATGAAATTATCGGTTTTCCCGCTGTAAGAGTAATAATCCCCCCGATATCTACTGATGCAAATCCATATATTAGAAAATTTGTTAAATTAGAGAATTTTGAAGAGGAATTTAACTTTCTTTATGGAATTAAAAATTTCCATTTATATTTTGAGAATAACGATTGGATACATAATAAAAATATGATTAAAAAATTAATTAAAAATATTGAGTATGCAATATCAGAAGATTTATTTTCATTTGAAATTTTTCTAAGGGTGGGACCATTTTATCAATGTATTAATCTCTTTGATATTCTAGCTTTTTCTAATCTTGCAATAAATAGAGATAAAGAAGCGCTGAAGTTTTTCAAATTCTTAGAGAAAAATAAAAAAACAAAAATTCTAAAAATAAAATATTTTAATAGTATGTATAACCCTAATTTTGATGAATATAAATATGAAAAATACATAGATTTATTAGAAAATAATGAAAAATCAATAAACTACAATTTTGCTGAAAACCCTTTCTATCCAAATGATGACAAAAATAGAACCGGTAAAGAAATCGATTACTTGTTAAAAAAATTTGTCAATAGTTATTTTTCAAACTAAACAATGGTTTTTTAAATAAAAAAATACTTCTATGAATCTGTTAAATTATTTATTGTGAGTCTGTTTGATATGAAATCTGATAATTATGATCTGCTTATAATTACACCAAATTATTTTAGAAATATATTAAAAGGATTTAAACAACATAAAGAACTTTACAATATCAAAACAAAAATAGTTACATTAACAGAGATTAAAAAATAAAATATTTTATTAAGAGCTCTATTGAAAAATGGAATATAAAATATGTCTTGTTGATAGGAGGTAATAGACAACTTCCTGTAAGATATATTCATAATTTTGATGTATATCCTGCAAATCGAGACATAAAAGAACCACCTTATATTTCAGATTTATATTATGCAGATATCTTCGATAATAATGGTAATTTTAGTAAATGGAATTCAGATAACAGCAAAAAATATGGCGAATGGTCTGGAAAAACAGCAAAAGTTAAAAATATCGATTTAAGACCTGATGTCTGTATCGGGAGGCTGCCATGCAAAAACAGATTAGAAGCTAAAATAATAGTAAATAAAATCATCAATTATGAAAAAAAAACCTATGGAAAAGATTGGTTTAAAAATATTGTTACAGTAGGGGGAAACACCCACCCTAAATGGTGTAGTGAAAATGGAGGAGAAGCTGACCTTGAAAAAGCATTAGGTTATATGACGGATTTCAACAAAAGCAGGCTTTATGTTTCAAAAGAAAATCTAAATAGAGTAAATTTTATAAAATCTATAAACAAGGGCTGTGGTTTTTTAGCATTATCTGGACATGGAAACCCTCCCTTTTGGATAACACATAAATCTAAAAACAAAGGATCTATTCCAAAAATTTCAACATATCATTTGAATTTATTATTTAATATGTATAAACTTCCGATCTGCATAGCAAGTGGATGTAGGAATAGTGCTTTTGATACAAACCTTGTCAATTTAATTAAACATCCATATGAATCATTCTATTGGATGGATTGCATACCTAATTGTTGGATGGTAAAAATTAATAAAATACTCACTGGAGGTTCAATAGCCTCAATTGGGTCAACTGGGCTTGGTTATACAAAATATGAGCCAATAACAGGTGGAAGAGCAGATGGATGGAGCTATATGATACCCAGATTCTTTTACGAATATAATGTAAAAAAAACCTCCACTCTTGGCGATATTTGGTCTAATTCTATCAAAAATTATCTTAAAGAGTTTTCAATTGACTGGAATACACCTTCTTTGGATTATAAACCAGGTCCTATGAAACCAAAACCTGATGTTATAAATGCTAGAACTGTACAGCAATTTATATTACTTGGAGATCCAACATTAAGAATAGGTGGATATAACTTAGATGAACTATAGTTACTTGTATAATTTTAATCCCATAGATTTTTTTAAAAAAATAAAAGCATTAAATTTTTTTTAAATTAGATTTTTTTTAGTTTTTCTTTTTCATTTTCTTGAGGAAAGGCCCCCAATGAATTGTTATAGCGTCTGGAATATATATCACCAATAATACTATTATATTTGATGATATATAAGTTTTTTAGAACATTTTTGCACATTCTTGCTAATAATGTGACAATTTGTATAACTTTTCACAACTATCTAATTATACGTATGTAATTTAACAATTTGTCGTATTATTTTTTTTATTTTGCGAATTGAAGCCTTATTTAAGTGAAAGGAAGTTCAATACCTGCTATTTCAATAAAATTATTATAACCAAATTTAATGTTTTTTGCAATTTTCTCAACCGATCTATATGGTGAATGCCACCTTTTTTCAAGCTCTTGAGCTTTTGATAACAAAATTTCAGGTGACATAAGTTTTGGCTGGTAGACAACATAATTATGACCATCATATTTGCTCCAATCTTTACTTAAAATACGACCCTCTCTTTCAAATCTTTCAAAAATTGGTGTACCTGGAAAAGGAACTACCACATCTAAATAAGTCATTTTTAAATTATTTTTCCTAATAAAATCATCGGTCTTATCAAAAATATCTATTGTATCAAAATCAAAACCAAATATAAAGCTCCCCTCAACAGCCATGCCATAGTCTTGAATTTTTTTAATAATTCTTGTATAGTCTTCTACTTTATTCTTTATTTTGTTAATGCTGTTTAAAGATTTTTGATTTATTGATTCAAAACCTATAATCCATGTGTAACATCCTGCCTCAGCTGCTGCTTTTAGTAATTCCTCGTCGTCTAAGTCATGTATGTTTCCCATAGTTGAAAATTTCTTATTTAATGTTTTCATTTCTTTAAATAAATTTTTTGTATATTCATGATTGGCCGTTAGAGACGCATCCTGGAAGGAAAATGTTTTATCTGTTGATGATTTAATCTCTTCTATTACATCTTTAATAGGTCTCGTTCGATAAAATCTCCTAAATTTCATGTTTGTAATTGAGCAAAATTCACAGCCATTAGGGCAACCACGTGTAGCATGTATGCCAATAGCATTTTCCATCGGGTAAACATTTTTTAAACGAGGTAGATTTTCTATATTAACAGCACGCGTAGGCCTGTAAAAAGGTTTTAACTTATCGTTCTCAAAATCTTTTAGCAATTGGGGCCAAGTTTCATCTGCTTCCCCTATAACTACACTATCAGCATGTTGCTTTACCTCTTCAGGTAGGGCAGATGCATGCCACCCTCCTATTACTACAGTAACTCCTCTTCTTCTGAATTCATCAGCTATTTTATATGCAGTATAAGCTTGAACCGTGCTAGTTGTTAATCCTACCAAATCACAATCTTTATCAAAATCAATTTTATCTATACCTGTTTGTATCACACTGATCTCATGTTTCTTAGGTGTGACGGCAGCTAATATTGTGAAAGCCAAAGGTCTTCTGTGTGCGACGTTTCTTGAATATAGTAAATAAAACAGGGGGGTTTCTTTATATTTCTTTCTTTTGGCGGTCCTTTTTTTTGGTTCAATAAGCAAGATCTTCATTATATGTTCCATATATTTAATAACATATTTAGTGTTAACCTTTTAATTTGATATTTCTCCATATACAATTTGTATTTTGACATTTTCTAAACATTAAATTAAACCCCTCATATTTTTATATTTTGCAATTTTATTATTATTTTAACATTAAATTATTTAAGTGTTTATCTTAGAATTAAATTTTTTGGAAAAATATTCCCATAAGAGCAGACTAAAGGCTATTAATACAGCTATTGCAAGTAAAAGAGCCGCCATTGCTAGACCTGAAAAAATAAGCATTTCATCTTGTGTAAGCTCTGATAATTTACCACTCTCAGGTAAAAATGTAGATAAAATCTTTGAGATGGAGAGCGATGCGTTATAGCTAATGTGAAGAATAACTGCCCATATGAAACTATATTTCATCCTTACAAAACCAAACAGTAGACCTCCTATTAACTGAGGCAGTACTAATAAGGGAGTTAAAAACCAAATATCAATTGCGTTACCATAATTAAAAATGTGAATCAATGCAAAAAGTCCTGCTGACGCATAAAAAATGTATGGAAAATATCTATGATATTTGTTTTTCACGTATTCTTCTACATTATCCTCATGAAGTATAACTGGTAGAATTAATCCTATTGCTACAAAAACCCACAAATGATAAATCAAGTTTAATGATGTGCTAAAATTTAGCCCAATCTCAGTTAATATTGTAGGTATAAAAAAAACTGTTAAAAAGAGTAGGGAAAAACTTAATCTTAAGGCTGAAAACTTCAATCCTAAACGAAACGTGGTTTCTTCAAGAATAGGTGCTAAAAATACTGCCGAAATCAGGAGAGTCAATGGATTATCATATTTCGGATCAGAGAGTTCATGGTGCTCCTGGTTGTAATTCACCGTTGATAAAGCAACAGTTATTATAAATCCAATAATTACTGATAAAATAAGAGATAAAGCCAAAATTTGAAATATATCCCAAATTTTTTTCCCAGTTTTTATATCTTTTTTTTTTGAAATATACTTTGGTTTTTTTAGATAGCTTAAAATATCTTCTAACAAACTATCTTTTTTGTCATCTGTAAACATTTATAACTCTATGTTAGAGGGACATCTTTTCTAAGATCTTCTTTTAGTGATCTACCTGTTTTTTTCTCCCATTCTTCTACAGTCATTGAGTGTTTCTCACGTATTTTATCTCCGATACCTAGTCCATTATAAGTACAAAATGGAACTATACCTTCGGGGGTTGAATAGTGAATGACACATCTTTTAAGTCTGTCAATGTTTAAATTAAATGAGTCTTGAAACCACATCGATCCAACGAATAGTGATTTATAATGAAAACCTCTGAGTGAGTCATAACTTCCGCCAATTGCAGCATCTTTTAATAATTGTTTTAAATCAAAACCTTTTGGTGCCATATCATAATTTACAAAATCATCTATTTTTCTTAGAAAAGCGGCTCCAACTCGTATTTTTTTGAAAGGTCCTTTAATCTTACTTTCTTTATCAATAAAATCAAAAAGACCTTCAACATCTATAAATCTTGTAACAGGTATTGGGTTGTCTTCTTCATCAATAAAAACATAAGTCGCTCCTCCGCAACCAGGATGTGCTGTAAATTCTACTTGAGTTTCACCTTTTAGCATTTCAATTAGTTTCGATATGGGAAATACAAATGGAACGGGGAAGAAATCATCTCGGGAAATCTTTCCGTCGAATTCATCCTCAATTGCCTTCATCATGCTTACGTAGTCAACACGTTCTTCTTCTCTCTTTTCATCTTTTATCTTAGTTATACGTCCACAAAAACTTATTGGTTGAAAATTAAGACCACGTACTATATCCATGTTATCTATTGCAAATTTTACCATTTTACCTGTTTCATGTAAATTTTTATTACCAATTAGAACAGGTACTAATACGCATTTAAGATTTGCTTCTCTTAGATTTTTGATAGCTTGTTTATTTTTTTCAATCCAGGGATTTGTCTTTTTTGTAACACCATCAAAACTCATGTAAATCGTGTTTACCCTTGCATCTTTTAATTCTTTACAAAATTCTACACTTTCAGCAAGTTTCAGACCATTTGTATTTACCTGTACATGTGAAAATCCTAATTCTTTTGACATGTATATAATCTCTAATAAATCATCTCTAATTGTAGGTTCTCCACCCGTTATTTGAATAGCTTTTGAACCCAATGGTCTTTCATTTCTAGCTTGTATCATTAACTCCCTTAATTCATCAAGAGAAGGTTCATATACATAGCCTGCAGCCCCAGCATTCATAAAACAATAGCTACATCTAAGATCACATCTATTTGTAACTAAAAGATTAGTTAGAACACTTTGCGATTTGTGCATATCATAAAGTTTAGGAAAATCAAATAACTGAGTTTTTACATCCGGAGAATCCAAACCCGTCACTTTGTATTTCATCCATTTCTTGTAAAGACCTGCATCTCCAAAGTATATGTCTTTAAAATCTCCGTGTTCGGGGCAGGTTTTTTTAATGTAGACCTTATTTTCTTCTTCAACAATTTCCGCAGGGATTTTATTGATTTTACCATCTCGGTAACATGCAGGACATACAGACATTGTTTCATCTAATTTTTTCATAAAGATACAACCTTTTTATTTGATGGATTTTAGGATTCTAAACATATGGTTATATTTAGCTTTAACTATCTTTTTAAGCATAATTTAATAAATAACCTCTTTAATAGGAACGATTCCGTGTGTCTTGCAATACCTGGTAAAATAATAGAAATTAAAGATGATAATACTCATGCAATTGTTGACTATGGAGATGGAACTAAAAACAAAGTCAATGTTAGCTTAGTTGATATAAAGAAAGGGCAATATGTCCTAGTTCATGCCGGCTTTGCAATAGAGGTTTTAGATAAAAAAGAAGCCCAAGAAACAATCAATCTTTTTAGAGAAATGTTAGAATATAAAGAGGGATAGTATTTGTTTTCACTTCGAGATAAAGATATTGCAAAGAAAATCATTGCTAAATTAAAAAAATTCAACATGCAAGCTCGTTTTATGCATGTATGCGGGACTCATCAAGATACTCTCGTTCGTCATGGTTTAGATTCAATGCTCGAAGATTGTGGTATTGAAATTGGTCAAGGCCCAGGTTGTCCTGTATGTGTTACTACACCACGGGAAATCGAAGAAATGATACTTCTTGCAAAAAATGATAAAATCATAACTAGTTTCGGTGATATGCTACAAGTACCTAGTAAAACTCACTCTTTACAAGATTTGAAAACAGAAGGATATGATGTTAGAACTGTTTATGGCATAGAAGATTCAGTTAAAATTGCTGAACATAATCCAGATGAAGAAGTGGTTTTTATGGCAGTTGGTTTTGAAACAACGGCTCCAAGCACTGCTTCTGTACTGATTAATACACCTCCCGATAATTTTTCTATACTTTGTTGTCATCGAACAATGCCTCATGCACTTAAAGCCATTCTTGATATGGGTGAGGTAAAAATTGATGGTCTCATCGAACCAGGTCATGTATCAACAATTATTGGTACGCATCCATACGAATTTATATCTAAAGATTATAAAATACCCCAAGTTATAGCAGGTTTTGAACCACTTGATATATTAATGGCTGTATGGATGCTTGTAAAACAAATTAAAGAAAAAAAAATATTTGTTCAAAATGAATACAAGCGTGCAGTTCATGCAGAAGGAAATATTCAAGCTCAAAAAGCAATTAAAGAGGCTTTTGAGCCCATTGATGTTAAATGGCGGGGCTTTCCAATTATACCAAAATCAGGTCTAGGTATAAAAAATAAATTTGAAGATTTTGACGCTCGTAAAAAATACTATAATACTCTTAAAGAACTTAAAAACAAAGATTTTTCTGAACCACTCGGCTGTCGTTGTGGCGAAGTTTTACGGGGAATAGTTAGATCAAAGGAATGCCCTCTTTTTGGAAATAAATGTACTCCTTCCTCTCCTATCGGTCCCTGTATGGTAAGTGCTGAAGGAAGTTGTAATATAGACTTTCGTTTCGTCAAAAAACGTTAAAAAAATGGGGAAGTTTGATAAATCATAAAATACATTACTACAAATTGCAACTTAAGGGGTTATTCTTAAGGAGGGACTATCTTATGCCGGGAAAAAATAATAGAAAAAAAATTCTGGATAGGCGTCGTAACGAATGGAGAAAAAAACATAGAACCCTCAATGGAAAAATAATTCTTTACCCTGATAAACTACCAGAACATATTAACGCTCGTGCAAGTAAAACCTATAACTGGTTTTGGAAAAAAGTGCTACTTCCCACAAAAGCAGAAGATATACCCGCAATTATTTCAAATATTAAAGAACAAATTAAACATGTTTCAGATGGCAGAAAAACCCGTGTTTTTAGAACAATGATTGGAATGGCAGAGGATGCATATAAACTTAAAAAACTTGATGAAATAGTCGACTGTGATACAGAAATTCAACTAGGTGAAAAAGCAGTATACAACTCAGAAAATGGCTTGGTTTTTAGAAACGGTAAATATTACACAACAGACTTTAACAACGATGAAACAAAGATAATTCTAAGAGATTCAGAAGGTATAATTGTTGACGTACAATATAATGGGAATGGTAAAAAACAAAATTCAAAAAATTACAGTAAAAAAGACGTGTATAAAAATTGGGATTATGTAAACGATAACTGATTTCTTTTGTAAGAATTTTTATATATCTTGTTTTGATTTAGCTGCAATCATGTCTGAAGTATCAAATGTTATTGTAACTGGTAAAAGTGGTGCTGGTAAACAACCTCGTATAGATGTACTTGCTGAAGAATATGATTTAGAACAACTGTCAACTGGCGATATTTTTCGTCATTATCTTAGTATTTTCAATGAGTATCGTTATGATGGTGATTTGTCACAATTTTGGGATGAAGAAAAAGAGCGTTTTGTGTCAGATGAGAAGATTGCAAATGAGATTGGAACTGATAATAATGATGTTATTTTGGGTTTGAAAGCTAAATATTTTGTTAATAGAGGTCTTTTTGGCCCTGATTATATTGTAAATAAATTATTTGAATCTAATTTTGCAGAAAAAAACTATACCGGTCAAATCCTGGATGGATACCCTAGAACCCTTAATCAGGCAGAGTTTTTAATGGATATTGCCAAAGAACATGATATTACAATTGATTTCGTTTTACTGGTTGATAACAGTGATGAACGTATCATTAGAAGAACCGTTAAGCGTCGTATTTGTCCAAAATGTGGAGCAGTATATCACTTAGAATATAAACCTCCTGAAGATGGGAAATATTGTAAAAAATGTGGTGCTGAGGTTATACAAAGATCTGATGACACTGAAGAAAAAATCCGTTCTCGTCTTAAAGAATTTAAAAATAAGGCACTACCTGCTATTAAATATTTAGAAGAGAAAGGCATTCCTATTGTAAAGGTTCCCGGTCATCTTGAAGAATTTACTAAAGAAAATGTACGTAGAAGTGTAATGGAAAAAATAGAAGAAATTCAATAAATTCCCTTATTTTTTATTATATTTTAAACATTCGCCAATATATACTATAATGAGCTTTTTTGTATCAGATCAAGATTGGTTTAAAGTTTGTTTAAGGCTTTACCAATTTTTTCTAATACTTCTTCTACTTCTCCCCTATTTATTATAGTTGGCGGTAAAAACCTAATATATTTGCCTGTAGATAAACTTGATTTAACACCTTCTTTCAACAGATAATCCTGCATTTTCTCAACATTTTCACTAGATCCAAGTGAGAAAGCAATCATTAAACCTCTTATCCTGATATCTGATACTATTGAATATTTCTTTTTTAGTTCATTTAAACCTTCTGAGAATTGTTTTGATCTCTCTATTACATTTTTAGTGATGTTTTTCTCACGCATCTGTCTTGTTGCGATTAGTGCAGATGTCATAGCCATAGGGTTTCCACCAAAAGTAGAGCCATCATAACCAGGTTTCATAGCATCGGATATCTTTTCATTTGTGACGACGGCAGTAACCGGGTAGCTGCCTCCAAATGATTTACCTATAGTCATTATATCTGGTACCACGTTATAGCTCATGCAGGCAAACCAGTCTCCCTCTTTTACTGCAGTTCTTCCAAAACCTGCTTGTACTTCGTCATCAATAATCACTATATCTTTTTCTTTTTTTAATTTCCATAGTTTTTTAATAAAATTAGGTTCTGCTGCAAGATTACCAGCTTCTTCGCCCTGTACCAATTCCATAATAATTATTTTAGCATCAGTTTCTTCAATTATTTTTTTTACCGAGTCAATATTATTGAATTCTGCGAAATGCACCCAATCTTCATCATCTAAACCAAAAGGTTTTCTATATTTTTTATTCCAGGTTACAGAAACTGCACCATGAGTTCTACCATGAAAACCATTTTTAAAAGCAATAACATCTCGTGTTTTGGTATATGCTTTAGCGATTTTAATTGCTTTATCAACTGCTTCCCCGCCTGAGTTTTGCCAATAAAAATATTCTAGCCCCTGGGGCATCATTGTATTAATTTCTTTTAAAAACCGGGTTCTTGCAATTTGCACACGGTCTTCTTTCATAGATATTAAAAGATTAGCTTGATTGTAAAGCCCTCTTGCAACTTCAGGGTTTGCCATACCGATATTTGTAGCACTATAGTTGCTATCCATATCAATATACCATTTTCCTTTGGTATCTCTAATCCAACAACCTTGTCCTTTAACAGGAATTATATCTTTTTCAAGATGTGATACTGGAATTTTATATTTTTTATGTACCTCTATTGCTTCTTCTGTTGAAATTTCAGAATATGACAGCTGATCAACAATATCCTTTAATTCATCAGGTTTTAAATTATGGTTATTTATACATCTGGATATTTTTTCAGCTTGTTTTTCGTTAAGAGGCATTCTCAAATCAATATCATCAAAACTTTTTTTAATTTCATCTAATAACACTACACCCTTTTTCCCAACCGTGTTATCAATTACCTCATATATCCTCTCCAGAGTCGCATTTGTCCTCTCGGGATTTTTTGTTCTATCATAAACTATAGAATTTTTAATCTCATCTATATACATATCTTTTAAACTCTCCATCTAATTAGTTAAACTTTTGTGTAAAAAAATAATTAGCAAATGTCTTCACCATAAGATTTCTCTTTAGTATATCTTTTATTTTTCCCAAGTTACCTAATGGCTTATAAATGTTTTGTTTGGAAAAAACCAAACATTTTCTAGGTTTTTAAATACTATTACGTATTTATTTAGTATGTGATTAAAAAATGAAAAAGAATTTTATCATTCCAATGTTTGTTATTCTATTGGTAATTACTTCTGGTGTGTATATATTTACTATTGATATGGATAATGATAAATCCTCCAATGTAGATGTCTCAAAAGATGATGAAACTAAAGATCCACTTGCGTCTTTGGGTAATATAACCTCTTTTGAAGAAGCTGTTAATGTATTTTCATTTGAATTTTATAAAAAAATATTTGCTGATAAAACAGATGAAAACATCTTTTTTTCGCCATATAGCATATTTACAGCACTTGCGATGACATATGAGGGAGCAAACGGCACTACTGCTAGTGAGATGGCCGATGTTCTCAATATTGAACAAGATAACGACTCATTCCATCAATATATGAAAAATCTCTATCTTTTGCTGAATAGTGAAAATGAGAATTATAATATAAGTACTGCAAATGCTCTTTGGCCAAACGTTGGTTTTGAACTTTTGGATGACTATACTGATGTAATAAAAGAGTTTTATGGTGGAGATGCAACTGAGGTTGATTATTCAAATGCTGCACAGGCTGCTGCAATTATAAACCAATGGATTGAAAATCAAACAAATAACCTAATTAAAGATCTCATTAAGGAAACTGATATTAATGCTATGACTAGGTTGATTCTTACTAACGCAATATACTTTAAAGGCACATGGCAGGTACAATTTGATGAAGAAAACACAACTGAAAGGAGTTTCTTAACTTCTAATGGTGAAACAGTCAATGTTGATACAATGAAACTTGTTGATACAGAAGACGAGTTTAATTACACAGAAACTGACGATTTGCAGATTCTAGAACTGCCTTATACAGGTAATGATTTATCAATGGTTGTTCTTCTGCCAAAAGACGATGTAAGTTTATCTGAGATTGTGAATTATATAGATGCTGAGCAACTATCGACCTGGCTTGATTCAATGACAAAAAATGAAGTAGATATATATCTACCAAAATTCAAAATTGAAACGCCAGTCTATAATCTAAATGATTATCTAATAGAGCTTGGAATTCAAGATGCTTTTAACCCGTCTAATGCAGATTTCTCTGGTATAACTGGATTTCCAAATCTTTTTATCAGTAAAGTGTTACATAAAGCATTTATTGAAGTAAATGAAGAGGGAACTGAAGCAGCTGCGGCTACGGCAGTATTAATGGAGCTTACATCAGCACCAGGTGGTGGAGGTAGTTCAAGGATAGTAGTTGATTGCGATCATCCATTTATGTATCTTATTCAACATAAAGAAACAGGCACTATCCTTTTTTCAGGTAATATCAACGACCCATCAACATAAATCTAAAAGCTTATTTTTCCCCATATAAAACATTGTTCGCCAACATATATTATAATGAGCTTTTTTATCAAAACTTACTGATGAGAATATTCTATATTATTTTTTTTCTAAATTGTAATAAAACAATAGATACAAAAAATGCTAATATAAAAGATACTATTGTCCCCATCAGGATACCACACTTTGGATAAAGAAAATATATTGCAATAACATAAGTCATAACGCTTTGGCTACCTAGAGTCATGGATTTAGCCATAGCAGCAGAAAAATCAGGTCCGTGTTCTGTAAGTGTTATAATCATTGTGGATGTAAAAATCGCTGGAAAAATAGAGAAAATACCGCTTAATGCAGCGTCAATATTTGATAGATATACTGCTAGTGCAATAATACTTCCTGCGATTATACCTCTTAATAATATTTTTTTTGTAGTGTAATGTACTTTTACCATGCCATGTGACTTTATTTTTTTGATTTTTTCAAGTGTTATGAAAACAATCACAAGGCCTAGAACATATATCGCTATTGAAATGAGGATGCTTTCTAATGAGCTTAAAAATAAAAGAGCTGAAAGTATAGTCCAAACACTAAGGGATCCTAAAATTGCTTTTATTGTTGATTTGTAGGCAAGTAAAACAAATATTAGTAAAAAAATTAGATTTATCCCCATCTCTGCTGGGACAACTGCTGCAGAACGAACAGCAAAATTTATGCCTTTGTTTATAGCTATAAAAATAAAGGCAATAATGATTGTTGAAGGAAGAGTTCCAAGTATTCCGCCAATTTTTGTACCATATTTTTCTGCAATAATTGTTATTATTATTACTACAAATGCAGATAGAATAAACGGTAAAACTGTTTGAAGCAATATTTCATTCATTGAAAAAGTTGCATAGAATAATAACTTAAAACATTTGCACAAAAAACCTAAAGTTGTTTATATGAATTCTGTAAGTTATTTTAGATTTAATAAAGAGAAGCTATCCACAGGAATTTTGATATGAATAAAAAAGCGATAAGATCGGCTGAATAAATCAAAATTCTTTCTAATTCTGCACGTTGGATAGCAAAAGATGCATTACTCAAGCTTATTTGTGATAAAATTAAAAAAGGATTTAAAAAATGTAAAGATGGTTCGATAGGCGAAACCATCATAAGTATATTATTTTTATAATTCTATTGCTTCAACAGGGCATTCTCCAACGCATGTCCCGCAGTCAATGCATGTGTCTTCATCTACTTTTGCAACATCATCTACTGTGATTGCATCAACTGGGCATACATCGGCGCATGCTCCACAAGCAGTACAAGTTTCTTCGTCTATTGTTACGGCCATAAATTTTAACCTCTATGTAAATTTCGAATTAGACTTCACTTATAAAAGTTTTCTATATATCCTTTAATAAAATTATTTGTTTTCTAGATCTTTGAGTTTTTTATTTGCAATTCTGCTTGTCAGTGTAAAATAGAGTAATACAATCGCCAATTCAACTGCGAAAATTAATAGAAACCATCCAAATGTGGAAGCTATTTTATACCAACTGTTAATTTGGGTTATATCCATATTAAAGGTTATAGCAACAGATCCAATAAAAGGTATAAACATTCCTATAACTACTATTGAAAGCAATATTGCTAGATCACTGTTTTTGCCCATAATACCTCAATCTTTAACATTAGTATATTATTTGTTTTTTTCTAATTTATGACCAATAGATGTATTTTGACCAATGCATATTCCACCATCACCATTGCAGACCTTTTTGTGAACCTTGAAATTTAAACCATGTTTTTTAACTTGTTTTTCAACCATTTCAACAATTGGAATATTATAGGACACACCACCAGATATGCCAATATCTTTAATATTTTGATCCTTTGCAGATTTAATTGCTATGTCTGTTAATGAGTCAACAATTGTTTTTACAAAAGAATATGCTAAATCTGCTTTTTTCTGCTCGTTTAAAGAATCAGTTACTTTTTCATCTAATTGTCTGAATAAATCAACAGTTGAAACAATACCTTTTTTAACTTCCGTTTCGAAAGAATATCTAGGTCGACCCATTGATAGATATCTTTCAAGTTTCATTGCAGGCTCCCCGTCGTAAGTACGTGTGCAGCAAATATCAAGATAACAAGACAAAGCATCTAAAACTCGTCCTATACTGCTACTCAAGGGTGATTTTTGCATAAGTTTTGATAGGATATCTGCCTTTTGATCTTTGAAAAACATTTGCTTATCAAATTTTAAAAAAATTGCATAAACAAGACGGCGCGGGTCTTTAGTTGCCATATCCCCTCCTATTAGGGGTATATATTCAAGGTGACCAACTCTTTGGTAATCTTCATAAGTAGAATATAGTACTTCTCCACCCCAGAAATTTCCGTCATCGCCATACCCCAAACCATCAAGCGATAAAACAACTATTTCCTCGAGATTATGCTCAAGCATTAGACTTGTTGCGTGTGCATGATGGTGTTGAACTTCATACAAGCAAGCATTAAACTCTTCTGAGAATCGTTTTGCAACGACACGTGTATCATATCCAGGGTGTTTGTCCATTACAACTGCATCGAGATTCGGTTTTTCCATTGTGAGTTTCATTAGGTGTCTTATGCTTTTTTCAAAAAACCTTAAAACCGAGTAATATTTAGATTGTCCAATATATTGAGTTGCATATAACTTATTTTTATGGGATAGAGCACCAACTACGTTATCACCTGGTCCTACGCTTAGAATATCGCTTTTGTATTCAACATCAAATGGATCTGGTACGTATCCTCGTGATTTACGAATAAAAAAACTATTTTCCTTCCAAGCTTTTATAACTGAGTCATCCACACGATTTAAAATAGGGCGGTTATGGAGAAGATAAAAGTCAGCGCGAAGTGCAAAAGCATTCTCGTTTTTTATAAGCATTGGTTCACCTGGAATATTTGCTGAGGTCATAATCAAAGCATCAGATTTAAGATAGGATAAAAGTAGATGATGAACACCAGTATATGCTAGAAAAATACCGATTCTATCTAGCCCTGGTGATATCTGTTCATATCTCTTTTTTTTTGTAAGAACTATAGGTTTTTTATTTGATAAAAGAAGCTTTTTTTCATAATCTGTAATCTCTGCATATTTTTCAGC
>CAZOBL010000019.1:0-6968 GCA_964578185.1 uncultured Thermoplasmatales archaeon
CCATCTTCAGATAGGATAAATCCACCCATCATCATATTCTCAAACGGTTTCTGCTGTGTTATTAGACTACAACGTAGAATAGTGTAAAATGCCCAAGTGCGAATTATATCATGTGCTTGTGGGCGTAGACTCATTGGATAGAGTCTTTTAAATCGTTTTTCATCACGATACCAAAATGTATTATACAAAGGCGAAATACTTGAATCCATCCAGGTGTCAAAAACATCTTCACAACCTACAAGTTTGCCACCACATTTTGGGCACTTGCACACAGGTGGCTTGTCAATTGTGGGGTCAACATAGCAATCTTCTTCATTTGCAACTACAACATGATTACACTCTTTGCATTCCCAAAGAGGTATAGGTGTTGCAAAATAACGTTGACGTGATATCACCCAGTCCCATTCAAGACTGTTTACCCAATCCTCCAGCCGGGTTTTCATAAACTCTGGGAACCAATCCATCTCATCAGATTTTTCAAGCACCATTTTTTTAAACTTGACTGTTTTTAGAAACCATTGTTCAGCATTAATGAATTCAGCAGGAGTTTTACAACGCCAGCAGACGCCGACATTTTGATTGAGGTCTTCTTGCCCTATAAGTAAATCCTTCTGTTTTAAATCCTCAATGACTTTTTTACGCGCATCAATAATTTTCATGCCTTCATAGTCGCCGCAAAGCTTGGTCATGCATCCCTCCTCGTTGATACTCATTTCAAGAGGGAGTTTGTATTTGAAAACCCAGTCTAAATCCTCTTTGTCACCTACTGTACAAATCATCACTACTCCAGAGCCAAAATCTGGGTCAACAGCATCATCTTCAACGATTTTTACTTCTTTTTCAAATAAGGGGACAATAAGAGTCTTATCAGCAAGCCACGGGGCACGCTCATCACTTGGATGCACTGCTACGATCTGACAGCTTGGAAGCATCTCAGGGCGTGTTGTAGCTATCTCAACGTACAAGCCTTTTTTATCACGTCCTATTCCATGATATTTATCGATTTGACGGGGTTGATCTTCTTTAAAATAAAATTTAACAGTGTTAAGCTTGGTTTCACGGTTTTTATACTCAATTTCTGCATCAGCCATAGCAGTCATACAACGTGGACACCAGTTAACTGGAAACAAACCTTTGTAAATCAGATCTTTTTTATACATTTTTATAAAAGAAATCTGCGTTATCCGACGATAATATTCTGCATCTGTCTGATAGTAAATGCTAGGGTCCATGCTTTCCCCTAAAAGTCGGAATTGCTCAGTCATTGTTTTTATGTTTTTTTCGGCAAACTGGGAGCATAGCTTGTTAAACTCATGGCGATCTATGTCTTTTCTGGTTATACCACGCTTTCTTTCCACTCGCTCCTCTATGGGTATACCGTTTACATCAAAACATAGTGGAAAAAACACGTTAAAGCCGCTCATTCGCTTGTAGCGGGCTGCAAAATCTATATGAGTGTAATGTACCGCATGACCCGCATGTAGAGGGCCTGAAGCGTATCTGGGTGGTACATCTATACTGAATATCTTTTTGTCACTGTTGAAATCGAAATGGTAAATTTTAGAATTCTGCCATTCTTTTTGCCATTTTTTTTCTATGTTTTTTTGATTATATGAATCAGTCATCTTTAGATTTCACTCACCCTGTAAATCCTAGTTTTTTATTATTAATTTTGTGAGGTGTGAGAGATTTTTTACTTATAAAATTTGCTTTGTTTAAAAATTCTTTAAAAATAGTAGGTTTTTTTTACTGGTTTTTTATTGAGAGATTATTATTTTTTTATCTCTCATCTACCAATTTCCTTAAATCATTAAGGTCTTTTTCTACAGATTTAACCTCTTGCATTTTTTCTTCTTCGAAGTTTTCTATGATATCATCCATAGTTTTTGATAGCTTGTAGATGTGTACAGGACGGCCTTTTCCTTCTTTTTTCTTGTATCTTTTATCTATCCATCCTCTATCTTGAAGTTGTTGCATTGCTACACTTACTTCAGGTTGTCGTAGATTTGCTTGTTTTTCTATTTCAGCGGATCTACATTCATCTACTTTGGATATATAAATTAGGGTTTTTGCCAGGTTTTTTGGCATACCCAATTCTGAGAATATATTGATGACTTTTTTGTCAGTTGAATCAAATTTATAAGGTTTAGTTTGTTCCATTTTATCATCCAAGAACTTTTTTATATTTCAAAATATATAATATCATAATTGTTTATAAATCTTTTCATATTATTTAATTATAAAAATAGTTTTATTAAAATATATTTGTTACGTATAACTATATAAAACCTAAAGCCTCTTCTATACGGCCCATTTCAATACCTGTAGTTTGATTACCTATAATAGCACCCTTTGAATTAGCTACAAGGCCACTACCAATCACGGGAGAACCATGATTTACAGTCCCAATCATAACGGGAACATCAAAAACCTTCTCAAGCATTTTTTTCTCATCATCAGTAACTTTTGGATGACATAAAAGACCTTTATTTGTAACCGCAGCAGCCATACCAACATTTTTTAAAGTCCCAATTGAACCCCTAACAACAGGCACACCTAATACATCTTTTATGGCATCAATTGTTTTATTGGAAAAATCAGGATGAACCATACAACCACTATCATTAACTAAAATATCATTACCAACTGCATTAAATTTATCAGATACAACGCATAGATCTAAACCATTATCAACAACAGTATCCAAAGCACGTTTATCAGCAAAATCAGTGATAATTGCACCCTTTGAGTTAAAAACCATTAAAGAACCAATAATTGTTGCATCAACAATATTCATCTCAACAAGCTTAACATCAAGCACCTCAGATATCTTGCGCAGAGTCTTCTTTGTAAGACCTTTTCTAACAAAAACTACATCATTGTTACATCTACAGAAAACTCCAAGATTAGGATTTTCATTAAAATCCATTAACTCAAGCATAATAAAAAATCACTTTTTCTTGTCTTTACCAGATTTATCAGTTTTAGATTTTTTGTCTTTTGTTTTAGATTTAGAAGATTTTGTCTTTTTACTAGTTTTTGAAGCCTTAGATTTCTTTTGTTTACCAGATTCTCTTTTGGATTTGGAACTCTCTTTTTTATCCTTTTTCTGCTTTTTAGATTCTCCTTTTTTAGAAGTATCCTTTTTCTCTGTTTTTTTGGCTTTCTTTGACTTTTCCTCTTTTTCTTCTTCCTCAGTTTTTTCTTTAGATGATTTCTTTTTCTTAATTTTTACATCACCATCAGCTGTAGGTGCAATATCATAATCCTCTGCACCATCTACACCTTCACCACCCTCAGGCATTTCCTCACGTCTAAGAATAGGAGTCTTTTTCTCACGTTCCTCCCGCAGAATCTCACGCCGGGACTTCTCAAAAGCAAGCTCAGGCAATGATGCCTCAACAACTCCATCCTCAAATTTAACTGCTTTAACACGTATTTTACCAGGCATCTTATATTTACCACGTGACCATAAAGCATGATTAAGTGATTCATCAATCCATATATCTTTATCTTCAACTTTCATATGTTTCTTCAAAAAATTTTTAACACGTTTAACAGCTGTATCTGCTGCCCTTGAACGATTATAATTCTGTTTTTTAAGTGGAATAACATAAATTCTTTCAATTTCATCTGCCATAGTAAAATACCCCTACATCATTTAATTTAATCTCGTTTTAAACTGTTTCTACGCCAATTACGTTGTTTAGGATGTCGAGTAAACCGCCTATTCGTTTTTATCATAATCCATGCGGGAACACGACGATTACTCTTTGTAGCTTTATTAAGTCTAATTTTTTTACCAAATGATTTATGAGTTGACATAGTACTTATTCACCTTCTTTTAATATTAATATCTCTTTTTTTTGGCATAATTTTTTTAAGCAACCCTCGAAGCTGCTTATCATCTATCTTATTATTCAAACGCCCCGATTGAGCAAGCATTATAAGCTGATTTTCAATGTTTTCAGCAATTTTCGGTCTTGCAACTTTAATGTTTCCAAGTCGTTCACGTGCTTTCGGTGTAAGGATGCTTATAAGCATCATTTTTTTCTTTTTTTCAAGCTCTTCTTCTTGAGCTTTTTGTTGTCCAATAGAATCCTGCATTTGTTGTTGTCTTTGTAGTTCTTCTAGCTTCTTTTTTTTGATTTTTTCTAATTCGTCATCCATATTTCGATTAAACCCTTCTCAGTTTACTTTTTTTAATATTTTTCAAGCTCAGGGTAATAATCCTTTACTTTATCTAAAACCTCTTTAGATGAATTGTCCATAAATGAACGGCCTTTTGATGTTAAAACACGACCTTTACCTTTAATTTTTTTAACATATCCAGCCTCTTCAAGTTGTTGAAGAGCTCGTCTAACAATTGTCCCTGAGGCTGCCCGTGCTTTATATGGTTTTGAGCCTAGGTCTCGTTTACCACCATATTCAGCGCGTAGTTGTTGTACACCTATACCCCTATTCATGTAGATTTTCCTAAGGATTGATGCGCATCGTACGTACCACCAGTCCTTGTTTTCTGGAGGGTTTTCTCTATCTACACTAGTCCGTGAGAATAGATTTTGCTCAGGTATTTTAACTGAATCTTCTTTTGAAAGCTTTTTTGCAACATCTTGTATTAATTCTTCAGCTGGAACATCATATACAGTTGTCATATTTCATTTTACTCCTGTTAACAGATGAAATTTAAGTAACGGTAATAAACAAAACCCTTATTTAAGCATACCGGAAGGTTTTTTCATCTTTTTATTTTTTTAGTGGTATGCGAATATGTTTTTTACAGATGTCACAGTATATAACTATTTTGCTTCTATGAATTCTAACTGTACAATTCTTACCTGGTAGTAGATAACTGTAACAGTGTTTACAATATTTTCTTTTCAAAAAACTTGGGATACGAAGTTGGTATTTCATAGCAATTTTTCTAGCAATCTCTATGTATCTGTTGGCTTGATTTAGTTTATTGTTTAAAGCACTTCTTTCAGCCATAGAAAAAAGCTTGTTTATACGGTTTCTTGCAATTTTTTTCTCAAGTTTTTTGTCTCGTCGTTTCTTTACCATAAATTAAGACCCGTCTTGAACTGGTTTATATTTTTTATAAAACCAAGATATTATAAGTGCCCCCAATAGACTGAACAGTAAGAGTAGTATTGGTGTAATAATATTTTCTAAAAGCTTGTAGTTTGTAAGAAATATCGTACCAAATGATGTGAGCATAATACCTGACATCAGCTTCATCACTCTTCCATGCCACTCATTAAGTTTTCGTCTGCCAAGGGTGAAAACAAAGATTAAAACAATAATTAGCAGGGGTATAATATATACAATATTGTAAAACAGTATATACATGTAATATGAGCTAGAACCTCTTTCTATGCTTTGACGCGCTAGTTCATGTGTAAATGCAAATGGCAGACCTAGAGTACATAGAAGTTCGTAGAAGTTTACAGTAATCGCTAGAAAAATAGTTCCAATTAGTGTTGCTCCAACTTTGGGGTTTTTCACAAGACCCCTCATTTGTTTAAAAATCTTAGGTTTTTTACTATCTGGAATGCTCAAAGATGCTCCTTTTTTAAAGAAAAAGAAATCTTTTATGTTCAAAAGACCCATAGGGAGAATAATTAATCCTACAATAACTGATATTAAAGCAATATTCCCTGTGGTTTGTATAGCAATAAGTGTTTCATACATGATAAACATAAAAAGCATATATAAAAGACCAGAGAAGAAGATAAACACTCCGCCAATGAGTATCATTCTTTTTCTAGATCTTGCATATATTAACAGGTTAAGTAGAAATATGAGGATAAAAAATGCGCATGGGTTAAAACTGTCAAGACCAGCTAAAACAACTGTTAAAACCGGCAATGAAAAATCACCCTTATCTATCTTTACTTCCCATACACCGAAATCTATCACAATATAATCTTTATTTTCAACAGGAGGTGATCCCTCTATTGCTAATCTGATATTTTCAACTGTTATATCATTTGAAGGTATTATACTCTCTTTTGAACCATCAAGGACAATTACAAAAGGTACTGCTTCAGCATATTTTTCAAGATATTCTAGATATTCACTTCTATATATGCTTATATCTTTGTATTGAAAAATTATGTTTGGATTATCTTGGTATTCACTTTGAACTGTTTGGACTATCTCTCTTTTTTCGTCACAATCCCCGCATACAGGCGAATAATAACATATGATATATATCTCATTTTGAAGATAGTTATTTATCCTCTCTTCTAGCTTACTTTGTTCTATTGTGTGTAAATTAATATTATAGTTAAAAATCTCATAATCAATTTGATCTGGGCTTTTAATAACAGCTATTGGTAGACCTTGACCTTCAAATAAAATATATTGCTGTATTGTAACATTATCTTTAAAAGATTGATTTATTGCGTTAATAATCTGTTTTTTTTCCTCAACCGTTCCATAGTTTTCAAGATATAAAAATTCAAGATAAACATCTGTGGTGTTCAAATCATATTTTGAAATTTCATTTGATATATTTTCATATGTAAAATTCTGTGTAGATATAAATGTATATGAGCTATTTGTCGATATTACTGCTATAGGGAGCTCATGACCAATGTATATATCTCTAAATTTTATATCATTTTGATATTTTTCTTCTATGTTTTCAATTACTGGTTTAGTGTTACTGCAACTTTGACATTCTTCATATGCAAGATGGAAGTATTCAAAATAGGGTTTTTCTTCTTCAGCGTTGTTTTGGCTAATTGCAGTTGAGCTGTTTAGAAATAAAAATATTGCTAATATAAGCAGGATTAGAAATAATCGTATAGTGCTATTTTTTCTAAATTTATTTATCAACATTTTTATAGGCAAGTATTCCTAAAAAGTTAAGTCAGATAAATAAATTGTGAATTGATATGGCAAATAGAGGAGAAACTAAAATTTTAAAAACTAATAACGCAAAAGTTGTTAGTAATATTGCA